>JBKJZR010000091.1:0-37822 GCA_046715035.1 Burkholderiales bacterium | reverse complement strand
GTAATTTCCTTGCCGGAGAGGAAGGCGGCCAGGCCGTCGGGATGCGACAGATTACGGGAGAGCGTGCTGAATTTGTTGTAGTTCGCCTCGCCGAACTCGCGGGCCGCTGCCATCTGCAGTACGATGGTCTGGATCGAAGTGCCCGCGCCCGCCATCGAGATGCGGTCGGTTTCGGTGAAATCCCTGATCGTTTTCACGTTCGGATTGTTGGTGACGAGATACATGGGCATCGAAGATAACGCCGCCACCGCTTTGACATTGAGGGTGCCGCGCGTGCGGTCCCACAGGATCAGGAAAGGCGCGACACCGCCCGAGGCCACGTGCAGGCTGCCCGAGAGCAGAGCGTCGTTCATCGGCTGGCCCGATCCGAGCACCAGCCAGGACACCTTGGTAGTCAGTCCCGCCGCCTTTAGATGCTTCTCGACGAGGCCGTTGGCCTTCATGACCGTCAGCGGCAGGTAGCCGATACCGAACTGTTGCGCGATTTTCAGCTCGGGAACCTCGGCGGCACGGGCGGGCAGGGTGGCCAATCCGATCGCTGCTGCGATCAGCCCAAGCATCGACGTTAGTTTGTGCATCTTGTCGCCTCCTGGATAGTGAACAACAAAGATCGTGAAGAATTTAGTCTTATGCGAAAAACGGCAGCGAGGTCGCGGCGGGTCGCGTCGCATGCTGCATTGCTGCCCCTGATATGCCGCACTGAGGATTCCGGATATTATGCGCAGACTCGCCTGTCAGCAAATCGTTCTGATCTGTCCTGCTTTTCAAAACCGATGCAATGGTGGAGCGCATGATTCTCGTCACGGGGGGTGCTGGTTTCATCGGCGCGAATTTTATTCTCGATTGGGTGGCAGCCGAAGGTTCGCCGGTCGTCAATCTCGACAAGCTCACGTATGCCGGCAATCTCGGCAATCTGGCGACGTTGGCGAGCGACGCGCGGCACATCTTCGCGCGCAGCGATATCAACGACCGCGCGCTCGTCGGCCGATTGCTTGCGGAGCACAAACCTCGCGCGATCGTACACTTCGCCGCCGAGAGCCACGTCGATCGCTCGATCCACGGTCCGGGCGAGTTCATCGAGACCAATATAGTCGGGACATTGAGCCTGCTGGAGGAAGCGCGCGCCTATTGGGGCGGCCTGCCCGATGGCGAGCGCGGTGCGTTTCGCTACCTGCACGTGTCGACCGACGAGGTGTACGGCTCGCTGCAGCCCGATGATCCGCCGTTCACCGAGCGCAACCCCTATGCGCCGAACAGCCCTTACAGCGCCTCCAAGGCTGGCGCGGACCATCTGGTGCGCGCCTACCACCATACGTATGGCCTGCCGACGCTGACGACGAACTGCTCAAACAACTACGGGCCGTATCAGTTTCCGGAAAAGCTGATTCCGCTCGTCATCCACAACGCGCTCGCTGCCAAACCGCTGCCGGTGTACGGCGACGGCATGAATGTGCGCGACTGGCTGTACGTGGGTGATCACTGCAGCGCGATACGCGCCGTGCTCGCGCACGGACGCGTCGGCGAGACGTATAACATCGGCGGCAACAACGAAATCACCAACCTCGATGTCGTACGCACGATCTGCGCGCTGCTCGACGAGGCGCGGCCGCGCGAGCGCGGCAACTACGCCGAGCTGATTACTTTCGTCAAGGATCGCCCCGGGCATGACCAGCGCTACGCGATCGACGCCCGCAAGATAGCGCGCGAGCTGAGCTGGCAACCGCGCGAGAATTTCGCTTCCGGCCTCAGCAGAACCGTCGGCTGGTACCTGAGCAACGACGCGTGGGTGCGCGACGTAACCAGCGGCAGCTACCGCGGCTGGGTCGAGACGAACTATGCCGCGCGGGAGTCCGCGTGAAAGGCATCATCCTCGCCGGAGGTTCAGGCACCCGCCTGTTTCCGGCGACACAGGTGGTTTCCAAACAGTTGCTGCCGGTTTACGACAAGCCGATGGTCTATTATCCGCTGTCGACGCTGATGCTGGCCGGCATACGTGACGTGCTGCTGATCTCGACGCCGCAGGACACCCCGCGCTTCGAGCAGCTGCTGGGAGACGGCGCGCGCTGGGGAATCAACATGACGTACGCCGTGCAGCCGTCCCCTGACGGTCTCGCTCAGGCGTTCATCATCGGCGAGAAGTTTGTCGGCGGCGACGGCTGCGCGCTCGTGCTCGGCGACAATATCTTCTACGGCCACGATCTGGGCACCGACCTTAACAAGGCGGCGGCGAAGACGTCGGGAGCGACGGTGTTCGCCTACCCGGTGAAGGACCCCGAACGCTACGGCGTGGTCGAGTTCGACGCCGCCGGCCGCGCGGTCAGCCTCGAGGAAAAGCCGCAGCATCCGAAATCGCGCTACGCGGTCACCGGGCTGTATTTCTACGACAACCGCGTGGTCGAGATCGCCAAAGCGCTCAAGCCTTCGCCGCGCGGCGAGCTCGAGATTACCGACGTCAACCGGGGCTACCTGGAGATGAACGAGCTCGAGGTCATGCGCATGGGACGCGGACACGCATGGCTCGATACCGGCACGCACGAATCGCTGCTCGAAGCTTCGCTGTTCATCGAGACCATCGAGCGCAGGCAGGGTCTCAAGATTGCCTGTCCGGAGGAGATCGCCTACCGCCTCGGCTACATCAGCGCGGACCAGCTTGCCGCCATCGGCCGCGCCATGAGCAAGAACAGCTACGGCCAGTACCTGCTGCGCGTGGTCGAGGACAAGTCGTTCTGATGAACGTCGTGGCCACTGCGATCCCGGACGTGCTCATCCTCGAGCCGAAAGTCTTCGGCGACGAGCGCGGCTTCTTCTACGAGAGCTTCAACCGGCGGGCGTTCGCCGCGGCGACCGGCGTGGAAACCGACTTCGTGCAGGACAATCACTCGCGCTCCGCGCGTGGCGTGCTGCGCGGACTGCACTACCAGCTTCAGCACGCGCAGGGCAAGCTCGTCCGCGTCATCGCCGGCGAAGTGTTCGACGTCGCCCTGGACATCCGCAGGAACTCGCCGACGTTCGGGCGCCACGTCGCGCTCAGGATTTCCGCCGAGAACAGGCGTATCGCCTGGATTCCCGCCGGTTTCGCGCACGGGTTCGTGGTGGTGTCGGACCATGCCGAGTTTCTCTACAAGACCACCGATTACTGGTCCCCCGAGTTCGAGCGCAGCATCGCCTGGAACGACCCCGACCTGGCGATCGCGTGGCCGCTTTCGTCGGAGCCGCAGTTGTCGGCGAAGGACAGAGCCGGCACGCGGTTGAAAGATGCCGAGGTTTACGCCTGATGAAAATGCTCGTGACCGGCGCGCAAGGCCAGATTGGCTGGGAGCTGCAGCGCACCCTGGCGCCGCTCGGCGAGCTGATCGCGATCGACCGCTCCGAACTGGACCTGGGCGATGCGGATTCCGTACGGCGCACGATACGCGACGCGAAGCCGAATCTGATTGTCAATGCCGCTGCGTACACCGCGGTGGACCGGGCGGAATCCGAGCGCGAGCTCGCGCACCGAATCAACGCGGTCACGCCCGGGATAATCGCGGAAGAGGCGAAGCGCATTGACGCCGCGCTGATCCATTATTCGACCGACTATGTATTCGACGGCGAGAAGGCCGGGCCTTATCTCGAGTCGGATACGCCCCGGCCGCTGAATGTATACGGCGCTTCCAAACTGGCCGGAGAGCGGGCGATCCAGGAATCCGGAGCGCGGCACCTGATCCTGCGCACGAGCTGGGTCTACGGCGCGCGCGGCAGCAACTTTCTATCGACGATCGTGAGACTGGCGAAGGAGCGCGATACGCTTTCCGTCGTCGACGACCAGGTCGGCGCGCCGAGCTGGAGCCGCATGATCGCGCAGGCGACGGCGCTGCTCGTCGCGCGCGGTCTCCCGAGTGAATACACCCATGGCGTCTGCAACCTCACGGCAGGCGGGCACACGTCGTGGTACGGTTTCGCGCGCGCGATACTGGAAGTGCAGCCAGCGCACGCGGAGCAGCGGCTGCATGCGTCGAAGCTCGCGCCCATTCCGGCCGCGCAATACCCGACGCCGGCGCGGCGGCCGCGCAATTCGGTGCTGTCGCATGCCAGGCTCGAGCGCGATTTCGGCTTGCAAATGCCGGACTGGCAGCGGGGTCTGCGCTTGTGCGTCGAGGAGTTGTACGGCCAGCGCCTGAAAGCCGCGCCCGCCTGAAGCTGCTTCGCCGCCCT
The DNA here is from genome assembly GCA_046715035.1 of Burkholderiales bacterium. GTDB lineage: Bacteria > Pseudomonadota > Gammaproteobacteria > Burkholderiales > SG8-41 > PALSA-1004. The sequence goes on along the minus strand of JBKJZR010000091.1, from coordinate 33,628 downwards.
GTGTCGCTTTAAGGCCGCACTCCCGATTTGTACTTCGGACCGACGCTGGTCGCGAGCCGCTGCTGCATGGCATTGATAAAGCGGCACAGATACGGCCGGGTATCCCGGGGATCGATGACGTCTTCGACTGCGAACGCTTCTGCGGTGAGGATGGGCGACGCAAATCTGCGCAGCTCGGCTTCGATCTCACGCACGCGCTGCTGCGGGTCCGGGGCCGCCTCGATTTCACGCCGGTAAGCGGCTGCCACGCCGCCTTCGATCGGCAGCGAGCCCCATTCGGCGGACGGCCACGCGATCTTCAGGTCGAGCCCGTTCTTGTCGGTGGTGCCCATGCCCGCCATGCCGTAGCACTTGCGAATGACGACCGTCAGCATCGGCACGGTCAGCTGCAACCCGACGTAGACCGCGCGCATGCCTTCGCGCAGGGTTGCGGCCATCTCTGCCTGCGTGCCGACCATGAAACCCGGGACATCGACCAGAAATATGAGCGGAATGTGGAAGGTGTCGCACATTTCCATGAAATGCGTCTGCTTCTTTGCTGCTTTGACGTCCATCGCCCCGCCGTAGACGAGCGGATTGTTGGCGATCACGCCCACGACTTTGCCATCCATACGCGTGAGACAGGTGATTACGGCACGGCCGAAGGAGGGCTGAATCTCGAATATTGAATCGCGATCGACGATCATCGCGATCAGCTTTTTCATGTCGTAGGCCACGCGCCGCTCGCGAGGCACGATGCTTAACAGCCGCTCGTCGCGCCGGTCGGGGGGATCGGTGCACGGCACGGCGGGCGGCAGCTGCCATACGTTCTGCGGCAGATACGACAGCACGCGCTTGATCGAAGTGAAGCACGCCGCTTCCGTGTCGACGACGTTATCGACCGTTCCGGCGACGTCCACGGCGACGTGCGCCCCACCGAGCGTTTCCTTGTCGATCTTCTCGCCCAGCGAGCGTTCGACGACCGGCGGGCCGGCGGCAAAAATCTGGCTCGTGCCTTTGACCATCACGGACCAGTGCGAGAGGATCGCGCGTCCCGCGGGACCTCCGGCGGCGCTGCCCAGCACCGCGCTGATGACCGGGACTTCGCCGAGCAGCTCCACCGAGCGCTCGAAGCCATGCACCCCCGGAAATACCGTATAGCCCCGCGTCGTCGCAGACGTCACCGTGCCGCCAGCGCCGTCGATAAGGTTGACGAGCGGAATGCGATACTCGTGCGCGAGGTCTTCGACGAAGCCGCCCTGGCCGCCTTTGCGCCGGGTGCTTCCCGAGCTCGTGCCGCCGCGCACGGTGAAATCCTCGCCGCCGATCGCGACCTGCCGGCCGGCGATGGTGCCCAGTCCCATGACATACGGGGCCGGGACGACCTTGCTGAGATCGCCATCGACGTAGTTGGCTTTGCCGGTCAGCTTGCCGACTTCCTGGAAAGAGCCGGTGTCGAGCAATTCCGCAATGCGCTCGCGCACGGTCAGCCGGCCCTGCTCGTGATGACGTTTGACCGATTTTTCTCCGCCCAAAGACTCGGCCCAGCGATAGCGCTGCTGAAGTTCGTCGGCTTCCGGTTTCCAGGTCATGGTTTGCTACTCAAAACAAACGACTGCAGCCACCGTTCAACACAGTTACACGCAGATAAAGTCAAAACGAAAATCCTGTTCATCGATGCTATCCGTGTTCATCTGCGTTTATCCGCGGCTTCAATTTGCGTTTCCATGGCGCTCGACCTCGATCAAAAACTCGTCGGCCACGTGGCCAGCAGGTGCTTGCCGACGCCCCTGGTCTGGCGCAGTTGGTGCACCTCGAGCATGCGGATCAGGTAGTCGCGCGTCTGCTCGGGCCGAATCACATCCTGCACGGCATAGATCGACGCGATGTCGTAGACCGAGCTGTCCTTGCGCATGTCGAGCAGCCTGGCGTCGAAGTCGGGGTCGCCGGGCTTGAGACCGTGCACCACAGTGACCGCGTAGGACGGATCCATGAAGCTCACTTCCGCAGTCGGCCAGGCGACGAATTCATCCGAATTGCGGCCGCCGCCCATGTTGATATACGCCTGCCCGTAGCTCTTGCGTACCAGCACCGTCAGTTTCGGCACTGAGACGAGCGCCAGCGCATTCATGAAATTCATGATCTTGCCGGGCGCGCGCTTGCGCTCGGCCTCGACCCCGATCGCGAACCCGGGCGTGTCGACGAACATCACGATCGGAATATTGTAGGAATCGCACAACACGAGAAAGCTGATGATCTTGTCGCACGCATCGGCATCGAGCGCGCCGCCTTTGTACAAGGGATTGTTGGCGATCAACCCCACCGTCTTGCCGCCGAGGCGCGCGAGCGCGGTGACGCCGGCTTTGCCGAAGCGCGCCTTCAGCTCGAAATAGCTCTCGCGGTCGGCGACTGCCTGCAGCATCCTGCGCATGTCGTAGACCTGCGTGCGGCTTTCCGGCAGCAGATCGAGGATGTTCGCGCACGCGGTGTCCGAACCGGCAGGAACCGGCCGCACAGGCGGGACCTCCTGGTTGTGGCCCGGGAGGTAGGCAAGAAAAGTCTTGATGGCGTCGAGCGCGGCTTCGTCACAGTCGACCACCTGGTCCGCGAGTCCCGTCACCTCGGCGTGAACGCGCCAGCCACCGAGTTCCTCGGCGTCGACCGGATCGTTCATGGCGAGTGAAGCGAGCAGCGAGCTCGACACCGCGATGATCGCGCCTTTGCGCATCACGTTGAAATCGGCCAGGCAGCAGTACCACGTCGACGAGCCGTAACACAGCCCGAGCGCGGCGGATACCCAGGGGGACTCCCGCTGCCGGAGATACTGCTGCGGGTCATTCGCCAGCAGCGAGCCCATGCCGCGCGCACCCATGTTGTCGGGCAGGCGGGCCCCCGAGGATTCTCCGAGGAACACGAGCGGCATGCCGCGGGAGGCGGCGGCGCGCTTCATCTGGCCGATCTTCTTCATGTTGGTCGCCGCCGAAGACGCGCCCATCACGGTGAAATCGTTGGCGACGCACGCGGCATCGCGGCCGTGGATCTTGCCGTAACCCGTCAGCTTGCCGTCGCCGGGACTCTTGTCGCCCGCGCCGGGGTAGGCGGACGTAGCGAACAGGCCGGACTCGATGAAACTGCCGTCGTCGAACAGATAGGCGATGCGCTCGCGCGCATTGAGGACGCCCGCAGCGCGGCGTTTTTCGAGTTTCCCGGGCCCGCCCATGGCGAGCGCTTTCACGCGCCTGCGCTCGAGGTCGTTCAGCAAGTCGTCGAATGCCATGTGGAGTGCCGGCCGCTAATGCATGGGTGACGATGCGCTGCCACGCGTCGGCGCGCCAGAATGGTCGCAGCAGATTACGCGATCGGCCTCGAGCTTCCCGATCTCTGCGTGCGACAAGCCTGCCAGGTCGCTCAGTACCTGCACCGTATCCTGTCCCACGCGGCGGCCGCTGTGACGGATCGCGCCGGGCGTCGCCGATAGTTTCGGCACCACGCCGGGCACCGCGACCGTGCCCAGATCGTCGTCGGGTATCCGCGCGAGCATGCCGCGTGCCGCGTAATGCGGATCCTCGAAGATATCGGCGATCGTGTAGATCCGCGCGGCGGGGACTTCGGCGGCATGCATTTTGCGCTCGCCTTCGGCGCACGTATGCGCGAGCGTCCAGCGCGTGATGATGTCATCGATCGCGTCTTCGTTATCGACGCGCGCGAGCGCAGTGCTGAAGCGGTCGTCGTGTGCGAGCGCAGGTTCTCCGATGGCAGCGGCGATGCGCCGGAACACCCCGTCGCTCGCCGCCGTTATGTGCAGGTACTGACCATCGCCGGTCGGGTAAAGATTATTGGGCGCATTGCCGGGCAGACGCGAGCCGGCGCGCATCGCCACCGTACCCAGTTTCTCGAATGCCGGCACGTGGGGTTCCATGAAACTGAAAGCGCCTTCGTACAGCGCGGCGTCGACGATCTGGCCTTTGCCGGTTTTGCGCCGGGCTTCGAGGGCGACCAGCGCGCCGAATGCGGCGTAGAGGCCCGTGATGTAATCCGTCGTCGATGTGGCGATGCGTCCCGGCGGGCGATCCGGATCGCCCGTGATGTGTCGCAGTCCGCTCACCGCTTCGCAAATGACGCCGTAGCCCGGGCGCTCGCGGTAGGGGCCCGTCTGGCCGTAGCCGCTGATGCGGATCATGATCAGGCCGGGATGGTCGCGCGCGAGATCGTCGTAGCCCAAACCCCATGCCTCGAGCGATCCAGGCCGGAAGTTCTCGATTAGCAGGTCGCACTTGGCCGCGATTGTTTTGATGAGCTGCTGCCCTCGCGGTTGGCGCAGATCGACGGCGATCAGTGATTTGTTGCGAAAGATGCTCGCTGCCCACAGCGACTTGCCCCGATAGCGCTCGCCCATGGACCGCACGGGGTCGCCCTCGGCCGCCTCGACTTTGATGACTTCGGCGCCGAAATCGGCCAGCAGCCGGCCGCAAAAAGGACCGGCCACCGTCGAGCCCAGCTCGAGCACGCGGTAGCCTGCGAGCGGCTGAGCGCTGGCGCTGCTCATCGGTGCCGCGTCACAGCACGAAGCTCTCAAACCGTTCGAGGTACTCCCGCGAGCTGCGGATGTTGGCACGCCGCAACTGCTCGGCCCTGAGCGCATCGCCTTGCCGCATGGCGGCGATCACTTTTCCCATCGGCTTGCCGAAGAGCGTCACCCGCTCCTGCCACGACCGGGGATGCGCGGAGCGGAGCGGATTTTGACCATTCCACCGATCGTAGAATTTGACAACTAAAGTGTCAACAATTCTGTTTATCATGCACGGAATTGTGCTGTGCCGAAGTGCGAGGAGGGCGCGCCCCAGCAGGGGGTGCTATAGAATCGGTGCTATAGAATCGAAAAAACGCATCGGAGGCCAGGCATGGCCGCGGGTCCACGTTTCATCCGATCAGGGATTTCGTGCCTATCACCATCGTTTCGGTAGCACCCGATATCGCCAAGTGGGTGAAGGTGGTGAAGGCGTCGGGAGCACGGGCGGATTAGCGTGACGGATACTGATCGAGGGAGGGGAAATGCGAATCGAGCTGCGGATGATTGCGACGCTGGCGTTGGGTCTGGCGGTGACGGGCACGCCGGCGGCGGAAGTCAGCGAAGTCAGGCTTGCCACCGCGCACGGGATAGGCTATCTGCCGCTGATCGTGATGGAGCATCACAAGCTGCTGGAGAAACATGCGCGGGCGACGGGACTCGGTGAGGTAAAACTCACGCGTGCGACGATAGGACTCGGCACAGCGATACAGGACGCACTGCTGTCGGGAAGCGTACACTTCGCCGCGGGCGGCGTGCCGCCATTCCTGACGTTATGGTCGCGCACGATCGGCGGGCTCGATGTCAAAGCGGTGAGCGCGCTGTCATCGATGCCGCAATTCCTGAATACGCGCAATCCCAACGTGAAGACCATACGCGATTTCACCGACAAGGACCGAATCGCCCTGGCCGGCGTGAAATCGTCGATTCATGCGATCACCCTGCAGATGGCGGCGGAACAGGCGTTCGGCGCGGGCAACCAGTTCAAGCTCGATTCCTTGACGGTCGGGTTTTCGCATCCTGAAGGCATGGCGGCGCTGCTGTCGGGGCAGGAAATCACCAGTCATTTCACCTCGCCGCCATTCCAGTACCAGGAGCTGGAAAAGCCCGGCATCCGCACCGTGCTCAACTCATACGATGTGCTGGGCGGGCCGGCGACCTTTCTGATGGTATGGACGTCGGCGAAATTCGCCGAGGCGAACCCCAGAACCTACGCGGCGTTCACGGCCGCCTTGGGGGAAGCCATGCAGCTGATCAACAGCAACAAGCGCGGCGCCGTCGATGCCTATCTCGCCGTGACCAGGGAAAAATCGGCTGCCGAGGATTTGCTGCGCATCGTCAACGATCCGCAGAACATCTATACGCTGACGCCGCAGAACACCATGAAATACGCCGACTTCATGTACAAGATCGGCACTATCAAGGTCAGGCCCGCGTCGTGGAAGGAGATGTTTTTCCCGGGCGTGCACAACCTCCCGGGCAGTTGAGCGCGCCGCGGTGGTATCGTTACTCGATCTTGATGCCGCTGTCTTTCACGATCGTTGACCAGCGCGCCATGTCGGCCTTGATATCGGCTGCAAACTGCTCGGGCGTGCCGCCGACCGGGTCTCCGCCGATGGTGGTCAGGAAGCGCTCCTTCATTTCCGGCGTCGCCAGGATCTTCACGACTTCGCCGTGCAGCCGACCGATGACGGCCTTAGGGGTGCCCGCCGGCGCCAGCAAGCCGTACCAGGCGGATACGTCGAATCCCGTGATGCCGGCTTCCGCGAACGTTCCCACGTCTGGAACGGAGGCGTGACGCCGGGCACTCGTGAGCGCCAGTGCTTTGAGCTTTCCAGACTTCAGGTGTGCCTGCACGGTCGGAATCGCCGTGGCCAGCAGTGGCACCTGACCGGCAAGCACGTCGATCACGGCCTGACCGCCGCCTTTATAAGCGATATGGGTAAACTTGGTCCCGGTGCGCTGTTCGAACATCAGCATCGCGAGATGAGGCGTGCTCGCATGACCGGAAGACGAATAATTCACGCCCGGCTTTTGTTTGGCGTAGGTGATCAGCTCCTTGACGTTGTTCGCGGGAAACGACGGATGAGCGACCAGTATCAGGGGCAGCGCGGCAACCTTGGTGATGGGTGCAAAGTCTTTCACCGGATCGAATGGCAGTTTGCCGTAGGCGGACGGGTTGATCACCATCGTCGCATCGAACGCCATCAGCAGCGTGTAGCCATCGGCGGGCGCCTTGGCGACCATGTCGGTACCGATGTTGCCATTGGCTCCCGTGCGGTTGTCGACGACGACCTGCTGGTGGAGGTTGTCGCCGAGTTTCTGGCCAACCGTGCGTGCCAGCGCATCGGTCGATCCGCCCGGTGCGAACGGAACGATCAGGCGGATGGATTTCGTCGGGTAGTTTTGGGCAGCCACGGGCGCCGCCAACAGCGCAACGCAGACCGCACATATCGGGATCGGATGCACGACAGCCCTTTTTATTTCCGGAGTGCCCAGACGTTTCGTGAGCGGTGAATGATAGCATGGCGCATCGCAATCGCTGACTGGAAGGAACGCTATGAACGCTGCGCCCCTGTTACGCACACGGCTCGCGCAGCCGGGCCTGATCTCGGCGCCCGGAATCTACGACATGATCTCCGCGCGCATCGCCGAGCGCATGGGATTCGATGCGCTCTACCTGACTGGCTTCGGCGCCGTCGCATCGTTGCTCGGCCTGCCCGATGCCGGCCTCGCGACCTATACTGAAATGGTCGGACGGGTGACACAGATCTGCACGATCGCCAGGACACCGCTCATCGCCGATGCCGACACCGGGTACGGCGGATTGCTGAACGTCGCCCATACCGTGCGCGGCTATATTCGTGCAGGGGCGGCGGCGCTGCAGCTGGAAGACCAGGAATTTCCGAAAAAGTGCGGCCATACTCCCGGGCGCCGGGTGATCCCGCTCGCCGACATGGCGAAGAAAATCCGGGTGGCCGTCGAAGCGCGCGGAGACGACGACATATTGATCATCGCGCGTACCGACGCGCGCACCGCGCACGGCCTCGACGAGGCCCTGCGCCGCGCAGAGGCCTATGCCAAAGCGGGCGCCGACATCCTGTTCGTCGAATCGCCGGAATCGGAAGCGGAAATGCAAAAGATCTGCGCGAGCTTCGACTTGCCACTGATAGCTAACATGGTGGAAGGCGGCCGCACGCCGGTATTGTCCGCGCAGATGCTTACGGACCTCGGCTACAAGATCGCGATTTTCCCGGCCACCGGGTTTCTTGCCGCCGGTGCTGCGCTCGAATCGGTGTACACGACGCTGAGGCGCGAAGGCTCGAGCGTGGCCGCTACCGCCCCGCTGTACGAGTTCACCGAATTTGCGAAGCTGATGGGGTTCGGAGAGGTATGGGAGTTCGAGCGACGACAGGCAGACTAAGCAGTTTGTTGTTGACCATCGCTCTGAACGCGCATGAACAGACTGCGCCTAATCGATTTTCGCGCCCGAAACCCGCACCACCTCACCCCATTTCTTCAGTTCCGTCTCGAGATACTGGGCGAAGTCCTGAGGCGTCCCACCCATCGGCTCGACCCCGATGTCGATCAGCCGTTTGCGAAATGCCGCATCGTTGAGCAGGGCGTTGATATCCCGGTTGAGCTTGAGGATGATAGCGCGCGGCGTGCCCTTGGGCGCCATCACGCCGAACCACGCCGAGGATTCCAGACCCTTCAAACCCGCCTCGGCGGCGGTCGGCACGTCGGGCAGCGCGCTCGAGCGTTTGGGTGCGGCCACCGCGATGGCGCGTACCCGGTCGGTCTTCACGAACTGGACGATGCCCGTCATCAGCTGGAACATGAGCTGCGTGCGTCCGGCGAGCAGATCCTGCGTCGCAATGCCCGGCGAGACGTAGGGCACGTGCGTCATTTGCGTTCCCGTGAGCGTCTTGTAGAGCTCACCCGCAAGATGCATCGAGCTGCCGTTGCCCGTGGAGCCGAAGTTGAGCTTGTTCGGATTGTTCTTCACGTAGTCCGTGAACTCCGTCAACGTTTTCGCAGGCAGCGACGGGTGCACGACGAGGATGTTGGGGACGTTGCCATAGAGGGCGATCGGCTCGAAGTCGCGCACGGGATGGTAAGGCAGCTTCGAATAGAGATGGATGTTCGTCGCCAGTGCGCCGGATGACGCAACGACGAGCGTGTAGCCGTCGGGATCGGATTTCGCGACCAGCGCCATCCCGACATTGAAGTTGGCGCCAGGACGGTTGTCGATGATGACGTTCTCGCCGTAAACCTTCTCCAGCCCGTCGCCAAGCATGCGCGAGATCGGATCGATCGTGCCGCCCGGAGGGGCCGGTACGACGAGGCGCACCGGCTTGCTCGGGTAGTTCGCAACGGGATCTTTGGGCGCGGCCGCGAGCGCAGCGGTCACGACCGTGGCGCATCCGGTCGCCAGTACAGCCAGCAGGGCGAGCGTACGGACAATCATGGGCAACTCCGGGACTGAGAACGTACTGCGATTGTCGCTGCGACCGCCAGCAGGGTCAATCAGCAGGTGCTGGCGGCGCGGTCAGTTTATTCTGATGTTCGCAGTCTTGATGACCGTGGCCCAGCGCGCAAGGTCTTCCTTAAGCGATGCTGCAAACTGCCCGGGTGTGCTGCTCGAGCTTCGCGATGGAGCAAATCAAATATACTACCGCGCTGCCGCTCGATTACATCGATTGCCCCCCTCGTTTTTTGGAGACCTGCATTGAACAAACGCGAACGTTTCATGGCTGCCGTGAACGGCGGTGAAGTCGATTATCCGCCCTGCACGGTGTGGGTCCATTTCGTCACCGACGCGCTGTCAGGGGAAGAGGCGGCGCGACGGCATGCGCAGTACGTGCGTACGTACGACTGGGACATGTGCAAGGTAATGCACGATTATCGCTACCCGCTGCCGCCGGGCGTGGAGACGCTTACTTCGCCGCAAGACATGCTCAGCTTCGAGAAGCTGCCCGTTACGATTCCCAACTTCGCCGAGCAGCTCAAGCTGATTCGTGCACTGCGCAAGGAATTCGGGCCCGAGATGCCCATTGTCGACACGTTTTTCGACCCATTCCAGCAGGTGATGCGCAAGGCGGGCTTCAGCGGCGCCAAGCTCGTTTACGCCAATAAGCGCGAGGCGTTGCACATGCTCGACGCGGTCACCGTCACCGTGTGCGAGTACATGCAGGAGCTCAAGCAGGCGGGGTGCGACGGCGTGCTGTATTCGATCAATGGCGCGATCGCGCCGCCGGGAGAGCGTGGCATCGATGACCAGACCTTTAATGAATTCATGCGGCCGTTCGATTTGCGCGTGTGCGAAGCGATGCAGGGGATGGTGCGCATCCTGCACGTGCATGGCACGCACGTCGATATGAAAAGGGTTCTCGATTATCCGGTGGAAGTGTTCAGCGTGTCCGATCGCCTGGCCGGCAATCCGTCGCTGGCGGACCTGCGCAGGATGACGGACAAGTGCCTGATGGGGGGCATCAACGAGCAGAGGATCCAGGAGCGCTCGCTGCCCGAGATCCGCGCCGAGATGCACGATGCGCTCAGGCAGGCGGGCAAACGCAAGTTCATGATCACGCCAGGTTGCACGAGCGCGCCGCAAACGCCGGAGCATATTTTGCGGTGCGTGCGCGAGACCAGCCGCGCATTGGCCGGCGACCGGTAGCAGCGAGGGTACGCGCTGCTTGTGGCACAATAACCGTCCCTTCCGACGGACAGTCTATGCGCGCTGCCATCATTGGCGGAGGCACCATCGCCCGCCTCATTCTCGAGCACATCAGGGACGGGGAACTCAGCGGCGTGGAGGTGGTTGCGGTCGCCGGCCGTAGCGGCACGTCCCGCGGCAAGGCGCTCGCCGGGGAATACGGCGTGAACTTTGTTACGTCGCTCGAAGCGCTGTTGGGTTCGAAGCCGGATGTTGTCGTCGAAGCTGCGTCGCATGCTGCCGTGCGTGATTTCTGCCTGCCGCTGCTGGAGCGGGGCGTTGCAGTGATCGTGCTGTCGGCGGGGGCGCTGTGCGATGACGCACTGCGCCAGCAACTGGAAACGAGCGCGAACCGCAGCGGGGCGCTGTTGTACGTGCCGTCAGGCGGCATAGGCGGGCTCGATGCGCTCAAGGCGGCATGTGCGGCGGGGGTCGACGAGGTCGAGATCGAAATCGGCAAGCCACCTGCGGCGTGGAAGGGCATTTCGTATGTACAAAAGCTCGGTATTGATCTCGCCGAAATGCGCTCGGCGACCACGCTGTTCGAGGGGTGCGCCCGCGATGGGGTTCCGCATTTCCCCGCGAACGTGAATATAGCTGCCGTACTGAGCATGGCAGGCATCGGTTTCGACCGCACGCGGCTGAAGGTCGTTGCCGACCCGGCGCTCAAGTACAACACGCATGTGATCAGCATCAAAGGCAAAACCGGTAACATCAGCGTCAAGCTCGAGAACGTGCCTGCGCCGCAGAATCCCAAAACTGCGTGGCTCGCGTGTTACAGCGCGCTGGCGGCATTGCGCCAGATGACGCTGAAAACGCGTTACGGAACGTGATGCAGCGTGGCGGCTGACCCGCGCGCTGCTGATTGCGGCATCCGGCGTCAATTTAATGCCGAACATGACGAACCCGATATCGAACCGCATAGCAGCCGCGCTCGCTGAGCGCTTCGACACTGCCATTCCCGTGGCGGCCGATCAGCCCGGCGCGAATCTGCTTGCGCAGCTCCTCGAGCACCGCTCGCATCGCAGCTTCAGCGCGCGCACGGTCGATCCCGATCTGCTGCGGCTGCTTTGTGCGTGCGCGCTGTCTTCGCCCTCGAAGAGCGATCTGCAGCAGGCTGACATCATTCAAGTTGGCGACGCCGGGAAGCGCAAGTTCATAGCCGAACTGATTCCTGACATGCCATGGGTGGGAGACGCACCGGTATTGCTGATTTTTTGCGGCAATAACCGGCGCATCCGGCAAATCAGCGCGTGGCGCGGAAAACCCTTCGCCAACGATCACCTCGATGCGTTCATGAACGCCGCTGTCGACGCCGGCATCATCATGTCGACTTTCATTCACGCCGCGGCGGCGGCCGGCCTCGGCTGCTGTCCCATCAGCGCCGTGCGCAATCATGCCCAGGCCGTAAGCGATCTGCTCGCCATGCCGGACTGGGTGTTTCCGGTCGCCGGGCTGTGCGTCGGCTACCCCGCGGGCGCGGGCAAGATCACGGCGCGGTTGCCGCTTGAGGTTACAGTGCACGTCGACGCGTTCGATGAAACGGGCGTGGAGGCCGATATCGACGGCTACGACAGGCGCCGCGCGACGCGGCAGCCCTACGCGAAGCAGCGCGGCGTCGAGCGTTACGGTCAGGCCGCCTGCTACGGATGGTCGGAGGATAAGGCCCGTCAGTATGCGTCGAGCGAACGCGCGGATTTCGGGGCCTTCATCCGCGGCAAGAAGTTCAGGCTCACCTGAAACGGCGCATGTCGAGCTCTCCGATCGCCGGGCACGAAGCGCTGCGTGAACGCTATCTCAAGGTGGATACCGCGACGGTTGCCGACGTGCTCGATAGTCTTGGCCACCATGACCAGGGGCTGGCGCCGTGCTTTACGCCGTTCCCCGCCGATTGCGGCAAGATGGCAGGCTGGGCCTATACCATACGCGGGCAGATGACACCGTACGAAGGCGGAGGTGATCCCGATAAGATGAAAGCGGTGGACGGGATACAGCCCGGCGAGCTTGCGGTATGGAGCGGCGACGGCGAAGGTATCTGTTACTTCGGCGAGCTGATCGCGTTAAGTATGAAAGTGCGCGGCTGTCCCGGTGCGCTGGTCGATGGCGGCATACGCGATATCGGCTGGATCGCCAGGCAGCGGTTTCCGGTTTACGCGCGGTATCGCACGCCGGTGCAGTCGATAGGACGCTGGAAAGTGACGGCATGGCAGGTGCCGGTTTATGTGCCAGGCGCGACGACCGCGCGCGTGACGGTCGTGCCCGGTGACCTCGTGCTGGCTGACGTGGACGGCGCCATCGTCGTGCCAGCGGCTCTCAGCGTTGCCGTGCTTGCGGAAGCGGAGCGCTTAACGGCAACCGAAGTCGATATTCGCAGGGACCTGGACGGCGGGGCTACACTGGCCGATGTTTTGAACAAGTACGGACACGTTTGAACATGCAGCCGACCAACCTCGTCATCATCATGTCCGACGAGCACAACCCGAAAGTCATGGGGTGCAACGGACACCCGCTTGTCAAAACGCCGCATATCGATGCGCTCGCGGCGGGCGGTACGACGTTCACCAGCGCGTACACCACCTGTCCCGTCTGCGTGCCGGCGCGAGCGGCTTTCGCGGTCGGCAAATACGTGCACCAGATCGGTTACTGGGACAATGCCGACGCCTACGAAGGCGCGATTCCGAGCTGGCATCACCGGCTGCGCGAGCGGGGCCATCGCGTGGTATCGATCGGCAAACTGCATTTTCGCGGCGAGCCGGGCGACGATAACGGTTTTTCGGAAGAGATCATTCCGATGAATATCATCGAGGGTAAAGGCGACCTGATGGGATTGGTGCGCACCGACCTTCCGGAACGCGGCTTGTCGTGGAAAATCGCCAAGCTCGCCGGCCCTGGCGAGACCTCGTATACGTTCTACGACCGCGAGATCGCGACCAAGGCGCAGATCTGGCTGCGCGAGGAGGCGCCCAAATACGCGGACCGGCCATGGGTATTGTTCGTGTCCTTCGTGTGTCCGCACTTCCCCCTGGTGGCACCCGCCGAGTTCTACTATCAGTATCCGCTCGCGCAGATGCCGGCGCCCAAGCAATACGCGCCAGACGAGCGCCCCGACCATCCGTACGTGCGCGATTACGCGGGCAGTTTCGTCTACGACAAATTCTTCGATGCCGACAAGGTGCGCAAGGCGACGGCGGCCTATTACGGCCTGTGCACGTTTCTCGACGACAACATCGGCAAAGTAATGCGCACGCTCGACGCCACGGGCCTGACTGCCAACACGCGCGTGCTCTACACCTCGGATCACGGCGACAATCTTGGCGCGCGCGGACTGTGGGGCAAGTCGACCATGTACGAGGAGGTCGCGGGGGTGCCGCTCATCATCAGCGGGCCGGGCATCGCCGCGGGCGTGCGCGTTGCCGAGCCGGTGAACCACGTCGACGCCTATCCATTCATACTCGAGTGCACCGGCGAGAGCAGACCGGAGTTCTACGACGCTCACCCGGGACATTCGCTGTTCGCGCTGGCGCAGGGCGTGCGCCCGGACCGCAATGTGCTGACGGAGTATCACGGCATGGGGTCGACCACCGGCGCGTTCATGATCCGGCACGGCAAGTACAAATATGTGCACTATGTGGCCTACCGGCCGCAGTTGTTCGATCTCGACGCCGATCCCGAAGAGCTCAACGATCTGGCCGGTGATCCCGGGCATGCGCCGGTCATCGCGGAATGCCACGCGCGCCTGCTGCGGATCTGCGATCCAGCTGAAGTCGACGCGCGCGCCAAGCAGCGCCAGGCAGAGCTTCTCGAACAGCATGGCGGACGCGACGCAGTGATCAAGCGCGGTGATCTTGGATTTTCACCGCCTCCGGGCTACCCTGTCGTACTCGGGTAAGGATTGGCGATAGCACGCAAGACGGGCGAGGTAACGCATTGACGTACGCCCGATAAAACGGAGGATTGCGATGAATCTGTGGCGAGGCGTTTGGGGAGCGGCATACGCGAGCCTGGTGTTCGCGTCCGGTGCCATCGGCGCGGCGTCGCCCGCTTATCCCGACAAACCGATTCGGATGGTGATGCCTTATCCGCCCGGCGGTAACACGGACATCCTGGCGCGCACGGTAGGACAACGTCTAACGGAGAGTTGGGGAAAGCCCATCGTCGTCGATGCGCGGGGCGGCGGCAACGGCATGATTGCGACGGAAATCGTGGCGAATGCCGCGCCCGACGGGTATACCGTGTTCATAGGCTCGACTCGCGAGATGTCGGTAATCCCGGTTCTGACGCCGAAAATTCCCTACGATGTGGAGCGCGATTTTGCACCGGTCACGCAAGGCACGATCACGCCTATCCTGCTTGCTGCCCACCCGTCGTTTCCGGCGAAGACCGTGAAGGAGGTCATCGATTACGCCAAGGCAAACCCCGGCGTGCTGTCCTATGGAACGCCCGGCATCGGCACCTCGATGCACCTGTCGGGCGAACTGCTCAATATGCTCGCCGGGGTGAAGACCGTGCATGTGGCATACAAAGGGGGCGGGCCTTCGACGCTCGCGGTGATGAGCGGGCAGGAGGTGAAATTCGGCTACCTCGGAATGGGACCGGCGATTCCGCACGTCAAGGCAGGCAGGCTGCGGCCGCTGGCAATTACCATCCCCAATCGCTCGGCGCTGCTGCCCGATGTGCCGACGATGATGGAGCTCGGCTACAAGGACTTCGATACCAGCATATGGTTCGCTTTCTTTGTTCCGGCCAAGACGCCCAAACCCATTATCGCCAAGCTGATTGCCGAGCTCAATCGCATATTGAAGAGCAAGGAGACGAACGATTTTCTCCTCAGCACTGGCGTTGAAGTGGCGCCGGGAACGCCCGAGGAGCTCATGCGCACCGTCAGGAACGACGCTGCGCGCTATGGCAAGATCATCAAGACCGCAAACATCCAGCCCGAATGATGGGCGCATCCGTTACTGCGGATTTCAGCAATGGCTAACAGCTCCTTTTTGCTCGATGTTCCCCTCCCCCCGGGGAGAGGGATTAGGCGTGAGGGAGCGGGCGTTGTGTATTGATGCAAAGCCCGCTAAACGCGAGGGAGGCAGGCGATGACACGATCGACGCGATGGTGCTGGATGACTGCAGCACTGTTCTGCGCAACGCATGCGCAGGCGCAGAGTTACCCGAACCGGTCGGTGCGCATCATCGTGCCCTACGCGGCAGGCGGCGGCACCGATATCAACGCCCGGCCGGTCGCGCAGAAACTCACCGAGCGCTGGGGCCAATCGGTCGTGGTGGATAACCGGCCGGGTGGCAACGCCATGATAGGCGCCGACGCCGTTGCCAAAGCGGCGCCCGACGGCTACACGTTGCTGTTCCATGCGTCGTCGGAGATCGTCACCAATATCAGCCTCTTCAAGAAAGTGCCTTATGACCCGGTGCGGGACTTCGCCCCGATCACGCTCGCGTCGACCACACCGGTCATCATCGTCACTCATCCTTCAGTGCCCGCGCGGAGCGTCAAACAGTTGATCGCGCTCGCGAAGGCGCGGCCGGGAGCGCTTTCGTACGCATCCGTAGGCACTGCCAGTCCCCAGCATCTGGCCGGAGAAATGCTGAAGGGGATCACCAAGATCGAGATGGAACACATCCCGTTCAAAGGCGCGGCGCCGGCGCTCGTCGACGTGCTCGGCGGGCATGTTCCGGTTGGCTTCATCGCGCTGCTGCCCGCGGTTCCGCACGTGAAGAACGGCCGGCTGATCGCGCATGCCGTCACCACGGCCAAGCGCTCGGGAGCGCTGCCGGAGGTTCCCACGCTGATCGAGTCCGGTTTCCCGGATTTCGAGATGGCCCAATGGTATGGGGTGCTCGCGCCGGCGGCCACCCCGAAGGACGTGCTCGCCAAGCTGAACACCGATATCGTGTGGGCGCTCACGCTGCCCGACGTCAGAGAGCGGCTGACCAAGGACGGCTGCGACGTGGTCGCCAGCAGCGCCGAGCAGTTGGCCGCGTATATCAAAACAGAGATCAACAAGAATGCACGGATCATCAAATCGGCCAATGTCAGAGTGGAGTGACCGCGCATGGGGGCAATGAAACGCATGATAGGGGCAGGCGTTGCTGCCCTGCTCGCAGCCGGCGCCGCGTCGGGTCAGAGTTATCCGGCGAAATCGATTCGCGTAATCGCGCCATTCGCGCCCGGCGGGGCGCTCGATCTGACCGCGCGGCTGATCGGCCAGAAGATGAACGACGCGTTCAAACAAACGGTGGTCATCGAGAATCGTCCGGGCGCAGGTGGGGTGATCGGCGCGGACATCGTTGCCAAGGCCGCGCCCGATGGCTACACGGTGTTGCTTGCATCGCCGGCCGAGATAGCGGTGCTGCCCCATCTGCAGAAAATGCCCTACAACGTGGACCGCGATCTGCTCCCCGTCTCGCTCGCAGCGGTAACGCCGCTGATCCTCGTCGTGCATCCATCGCTGCCGGCGAGGACCGTCAAGGAGCTGATAGCTGTCGCCAAGGCGCGGCCCGGCGAGCTTACGTACGCGTCGGCGGGCACCGGCGGCGTCCAGCACCTCGCCGGCGAGCTGCTCAAGATCACCGCCAACATCGCATTGATCCATGTGCCCTACAAAGGCGCCGGACCCGTGATGCCGGACCTGATCGGCGGGCACGTGCCCGTGTTTTTTTCCGGTATGCCGCCCGCGATGCCGCATGTGCGGGCTGGCAAGTTGCGCCCGCTCGCGGTCACGACGCTGCAACGCTCTCCGGCTGCGCCCGAAGTGCCGACCATGGCCGAGGCCGGCGTGGCCGGATTCGACATCAGCAACTGGTTCGCCTATTTCGTGCCGGCCGGTACTGCGCCGGACATCATCGCGAAGCTCAACGCGGAGATCGTGCGCGGCGCAGGTCTCCCTGACGTCAGGGCCAGGCTCGCGGACGTGGGGGCCGAGGCCGCCGGCACTACGCCCGAGGAGCTCGCGCGGTTCGTGCGGGCCGAAAGCGATAAATTCGCGCGGCTGATCAAGTTGTCCGGCGCCAAAGGAACTGACTGAGGCGACGCTACGCGGGCCTGCTGAATGGGTTGCAATGCATCAGGGATTTCAATTGCAAATGACCGACAAGAATCCAACAAAACTCAAGCTTGCTTTTATCGGCCTCGGCGTCATGGGCTACCCGATGGCGGGCCATCTCGCAGCCGCTGGGCACGATGTGGTGGTTTACAATCGTACGCGCGCCAAGGCCGATGCATGGCTGCGGCAGCACGGCGGCGCGAGCGCGTCGACGCCGCGCGCCGCTGCGGCGGATCGCGACATCGTCCTTGCCTGCGTGGGCAACGATCGCGATGTGCGCGCCGTGACGCTGGGCAGCGACGGGGCGTTTGCCGGCATGCGCCGCGGCGCGATCTTCGTAGATCATTCGACGGTTTCGGCGAACGTGGCGCGCGAGCTCGATTTCGCGGCGGGCGAGGCCGGTTTTGCCTTTCTCGACGCGCCGGTATCCGGCGGTCAGGCGGGTGCGGAGAAAGGCATACTCACGGTCATGGTGGGCGGCGATGCCGCATCTTTTTCGCGGGCGCAGCCGATCATGGCGTGCTATGGGCGTGCGGTGACGCTGATGGGGCCTGTCGGCAGCGGACAGCTCACGAAGATGGTCAATCAGATCGCCATTGTGGGACTCGTGCAGGGCCTCGCCGAAGCACTCAACTTCGCGCAGCACGCGCGACTCGACGCGAAGAGAGTGATCGACGTCATCGCCAAAGGTGCGGCACAGTCGTGGCAGCTCGAGAATCGCGGGCCGACGATGGTCGACGACAAGTATGATTTTGGCTTCGCGGTGGACTGGATGCGCAAGGATCTGCAGATCTGCCTCGACGAGGCGCGCCGCAACGGGGCGCTGCTGCCGATTACCGCGATCGTCGAGCAGCTGTATGGCAGACTGCAGGAGAAGGGGCACGGCCGGCTCGATTCGTCGAGCCTGATGAAGCTGCTGACCGAATGAGATCGATTCGCACATGACCAGGACGGCAATTCTCACACCGGTTCCCGCTGCGACCGTGACGCTCGTGCGCGACGCCGGGCGCGGTCTCGAAGTGCTGCTGATGCAGCGCAATCTGAAGTCGGTGTTCGTGCCGGGCATGTATGTCTTTCCGGGCGGAGCGCTCGACGCCGAGGACGCGGCTGCCGCAATGCACGCCCTGAGCCCGAAGCTCAACGATGAGCAGGCGAGCCGAGTGCTCGGCGTTGCGCAAGGCGGCCTGGCTTACTGGGTCGCCGCGATCCGCGAATCGTTCGAGGAGGCAGGGCTGCTCCTCACTTACGACGTCACGGGCAGTCTGCTCAGCCTCGAGCGCAGCGAGGCGATCGAGCGTTATTGCCGCCATCGCGACCAGCTCAACGCCGGGGCGTGCAGCATGCTCGAGGTGCTCAATCGCGAGCAGCTCGCGCTGGCTGCCGACCAGCTCGTTTACTTCAGTCACTGGATAACGCCGGTATCGGCGCCGCGCCGCTACGACACGCGCTTCTTCGTGGCGCAAGCGCCGCACGGTCAGGTGCCGTTGCACGACAACACGGAAACGATCAGCCATGTGTGGATGCGTCCGTCGGAAGCGCTCGACCGCCATCGCCGTGACGAGTTCAAGATGCGCGTGCCTACGTCGCGCACGCTGGAGGAGTTTGCCGCGTTCGATACGGTCGATGCCCTGCTGCAGGCGATGCGCGCCAAGCGCAATATTCCGGCGATACTGCCGCGCATCGGCAAGGACGGCGCGCGCCTGATGCCGGGCGATGCCGGCTACGACGAGATGGCGGCGCGCGAGGGGCAGGGCGAGTGGAAAATCTGATGCCGATCGTCCCGGGTGAGGTCGTGCGGCTCTCGCCCCTGGTGAGGCGGGTGACCGCCCCGAATCCGGGCATGATGACCGGCCCGGGCACCAACACGTACATCGTCGGCAGCGCGCAGCTCGCCCTGATCGATCCCGGTCCGGAAAGCGACGCGCATCTCGATGTCATGCGCGCAACGGTCGGTGATCGTTTGCGGTGGATACTCTGCACGCACACCCATCTCGATCATTCCCCCGGCGCACGCGCCCTCAAGGCCGCGACGGGCGCACAATTGATCGGCAGGCACGCGCCACCGGGCACCAGCCAGGATCTCGCGTTCGCGCCCGACCGCGTGCTCGCCGCTGGCGAAGTCCTTGATGGGGATGATTTCGCGCTGCGCGCCATCCATACGCCCGGCCACGCGTCCAACCATACGTGCTACCTGCTCGAGAACGAGCAGGTGCTGTTCACCGGCGATCACGTGATGCAGGGCTCGACCGTGGTGATCTCGCCGCCCGATGGCGACATGATCGCCTACCTGGCGTCACTGGAAGCGCTTTTCGCGCTGGAGCTCAAGCGCATCGCACCCGGCCACGGCCACCCGATCGATACCCCGCACGATGAGGTGCGGCGGCTCATTGCGCACCGGCTGCGGCGCGAGCAGAAGGTGGTCGACGCATTCAGCGCCCACGATCCGGCGACGCTCGACGAGCTGGTGGCGACGGTTTATGCCGATACGCCGCAGCGGCTCCACGTGGTCGCGCGCCGCTCGCTTCACGCCCACCTGATCAAGCTCGAAAGCGCGGGCAGGGTGCGCCAGCTCGGCGACTGCTGGACCCTGCGCGGCTTATAGCGTGTATGCACACGCAAAAAACGCCCGGCAGTGCCGGGCGTTTTGCATGGAGCCGACACTGCGTTACTGAATGACTTTGACGTTTGCTTCCTTCACGACCTTGGTCCACTTCGCGACATCGCGCTTGACGGCCGTTTGAAACAGCTCCGGCGGACCGTCTGCGATCTCGAGGCCCTCCGAGGCGAGCCGTTCCTTCATGTCGGGCAGCTTGAGCGCGCTGCGGACTTCCCTGTTCCAGCGCGTAACGATGTCCTTGGACAATCCTTTGGGACCCCACACGCCATACCAGAGGACCACCTCATAACCCGGCACACCGGCTTCGGCGACCGTCGGAATATCGGGCACGGCGGCCGAGCGTTTGCTGGTGGTCACCGCGATCGCCCGCAGGCGGTTGCCGCGCACCTGCGGGATCAGCGACGGTGCGCTGCCGAAAATAAGCTGGATCTGGCCGCCCAGCAGATCGTTCAGCGCGGGGCCCGTGCCCTTGTAAGGGACGTGCGTCATTTTCGTGTCCGCCATCATGTTGAAGAGCTCGGTCGCCAGATGCGTGATGCCGCCCGTGCCGGTGGACGCGTAGTTGATCGATCCCGGGCTTGCCTTGGCGAGCGCGATCAGCTCCTTGACGCTCTTGACTGGCACGCCCGGATGCAGCGATAGCAGAAACGCCGTCTCGCCGATGAGCGCGATCGGCGCTATGTCATTGACGGGATCGTACGGCAATTTGAAGAGCGCCGCGTTGGTCGCGTAGCTGCCTGACACCGTAATGAGCGTATACCCGTCGGGTGTGGCGCGCGCGGCAGTCTCGGCGCCGATCGTGCCACCGCCGCCGGCCCGATTGTCGACGACAACCGCTTGCTTGAACGCCTCGGTGGCTTTCTGCGCCAGCAACCGCGCCACGATATCGGTGCCGCCGCCAGGTGCGAACGGTACCAGCATGCGGATCGGCTTGCTGGGATAAGTCTCGGTGCCTTTCTGCGCGACGGCAGTGCCGCACGCCAGCGCGACCAGCGCTGTTCCGATTGCCAAAGTGATGCGCGTAAATGCCGGCATGTTCCTCCTCGCTGGAATTTTCCCGATCTTGGGGTATAACGTCTGGCCATGCGCGCAGGTAACAGTTATGGCTGCAGCAGCGGCATCTGCATGCGATTATCGTCTCTTACGCAGCTCATCGACGGACAGCTCATTGTAAATGAGCGGCAACCGCGCTGTCATTCGTCCAGCGTCATCCACGCCTTGCCTGGCACACGCCAAAACCCGCTCGTACACATCCGCCCGGCTCGGAACTCATGTCGGGTGCGGTGTTTTGCCGGCTCGCAGGCAGGAGTGCGGCGCGGCGTAAAGCAGGATGATTCAGCCTGGAGGCGCGGGCGTTTCGCTGCCCCGCCGCACCTTGGCTCCGAGGTAACCGCTCGCGACCATCACTGCCGCGATCATCACGAACACGGGCGCTACGCCGAAAGCCGAGCCCAGCGCGCCCGAAATGATCGGCACTCCCGTGTGGGCGAGGTGATTGAGCGCAAAGCGGACTCCCGTGACTTCGCCGGTGCGCCCCGCGGGCGAGCGGTTGTAGGAGAGCAGCAGCGTCACGGGTTGGCCGCAGCCGAGCGCGAGCCCAATCATGAACGACAGCGCGCCCAGCACTGCGGCGTCCTTTACCCAGGGAAACAGCAGGAACATCGCGGCACCGCTGAACATCGAAACTGCGAGCACGCGTGGCGAGGTGTAGCGGCCCGTGAGTGCGGGCAGGCAGAAGCGCACGATGAAGGTCGCCACCGCGAAGGCCCCCAGAATGATGCCGATGGTCGATGCCGTAAGACCGATCGAGTGGGCGTAGATCGGCAGGTAGAACATGTACAGATCCCAGCCGGTCACCACCATCGCCCCGATGATCAGCGTCTTGCGCAGCTCGGGCAGTCGCAACAGTTCAAAAGCGCTGTGTTCGCCCCCGGTCGATTGCGGCAGTTTGAGCGCCTTCAGCTTGCCCCAGAATATCAGCACGGCGACCGCCGCGAGGGTGCTGAGGCTCAGCACGAGATAGGCGGCCGCGTGGCTCACGTATTCGATCGTATAGCCCACGGCGAGCGGACCCGCGAGGCTCGATATCGAATAGCCCAGCGACAGGGTGCTGAAGTTTTTGGCGCGTTCCGTACGCGGCCCCCAGCCGCCCGCCAGATTTTGCACCGACACGTTGTAGAACACGAAGCCCGTGCCGATAACTGCGGCGGAGACGTAAAGCGCTGCGATGTTCTGCCACAGGTAAGGCAGCAGCAAACCCGCGCCGCACAGTAGGGTGCCGGCGAGCATCGGCGGGCGCACACCGTAACGGTCGGACAGCTTTCCCGAGTAGACCCCGAGGAGCAGGGGAGGGACCGAGTACAGCGCAACCATCAGACCGATCGCCAGCGCATCGGCGCCCAGTTCGATGGCGAGCAGCGCCATGACCAGGCGGCTGCCGGTAAAGCAGCCGTGAACGATCACGTTCAAGAACACAATCAGGTACACGCGTATCCCGTATCGATAAAGCTGCCCGCTGATCCGGCACGCACGCCGGCAACGGTCAGCCCTGAATCAGGGCCGGATTATGACCGATGACCCATACGCCGCGGCGGCCGCGCATGGTGATTTGAATCTCCAGCGACCGTGTCATCTTCTTGGAGCGATCGCGCACGCGGGCGAGGCGGCCTGACATACCCCTCGACACGGCATCGCCGCAGGCGACGCACTGCCGGACTCTTGCCTGTAAGGTGTGAAAAAAGCCGCCTTGCCAGCGTAGCTGACATCCAGCAGGTCAAACGCGCTGGATTGCTGTTTTCACAGGAATGACGATCTCAAATCTACGACCAACGGGGCCTTCGGACCTGAGTTGCTAATCGGCTTTCGCTCCGGAAGCGCGTATCACTTTTGCGTACTTCGTAATCTCCGACTTGATGAAAGCCGCGAATTCTTCCGGCTTGTTGCCCGCCGGCTCGGCGCCGAGCGCAGCCAACCGCTCCTTCATCTCCGCAGTCGCGAGTATGCGCACGATCTCGGTATTCAGTTTCGCGATCGTTTCGGGCGGCGTAGCGCCGGGTGCAAATACGCCGAACCACGTGCTCACGTCGAATCCCGCCAATCCCGATTCGCTGATCGTCGGCAGCGCCGGCAACATCGGCGAGCGCTGGAGCGTGGTTACCGCGAGCGCGCGCACCCGGCCGGATTTGACGTGAGGCAGCGCCGAAGACATGTTGTCGAACATCACCGATACGTGGCCTGCGAGCAGGTCGACGACGGCAGGCGCCGCGCCTTTGTAGGGAATGTGCACCATGGCCACTGCGGCCATGGTGTTGAAGAGCTCACCCGCGAGGTGGCCTGCGCTGCCCGTGCTGCCGGAGGCAAAATTGAGCGCGCCCGGCCTGGACTTCGCAACGGCGATCAGCTCTTTCACGCTGCGCGCGGGAACAGAAGGGTGCAGCACGAGCACGTTGGGCACCGTGGTCACGAGCGTCACCGGCGCAAAGTCGCGAAGCGGGTCGTACGGCAGCTTGCTGTATAGCGTGGGATTGATGGCGTGGGTGCTCACCGCGCCCATCAGTATGGTGTAGCCGTCAGGGACGGACTTGGCGACGAAATCCGCGCCGATATTGCCGCCTGCGCCCGGTCGATTATCGACGATGACTTGCTGTCCCCAGCTTTTGTTCAGTTCCTGGCCAATGGCGCGAGCCACGACATCGAGCGGGCCCCCCGCGGGGAACGGCACGACGAAGCGGATCGCCTTGAGAGGATAGACGGGTTGCGCTGGCGCAGCGGTGGCGACACTGAGCAGTGCGAACGCGATGCAGGGTGGCAATACCCGCATGCGTTCAAACCGCGTAGCCGGGGTCTTCTCGATCGAGCTTGCGCTTGAGCGCAGCCCACACGAGCCTGCCGCCCTCGCTCATGCCCCCCTGCGAATAGAGCTGCCTGCCCTGGCCCAGTGTGTGATCGATGATTTCCCGCGGCAGCGCGTTGATTTCGGCGCCGCCGCTCTGCGCGAGGATCTGGAATTTGCACGCGCGCTCGAGCCGGTACATGCGGTGAAACATCTCGCCCACGGTGGCGCCGACGCTGAGCGTGCCGTGATTGCGCAGGATCAGCAGGCCGCCGTCGCCCAAATCCGCGACAAGCCGCTCGCGCTCACCCGTATCGAGCGCTACGCCTTCGTAATCGTGGTAGCGCACGAGGCTGAGCGCGGTGAGCGCCTGCTGCGTGATCGGCAGCAGCCCCTCGCGCTGCGTCGCGACCGCGACGCCGTAGCCTGTGTGCAGGTGCATGACGGCATGCGCGTCTTCGCGCCCGATGTGAATTGCGCTGTGGATCGTAAAGCCCGCCGTGTTGACTTCGTAGGGCGACTCGGAGAGTTTGTTGCCGTCGACATCGATCTTGATGAGCGACGACGCCGTGATCTCCTCGAACAGCAGGCCGTAAGGATTGATCAGGAACTGGTTTGCAGTGTCGGGGACACGGCAGGAAATGTGCGTGCCCAGCATATCCGTCCAGCCCATCAGCGCTGTCAGGCGATACGCGGCCGCGAGATCGAGCCGCGCCTGCCATTCAGCGCTTTCGACGCGGTTGCGCACCGTGCGCAGCCGCGGCTTGCCGACCGCGCGCAGACGCGTGACGTTCGATTTCCTGGATGCCGTTTTCATGATGGGTCCCCCCCGGTGCGCGATGGCGGATTGTAGCAAAATCGAACGTCCCACTCGAAGGGCGGCCGCACCGGGTTTGTTATACTTCGCCGAGCTCCCCGCGCTCGCGCCGACACCGCGACACACCAGGATGAGCAGGCTTCGACGAGCTGCCTGCCCGGGGCGCGACGGCGCTGCCGCGCCGCTCAATCAATGGAGGCTGCCATGAAGCAACTCAAAATTACCGCCGTGTTCATGCGCGGGGGCACCAGCAACGCCATCGTGGTGCACCAAAGCGATCTTCCTGCCGAGCGCTCGCGATGGGATGAGATCTTTCTGGCCGCAATCGGCAGTCCCGACCCTTTCGGACGCCAGCTCGACGGCATGGGCGGCGGTGTCTCATCGCTGTCGAAGGTATGCATCGTCGGCCCTGCGTCGCGGCCCGACGCGGACGTCGATTACACGTTTGCGCAAGTGCAGGTCAAGGAGGCGAAGGTCGACTACAGCGGGAACTGCGGCAACATGTCTTCGGCGATCGGCCCGTTCGCGGTCGATACCGGCTTGGTCAAGGTTTCCGGCAAGGAAGCGCTGGTGCGCATTCACAACACCAATACCCACAAGATCATCCATGCGCATTTCGCGCTCGATGACGGTCTCGCGGCTGTCGATGGCGACCTTGCGATCCCGGGCGTCGCCGGCACCGGCGCCCCCGTGCGCCTCGAGTTCCGCGATCCGGGGGGCGCCACCACGGGTAAGCTGCTGCCTACCGGTAATGTCACGGACATGCTGGACGTGCCCGGCGTGGGCAGGTTTCGGGTATCGCTGGTCGATGCCGCGAACGCGACGTGCTTTCTGAACGCCGGGGATCTCGGGCTCACCGGCACCGAAATGCCGGAAGCGCTCGATGCCTCGGCCGAGCTGCTCGATAAGCTCGCGCGCATCCGCCTCGCCGCCTCCGTGGCGATGGGAATAGCGCGCGATCAAACCGAGGCGGCGCAGAAACGCACCGTGCCGTTCGTTGGATTCGTGTCGGGGCCGCAGTTCGCGCAATCGCTCTCCGGCGCGACGATCGAGGCCGACGGCGTGGATTTGACCGGCCGCATGATTTCCAACGGCCAGCCGCACCGTGCGTTGCCGCTGACCGTGTCGTTGTGCATGGCTGTCGCCGCGCGCATCGAAGGCAGCGTGGTCAATGAGGTCGCTCGTCTGAACCCCGATCCGCACGCCGAAATCAGAATCGCCATGCCTTCAGGCGTGCTGGTGGTCGCCGCGTCGGTGCGGCGGGTCGACGGACAGTGGCACGCCGAGCAGGGCGCGTTCTACCGTACGCAGCGGCGGCTGTTCGAAGGGCACGTGCTGGTCAGTGCGTCGCGCGTTCCGGGGCTGGCAGCCAACACTGGTGGCAAGCTCAAGGCAGCTTAGCCCGGAGCGCACCGGCGCCCGTACGGCGTTGATCGTCACGCGCCGGATCAGGCGCGCGCGGCACGCATCGCGGGCCCCAGCATCAGGCACAGCGGCAGTGTCAGAAATGCGAGCACGCCGAGCAGTCCGATCGACATGCCCACACCCAGCATGTCGCCGATGACGCCGAAGGCGAGCGGCACCACCAGTCCGCATACCGAGTTGATCGTGTAGAAAAGGCCGAACACACGCGGCAGCCGGGCGGGGTCGACGAGATCGCCGACGGTCGCATAGAGCACCGACGAGGTGCCGTTTAGAACGACTCCGATCAGCGGCAGCAGCAGATAGGCCGCGACGTCGGGGACGACGAGCATCAGCAGTATTCCGGTACCGGTAGCCGTTTCCGTGATCACCACCGTGCGCACGATGCCGACGCGCTCGGCGAGTAAGCCGCACGCGAGCTTGCCCGCCATGCCGCCAATCAGGATGAGCGGCACCGACAACGCCGCCCAGCCGGCAGGCAGGTCTTTCCCGATCATCAGGAATGCGATGAAGGTCAGAAATCCGGTGCGAGTACTGCTGTCGATGATCTCGATCAGGCAGAGCGCGGTGAAACCCCGGCGATTGCGGATGCCCCAGCCGCTGACGGCGGTATCGAGCGCGGCCGGTTTCTGTCGCGCGCTGCGGCCGGCGGTCTCCTGCAGCACGAGGAGAATGACGAGCGCGCATAACAAGGCGAGTGCACCGAACACCGTGACCGGCACCTGCCACGGTATGCCGGCGATGAACAGCAGGCTCACCGCGCCGCCAAAAGCGAACTTGCCGACATCACCGAAGAAGTTGTAGGTGCCCAGAGCGGTGCGCCTGCCGTCGCCGGGATAGGCATGCGAAATAAGGGTCGAGCAGAGCGGGTGCTGAAACGCGGAGCCGAATCCCGCGCAAAACAGCGCGATCAGGATCGCGGCGAAACCGACGGACTGGCCGAGGGCGATGAAGGCGAGCCCGGCACACGCCGTGCCGAAGGCGAGCAGGTTGCGCGCGCCGAAGCGCTCGGCAGCGAGGCCCGCCGGTGTCTGAAAAACCACCATCGCCGCCCGCCATGCCGCGCGGATGAGGCCGACCTGGGCGAGCGAAAGATTGAACGCCTGCGCGAGGATCGGCAGCAGGACATAGCTGATGTCCGACAGGCCGTCGTGCAGTATGTGCGCTGCGCAGCAGGTCGCGAGCGTGCGCTTGGGTGTGGTGCGGGCCATTCGTTGTCGGCGCGGGATACCGGACCGATCATAGCAGCGATGCGCGTGTCGCGGCGAGGGCGCTAGCTCCGTGTAGAATCAGACCGTTGGAGCATTGGCAATGACCATCGTCATCTATTTGTTCGCGGCATCGTTCGTGTTCATGGCGATCGCGCTGATGATCACGTATCGGCGCACCCGGCATTACGGGGTATTTCTGCTCGGCCTCACTTACGGCGCGTCGGCCGTCATCGCGATCATGCTCACCCACTGGTGGCCGCTCGTCGCGGGATTTTTGCTGGTCTGGGTGCTGCGCCTGCTCGGGCTCGATCCCGACACGCGCGGGCGTGAAGAGCCGCGGCAATAGCCGCCCCCCTCATGAAGCCAATCACGGCGTGTGCTCCGTGCGCTGTATGGGTTCGCCCGTCTGCGCTTGCACTGCTCGCGGCAGCGTGTTTGCCCGTACGGGCGGACGCGCAAGGCTATCCCGTCAAGCCGCTGCGCCTGGTGGTGCCATTCCCGGCCGGCGGCAATACCGATCTCTACGCCCGGCCGATCGCGCAGAAGCTCGGCGAGCTGCTGGGCCAGCAGGTATTGGTCGACAATCGCCCCGGCGCGGGCGGCAGCATCGGCGGGGAGTTGGTGGCCAAAGCGTTGCCCGATGGCTATACGCTGATCGCAGGCACGACCAGCACCTTCGGCATCGGCCCGAATCTTTATCGCAAGCTACCCTACGATCCCCTGCGGGATTTTGCGCCCGTGATACTCGGCGCGCTCGCGCAGAACATGCTGATCGTGCATCCGTCGGTGCCGGCGCGCTCGGTCCGGGAACTTGTGGCGATCGCCCGCGCGCATCCCGGCAAGCTCAATTTTGCGTCGGCCGGCAATGGCACCAGCAGTCATGTCGCCGGCGAGCTTTTCAAGTCACTCGCCAAAGTCGACATGACGCATGTGCCTTACAAAGGAACCGGCGTGGCGATGGTCGATTTGTTATCGGGCCAGGTCGACATGATCTTCGACAGCCTCGGCACCGCGCTGCCCCAGGTGAAAGCTGGCAGGCTGCGCGCGCTGGCGGTCACCGGCGCGCGGCGCTTCGAGCTGATGCCCGAGCTGCCGACCGTCAGTGAATCGGGCGTGCCGGGCTATGAGGTCAGCGCGTGGTTTGCCGTCTTCGCGCCCGCCGGCACTCCAAGCGACGTAATCGCGCGCCTCAATGCCGATCTCAACAGGGTGCTGCAGATGCCGGAAATTCGAGCCGCCTGGGCGTTGCAGGGGGCGGAGGTCGGAGGCGGACCTCCGGAGCGTCTCGCGGCGCATGTACGAAACGAGCTCGCCAAGTGGGGCAAAGTCGTGCGCGAGGCAAATATCCGCCTTGAATGACCAATCCGCTGGCAGCGCGGATAATGCCTTTATCGGGGTGAGCGCTATGTTAGGCAGCGAGCCTGACTTTGTTCCTCATTGCAACAAGGGCCAATAACCCAAAAGCAAACAGCCAGATCGTCGCAGGAACAGGGACGGCCGCAATGTTGACATCAATATTGAGGTCATCAATGAGGCTGTGGTGTCGCACTCGGTTCTTTCATAACCAGGCTTCGAATGGCTGCTACGTATTTCCCCCGCGGCTGATGCGAATCGGTGCGCGAGCAAACAAGTTGTATTACATTGAATGCGTCGGCGGCGCGCCGACGGTGGGAGGGAAATTGGCAAGCGCATCGACGCTTCGTGTCGCCTGCACGGCCCTGCTGTGTGCCGGCGTAAGCCACGTTTCTGCACAAGGCGATGCCAGCAGTGCGAAGGACTACCCGCACAAGCCGATACGCTTCATCGTTCCGTTCGCGGCCGGCGGCGGCACCGATTTTATGACGCGGCTGTTCGCGCAGAAACTGTTCGATGCGTGGGGGCAGCAGGTCGTCGTCGATAACCGCCCGGGGGCAGCGGGCATACTCGGCACCGATATTGCGGCCAAAGCCGCGCCCGACGGCTACACCCTGGTCATGGCGTCGGGCAGCCACAACGCCAATCCAAGCCTGTACCGGAAACTGCCGTATGACTCGATCAAGGATTTCGCGCCGGTCACGCTGCTGGCGACCGTGCCGATCGTGCTCTCCGCGCATCCGTCTGTCGCTGCGGGCTCGGCACGTGATCTCGTGACGCTCGCCAGGGCGAAACCCGGCCAGCTGAGCTACGCGTCGTTCGGCGTGGGGGCGATTTCACATCTCGCCGGCGAGCTGCTCAAAACAAGTACCGGCGTGGATATTCTGCACATACCGTACAAGGGCGCAGGCGACGCGATTGCGAACCTGCTTGCCGGACAGGTGCAGCTCATGTTCAGCAGTCCCGCCTCCGTAGTGCCGCAGTTCAAAGCCGGCAAGCTCAAGGGCCTTGCCGTTACGGGGGCCAGGCGGCAGCCCGCGGCGCCTGACATCGCGACTTTTGCGGAAGCCGGCTTGCCGCAGATCGACGTGAGCGAGTGGTATGGCGTGCTCGCGCCCGGGGGGACCCGCAAGGATATCGTCGCCAAGTTGCGCGACGAGCTGGTGCGCATCCTGCGTACGCCGGAAATCACCGAGAGAATCGCCGCGGCGCAGTTCGCCGAGCCGGTCGGCGGCACGCCCGACGAATTCGCGCGCTTCATCGCGGGCGATTCGGCGAAGCTTGCGAAGGTGATCCGCGACGCCAACATTCGCACCGACTGACGGCGCATTCCACACTTTTTCTCTGGACACCTACGATGCCTCAGATCGCAGCTTCATCAGCTTTGTCCCGGTTTACTGTCCTCGATCTTACGCGCGTGCGCGCGGGGCCGACTGCCGTCAGGCAGCTTGCGGATTGGGGCGCCAACGTGATCAGCATCGAGGCGCCGGGCGCCGATACGGGCGAGGAGCTCGGCGGCGCGCGACACGGCCCCGATTTCCAGAACCTGCATCGCAATATGCGCAGCCTCACCCTCAACCTGAAATCGCCCGCAGGCGTCGAGCTTTTCAAAAAGCTCGCGCGCAGCGCCGACGTCGTGGTCGAAAATTACCGCCCTGACGTGAAGTTTCGCCTCGGCGTCGATTACGAAACGCTGAAACAGATCAACCCCCGCCTCGTCTATGCGAGCATCTCCGGGTTCGGCCAGGACGGGCCGTACCGCGACCGGCCGGGCTTCGACCAGATCGTCCAGGGCATGGGCGGGCTGATGTCGATCACGGGCCAGCCGGGGCAGGGGCCGATGCGCACCGGCACCGCGATCGCCGACCTGTCGTCCGGAATGTTTTGCGCCCTCGGCATACTGGTGGCGCTGCTCGAGCGCGAAGTCTCGCAACAGGGCCAGTGGGTGCAGACCTCGCTCCTGCAGGCGCAGATATTCATGCTGGATTTCCAGGCCACGCGCTGGCTCATGGATCGCGAAGTGCCGCAGCAGGCGGGCAACGATCATCCGACCACCATTCCTACCGGCGTGTTTGCCACCGCCGACGGCCACCTGAACATCGCCACCGCCGGCCAGGAGACCTGGGAGCGGCTGTGCAAAGCGCTGGGCCGCGATGATCTGCTGGCGGATCCGCGCTTTGCGACAACAATCGCGCGCTCGCAGCATCGGGCGCCGCTGAACGAGCAGCTTGCGGCATGCATGAAAACCCGCGGCAGCAGCGAATGGATCGACATACTCAATCGCGCCGGCGTGCCGTGCGGTCCGATCTACAGCATCGATCAGGTGTTCGGCGACCCGCAGGTGCGCCATCTGGGCCTCGCGCAAACCGTGCATCACGCGGCGCGCGGTGACATCGAGCTCGTCGGCCAGGCGGTGACGCTGTCGCGCACGCCGAGTAAGCTCAGGACGGCCGGCCCCGACCGGGGCGAGCATACCCACGAAGTGCTGCGCGAGTTCGGCTGGAGCGAAGAGGATATCGACGGCCTGCGCAGCCGTGGCGTCATTTAGCGGAGAGCGAAATGCGTTGCCAGCCGATCGTCCTGTTGTTCTCCGCCGCCGCGGCCGCGACGCTATCCAGCGGGCCCGCTGCACAAAGCCCGTACCCCGCCAGGAGCGTGCGCATGATCGTGCCGTGGCCGGCGGGCGGCGGCACCGACATGCTGGCGCGGCCGATCGCGCAGAAGCTGTCCGACCGGCTCGGGCAGTCGGTGGTCGTCGATAACCGCGGCGGCGCGAGCGGGATCGTCGGCAGCGAAGTCGCCGCGAAAGCGCCCCCCGACGGCTATACGATCATGGTCGACAACGTGACGTCGCACGCGACCAACATCACGCTCTATCCGAAGCTTGCTTACAACTCGTTGCGGGATTACGCGCCGGTCACCCTGCTGACGACCGTATCCAACATCATCGTCGTCCATCCGTCCGTGCCGGTGAAATCGGTCCGGGACCTGGTGGCGCTTGCCAAGGCCCGGCCCGGCCAATTGAGTTTCGCCACCTACGGAACGGGTGGCACCACGCATCTCGCGGGCGAGATGCTGAAAGGGCTCGCCGGCATCGACATGGTGCACGTGCCATACAAAGGGGGCGCACCCGCGCTCATCGATGCGGTGGCGGGACACGTGCCGGTCTATTTCTCGGTGCTGACGACTTCGGCGGCGCACGTCAAGTCCGGCAAGTTGCGGGCGCTCGCGGTGACGAGTGCGGAGCGCGACCAGGTCTTTCCGGCCGTGCCCACCGTGGCCGAATCGGGCTACCCGGGTTTCGAAGCCAACAATTGGTATGGGCTGCTGGTGCCCGCAGGCGTGCCGCGCGAAATCATCGCCAGGCTCAACCAGGAAACGCACGCAGTGCTCAAGATGCCTGACGTGGTCGAGCGCCTGACGAGCCAGGGCAATACGATTTCCGTCAGCACGCCCGAGCAGTTGCGCGAGCATATGGCTGCCGAAACGCAGAAGTGGGCGAAAGTGATCAAGGCGGCAGGGGTGCGCGCGGAATGATGAGCGAGCGTTCGGCGTCTGCGCGCCGGCCCTCGTCCACGAGCGCCCGATGACGGCCATAGACTTACACAAAGACCTTGTCGTTTTCGACGGGTTGATCGTTGCCAACTTCGAGCGCAGCGTGTTCGAGGACATGCAGCGCGGCGGGCTCACTGCGGCGAACTGCACGTGCTGCATCTGGGAGGGCTTCGCGGCGACGATGGGCAATGTCGCGCGCTGGAAGCAGTGGTTCCGCGAGCACGACGACCTGATCACGCAGGTCTACACGACGGCGGACATCGCCCGCGCCAAGCGCGAGGGCGTAACCGGCATCGCGCTCGGCTGGCAGAATCTGACCGGGATCGAGGACCAGATCGGGCACCTCGAAGTGTTCAAGCAGCTGGGCGTGGGCATCATGCAGATCGCCTACAACACGCAGAACCTCGTCGGCACCGGGTGCTACGAGAGCCGCGACGGCGGCTTGTCGGACTTCGGCCACGAAGTCGTCGCCGAGATGAACCGGGTCGGCATCCTGTGCGACCTCTCGCACGTCGGCCCGCGCACGAGCGAGGACGTGATCAAGGCCTCGGGCAAGCCGTGCGCCTATACCCACTGCGCGCCTGCCGCGCTCAAGGCGCATCCGCGCAACAAGAGCGACGAGCAGCTGCGCTTCATCGTCGAGCGCGGCGGCTTCGTCGGCGTGACGATGTTTCCGCCGTTCCTGAAACGCGGCACCCAGGCGACCGTCGACGACTATGTCGAAGCGATGGAGTACGTGATCGATCTGTGCGGCGAAGACCACGTCGGCTTCGGCACCGATTTCACGCAGGGCTATGGGCGGGAATTTTTCGAGTGGATCACGCGCGACAAGGGCTATGCGCGCAAGCTGACCGAGTTCGGCGACATCATCAATCCGGCCGGCATGCGCGAGATCAAGGACTACCCGAATCTCACGGCGACGATGGAAAAGCGCGGCTGGAAAGAGGCGCGGATCCGCAAGGTGATGGGCGATAACTGGGTGCGCGTGCTGAAGGAGGTGTGGGGGGAGTGAGAGGGATGGGGGATGAGGGATGAAGCGCAAAAAACTCCTTCCCTCGCTTGCGGGGGAAGATGGGGACGGGGGCAACGTAAGAATGAAGATGAAGGATGAATGAAGAGCCGTCGGCCTTCACTCCTCGCTCCTCACAGCCATGGGCAAGCCACAAATCCCGATTGAAGTGAACGATGACACCGGCGTGTGGAACGTCGACGGCATGCCGATGATCCTCGTGCCGCGCCATTTCCTGGTGAACAATCACGCGGCGATGGAGGCAGCACTCGGCGCGCGCCGCTACGCGGAACAGCTGTTCGATCCGGGGCATAAGTCGGCCTACGACTGGTGCGAAAAAGAAGCACGCACGCACGGGCTGCACGGCGTCGACGTATTCCATCACTATATGAAACGGCTGTCGCAGCGCGGCTGGGGACAGTTCCGGGTGGAAACGCTGGATGCCGAGAACGGCTCGGCGCGCATACGCATCGATCATTCGGTGTTCGTGCT
>JBKJZR010000090.1:0-23659 GCA_046715035.1 Burkholderiales bacterium | reverse complement strand
TGACGGATGCGATGCTCGAATGGCAGACCGCTGCATTTCTGCAGATCGAGACGCATCGCGACGACTGGACCGTGTACCTGCAGCCGCAGATCGTGGCGGAGATCGCGTTCAACGAGGTACAGGCGAGCTCCCAGTATCCGGGCGGGCTCGCCCTGCGCTTCGCGCGCGTCAAGGGCTACCGGTCCGACAAGACACCGCAGCAGGCCGACACCATCGATGCGGTGCGCGCCATGTATGAGGCGCAAATCCACGCCGGCGGTGGACGGTGAACGCGTGGTGGAACGTGACGGCAACGGGCGCTGCGCAAGTGGCGAGGGTCGGCTCTCGGCGGCGTACTGGGAACGCGCTGCCCGAATTGCGATCTGATGACTTACGAGCTGGCGATGAACGGAGACACCATGAAAGCGCTAGCAACAGCCTTGGTATTTCTCGGCGGATGTGCCCATACGACTGGAGCCGACGTCGATGCGGCCCGCGCCTCGTGGTTCGGCGCGCACTACGATGAAGTGGTCTCACGGTGGGGGACGCCCGTGCGCAGCACGCCGCTATCCGACGGGAGGCTCGCGTATACGTGGGTCTCCGACGGCCAGGCTGCGGGCGCCAGCCTTTTTCCGAGTCTCGGGGTCTTCGGGGGCAGCGGCGGCATTGGCATCGGCGTCGGCGCAGGAGTCAGCGGCGCCGGCGGCGAATGGGTGCGGTGCGAACGGACGCTGCTCTTCAGGGACGCCCGGGTGGTGGAGCAGACGTGGCAGGGCGCGCCGAACTACTGCCGGACTTTCCGACGCGGCTAGGCAGTGCGTTTTAGTCGCGCTGTTTCGCGCGGCTTCCCAGCGGCGCTATTAGTGATCTAATCCCCGCGGTGGCGGCCAGCGTGACTTTAGCCGCGCAGCGGTGAATAGGTGCCGCGCCCGATTGCCACCAGCGCGCCTTTTTCGTCGAGCACGTCGATATCGACGACTGCCACCGTCTTGCCCGAGCGGCGCACGCGCGCCGTGGCGGTGAGCGCGTCGCCGACCGCAGGCTTAAGGTAATCGATGCGCAGGTTGATCGTCGGCACGCCTCCGCCGGCCATCATGCCGACCGCAAAATCGCCGACGACGTCTATGAACGAGGCGATCGCGCCGCCGTGAAACTGTTTCGTGCCCCTGCGACGTTCGAGGCCGGCATGCAGGGGCATGCGCACGGAGAGCTCCGTGCGGCCGTGATCGACGGCAAGCACAGTGAGATTGAGCGTGCTCATGAAAGGCGACGCGTCAAAGAGCGCCTGGATCTGCTCGGCGCCCAAGCGCTCGGACGTCTGCCCGCTCACCGCTGCACCCCGCGTTTCTCGAAGGCAGCGCGATTTTCGGACGCGTCGAATGCGGCGTTGGCTTCGAGCGGGTAAATACGGTCGATGAGCGGCTTCAACGTGTCCTCCATGACGAGCTCGAACAGCGTGAGGATATCATCGCGCATCCCGCCGTCCGAGCGGCGCAGGATGCGTCCGCGTGTTGCGAACGACTGCGCTCTGGCACGAGAATACAGCGCCAGGCGCTCGTCGCACGCGCAACCGGAGGAGATCATGAATAGCGTCGCTAAGCTGTGCGCGGCTGCCGCCGTTACCGCAGGGATGGTGGGCACACCGACCGAGGCAGCTGCGCAGTCGACTTATCCGGGCCGCCCGATACGCGTGATCATCCCGTACCCTCCCGGCGGCACGTCCGATATCCTCACACGGCTGATCGGCGCCAAGCTCACGGAAAGCTGGGGGCCGCAGGTGATCGCCGACAACCGCACCGGCGCGAGCGGCAACATCGGCGCCGAGGTCGCGGCGCGCGCCGCGCCTGACGGGTACACGCTGCTGTTGACCGATATCGGCAACCTGGTCATCAGCTCGGTGCTGTTTTCAAAGCTGCCATTCGACATGCTCCGCGATTTCGCACCGGTCACGATGGTTTCGTATTCGCCGCATCTGCTGGTCACGCATCCCAGCGTGCCGGCTAAAACGATCAAGGAGCTCGTCGCGCTCGCCAAGGCGAATCCGGGCAGGCTCAACTTCCCGACATCGCTGGGCGGCGCACCGCATCTCGCCGGCCTCATGTTCGCCCAGCGCACCGGCGTGGACTGGGTTTACATCCCGACCAAGGGCGGCGCACAGTCGACCTATGCCGTGTCGACGGGCGAAGGCGACGTGCTTTTCCTCGGCATACTGCAGACGCTGCCGCACGTTAAGACAGGTCGGCTGAAAGCGATCGCGGTGTCAAGCGGGGAACGGCTGACGAACCTGCCGGACCTGCCGACCGTAGCCGAGGCGCTGCCGGGCTTCGTCACAGGATCGTGGCAGGGCATCCTCGCCCCATCACGCACGCCGCCCGAGGTAGTCAACAGGCTCAATGCGGAAGTAGGGCGCATCGTCAGACTTCCCGAAGTGCGCGACATACTCGTCTCCCAGGGCACGACGCCGATGCCGACCAGTCCGCAGGACACGGGCAAATGGCTGGTGAGCGAGAAAGAGCGCTGGACCAGGGTCGTGAAGGAAAGCGGCTTCAGGATCGAGCCCTGACCACGCTTATCGAACATTACGAAACCGGGCGATGAGTTCGGTTTCGCTCGAAGCCCGCTGTAGCGCAGCCGCAAAAGAGCGCCCGCAATCGGCGCTTGCGCACCGCGCGTTATGCTGTAACTATATACAGCATTTGCAGGAGTGCCGGTGCACCCCGTTCCAGCTGAGCTCGAGCCCCAGTTGCACGCCCTCGCGGGCCTGAACGCCGCGCAACGTGCCGCCGTCACGCACGGCATCCCGGAATCCGGACCGCTCGACGCGGTGCCGCCGCTGCTCGTCATCGCCGGCGCGGGTACGGGGAAGACCAAGACGCTGGCCTGCCGTGTCGCGCATCTGATCCTCAGAGGCGCGCATCCCGGCCGCATCCTGCTGCTGACTTTCGGTCGCCGCATGGCCGCGGAGATGACACGGCGCGTCGAGCACATCTGCGGGCAGGCGGCCACGCGGCGGCCTGGCATGTCAGCGCATACGATCGAATGGGCGGGGACCTTTCATGCCATCGGCGCAAAACTGCTGCGGCTGCACGCGCAGAGCATAGGGCTCGATCCTGCTTACACCATCCTCGATCGGGGCGACGCCGCCGACCTGATCGATATCGTGCGCGATGAGCTTGGCTATGCGCAGACGAAGCATCGCTTTCCCAAGAAATCGACGTGCCTCGCCATCTACTCGCACGTCGTCAATAACCAGGTTGCGCTGCACGACGCGCTCTTGCTGGCATTTCCGTGGTGTGCCGAGTGGGAGGACCCGCTGCATCGCCTGTTCGGGGCCTATGTCGAGGCCAAGCAGCGCCAGTCGGTGCTCGATTACGACGATCTACTGCTGTACTGGGCGCGCATGATGCAGGTCCCGGAGCTCGCGCGCCTCGCGGCCCGGCGCTTCGATCACGTGCTCGTCGACGAGTATCAGGACACCAACGCGCTGCAGGCGGCGATTCTGCTCGGTCTCAAGCCGGGCGGTGCTGGTGTCACTGTCGTCGGCGACGACGCGCAGTCGATCTACGCGTTCCGCGCGGCCCGCGTGAAGAACATCCTCGAGTTTCCGACGTGTTTCGATCCGCCTGCCGGCATCATCACGCTCGAGCAGAACTACCGGTCGACCCAGCCGATACTCGACAGCTGCAACCGCGTCATCGCGCACGCCGCCGAGCGCTATACCAAGAATCTCTATACGCAGCGCGCCGGGGGCACGCGGCCGTTGCTGGCGATGGTGGCCGATGAAGCGGCGCAGGTCGAGTTCGTGGTCCACCGCGTGCTGGCGAATCGCGAGCGCGGCATGGAATTGCGGGACCAGGCGGTGCTGTTTCGTGCTTCTCATCACTCGGGACCGCTCGAGGTCGAGCTTACGCGCCGCAACGTCCCTTACGTCAAATTTGGCGGGCTCAAATTTCTCGAGGCTTCACACGTCAAGGACGTGCTCGCCGTGCTGCGCTGGGCTGAAAATCCGCGCGACAGGGCCGCGGGTTTTCGCGTGCTGCAACTCGTGCCCGGTGTCGGGCCGGCCACTGCGCGAGGCGCGTTGTCCGCTCTGGTAGAGGGAGGGCATCGCATGGCGGCCCTCGCGGACTTCGCGCCCCCGGGCCAGGCAGCCGCCGCCTGGCCCACGCTTGCCGCGCTGATGCGCGAGCTGGCCGCATCCCATCAGTGGGGCGCCGACATCGAGCGGCTGCGCCGCTGGTACGATCCCCTGCTCGAGCTGCACTACGATGCGGCACGCGTGCGCAGCGGCGACCTCGACCAGCTCGCGCAGATGGCAGCGCGTCACCACACGCGCGCGTCGTTCCTGACCGACCTGGCGCTCGATCCGCCCGAGGCCACGGGCACGGAAGCCGGACCGCCGCTCAAGGACGAAGACTGGCTGGTGCTGTCCACCATCCACTCGGCCAAGGGACAGGAATGGCGCGCCGTCTGCGTGCTCAATGTCGTCGACGGCTGCATACCTTCCGATCTCGCCACCGGAACGCCTGCAGAGATCGAGGAAGAACGGCGGCTGCTCTATGTCGCCATGACGCGCGCCAGAGACGATCTCGTGCTGATGCAGCCCCTGCGATTTTTCGTCCGCGGACAGAACATCGGCGGCGACAAACACATTTACGCGCCGCGCAGCCGCTTTATCACGCAGGAAGATCTCGGTGCTTTCGAAATTGCCGACGCCGCGGCCGCGCAGCCGGCGTACGCCGTTGCGGAACCCTTGCCCGCCGCGATCGATCTGCAACAGGTGATGCGCGGCATGTGGGGACGATAGCAGCAGGCGCGAGCGGGGCGGAGCGCGTCGCAAAAGACGGCGGGTTCAGCACTTCGATCGCGGTCGAGCGCACCACGATACACTCCTGACGAAAACGTTTTTCGAGCTGCCTGCGGTAGGGGTGCCACCATTGGCGATCGAGTGTCTTCGTCATGATACATGGGCCGTGCGCCTTCCAATTGATGATCTACGCGGCGGTTGCAGAGCTGCGTCCTGCGCAAGCGTGGAGCCGCGTATAGCCCCATTGGTGAGACTCGGCTCGGCGTGCGCGATTCGGTATTGTCGCACTGGTTGTCCGCGGCCGTTTGCAGATAAACTCGCCATAAACGCAGGCAGGGGCGGGCATCACTGTCGATTGTAATTTTTACCCGGGTTGCACTCGCTACGAGCGCAATGATGCACGATCGACACCGCGGCCGTCGCGGGGGCGGCTCCGGCGAACGCTGCCCTACGATACGGGGTCACAGCTGTTACGTGCACGCGGCCGGCGGCGAATTCGTGTGCGGCACGTGCAACATCCAGCGGAAGCATCCATGCAGAAAGCCCGTTCCAGCGGGGGTATCGTCGTGCAATATCCGGAGCTTCGGGGCGACAGCCCGCGCAGCCATGAAAGCGTGACGCGTGTAGCGATGGCGAAGAAGCTCGCTGCACTCAAGGGCTACGCATACGCGGGCAGCTACGATCCGGCGGCGCATCACCGGGGGGCCGTTTACTTCGTGCCCGACGATACCCTGACCGTGGCGTGCGCGACGGCGATCGGCGTGCGTTCGGAAGACGACCTGTTCGGCGGCGTCGTACCTTATGCTTTTGTCGCCACCAAGACGATCACCCATCCGCTCGTGGACGACGCGGCGGCGGCCCCCGAGGGCTGGAAGCAGGATGTGGCACGCCGGATGCAGGACGTCGCGCTCACCGGTTATTCTGCGTTCAGCGTATCTGACGCGCGCCGCGCCGGCACACGCATGCTGGTCCGTGGCCCGGTGCGTATCAAACCGGCGCGCGGCATCGGCGGCACCGGCCAGTCGACGGCGGCGGACGCCGCGCAGCTCGATGCGGCGCTCGCACCGATGGATGCGGATGAGCTCTCGCGCTATGGTGTGGTGATCGAGCAGAATCTGGAAGACGTTACGACGTACAGCGTGGGACGCGTGCACGTTGCCGGGCAGTGCCTGACTTACTGTGGTACGCAGCGCCTCACGCCCAATGTCCGCGGCGCTGAGGTCTACGGCGGCTCGGACCTGCTCGTTGCGCGCGGCGACTTCGACGAGTTGCTGGCGCTCCACCTCGCGCGCGAGATCCAGCTCGCGGTGTCGCAGGCGCGCGCATACGATGCCGCGGCATCGCGCGGATACGGGGGGTTCCTCGCGTCGCGGCGCAATTATGATGTTGTGCGGGGGCGCGATCGCGAAGGCCGCTATCATGCGGGAGTGCTCGAGCAGTCTTGGCGCATCGGCGGCGCGAGCCCGGCCGAGATGGCCGCCTTCGAAGCGTTTCGCGAGGATCCCGCGCTGCAAGCCCTGCGTGCTTCTTCGGTCGAGGTGTACGGCGCGCACGAGCCGCCGCCTCATGCGGCCGTGCATTTCAGCGGCGTCGACGAACGCGTCGGACAGATCACCAAATACAGCCTTATCGAGCCTTATGAAAACGCGTCTTGAAGCCCTGGACATCGCAGTCGACGGCGAGCAGATCGCCGGATCGCTGCTCGCCCCGACGACCGCGGTACCCGGTGTGCTGTTCGTGCACGGGTGGGGGGGCAGCCAGGAACAGGACCTCGAGCGCGCGCGCGAGGCGGCCGGACTGGGCTGCGTATGTCTCACCTTCGACCTGCGCGGGCACAGCCGCACCGAGCAGCAGCGCGAAACGGTGACGCGCGAGGACAATCTGCGCGATCTGATTGCCGCCTACGACATGTTCTCCAAGATGCGGCTGGTCGATGCGTCGGCGATCGCCGTGGTAGGTGCAAGCTATGGCGGTTATCTGGCCGCGTTACTCACCGCGGTGCGTCCCGTGCGCTGGCTCGCGTTGCGCGCGCCCGCACTCTACAAGGACACCGACTGGGAATTGCCCAAGCGCCAGTTGCATCGCGACTCAGACCTGCCCGCCTACCGGCGCCGCAGAATAGCGCCGGAAGAAAACCGCGCGCTGAGTGCCTGCGCGGCATACCGGGGTGACGTGCTCCTCGTCGAGTCGGAACACGACGATTACGTACCGCATCCGGTGGTCGCCAACTATGTCGGCGCGTTTACGCAGGTACGCTCGCTCACGACCCGCGTGATCACCGGCTCCGACCATGCGCTCTCTCACCATGCGTGTCAGCGCGCGTATACCACGGTGCTGGTGGGATGGTTGACGGAAATGGTGATCGGCGCGCGCGGGGATGCCGTGCCGGCCGAGCGCTTGACGGTCAAGGCGGACAGCGCGGAGCAACGCAGCAGCAGTGCGCCGAAAAAAGTGCTGGCGGCCGCCAAGGCGGCGATGAAATAGCGCCGTTGGTGCTTCGGCATTGCGCCATACCTTGTTGATAGAAAATGCACTTTTGTTTGTTACAAAATGTTACACACTGCCCGGAATTCCGGCTGGCAGCGCGGGTCAGATTGAGGTAACTTGAAAGACAAGGGGTGACCTATGGGCAAACGATCGATCGGACCAGCATTGCTGGCGGCGACACTCGCGGCAGTGGCGCTCGCGGCGAGCGTGCCGGCTTCCGCTGACAGCCGGCATGTGCATGGAGCCCGGCACGGGCATGGCGCCCGGCTGAGTTTCGGTTTCGTCTTCGGTCCCCCGGTCTATTACGGTCCCCGCTACTACTCTCCGTACTATTCTCCGTACTACTATCCGCCTTATCCGGTCGCGGCCGTTCCCTATTCGCCCCCCGCGCCGCCGGTCTACATCGAACGCGATAGCGCACCGGCGGCGCCGTCAGCGCCGCCGCGGCCAGGTGGCTACTGGTATTACTGCGCCGGGTCGCAGGCCTACTATCCCTATGTGAGCGAATGTCCGGGTGGCTGGCAGCAGGTCGCGCCACAGCCGGGTTTCTGATGCGCATGACGACATCGTGGCGGCTGGCGCTGTTGGGTGCGGCCTTGCTCGGCGCCGGCTGTGCCAGCATCCCTACTGGGCCGAGCGTCATGGCGCTGCCGGGCTCCACCAAAAACTTCGATCAGTTCCGCGCAGATGACTGGGATTGCCGCAATTTTGCGCACGCCCAGGCGGGGAGCACGCCCAACCAGGCGGCAACCGATAGCGGCGTCAGGAGCGCCGTGACGGGTACCGCGCTCGGCGCCGTTGCGGGCGCCGCTATCAGTGGCAGCAGCGGCGCCGCGGTCGGCGCGGGGGCGGGGTTGCTGTTAGGCGCACTGGCCGGCACTGCCTACGCCGACGGCTCTGCCTATCACGTGCAGGGGCGCTACGATCAGGGCTATACGCAGTGCATGTATGCGAAGGGCCACAAAGTGCCGACCACCGCGCGCTACACCACGGCACCCGCGCCGCGTCCCGCTACTGCCGTCATTCCTCCGCCGCCCCCCGGCTCTCCGCCGCCCCCGCCGCCGCGCTGACTGCTTACGTCCCCGCGCCTCACGCCGCATGCGTCGAGCATGCGCGCCACGCAGGTTTTTCGGATTGCGGTCTGCCGGCTCCGATGTGGTACACGCATCCGGGCTGCGCGATCGCTGTCCGGCCTGAATTGCATACCAGCTCCTTAAAGCAAAACCGCCCCGGAAAAAATGCGCAAGTATCGTCAAAAAAGCCGTCGCAATGTCGTTGGTGCGAGCTGACCGAGGTGAAACGGCTGTGGAGATAGATATTATTCAGAAAGAATGGGGCGGTTTTGCTTTTAGCCGCCTGTCGGACCCACTAAGTCCGACAGGCGGCTAAAATGCGGCGCGAAGGCTACCAGGGCCTGGCAAACGTCTGCACCCAGTAAATACCGCTGCCGCTTTGCGCACTGACCGCAAAGGCAGCGCCCATCTCGGTGTATGCAGGATTCATCAGATTGGCGCAATGCGATGGGCTTTTGAGCCAGCCCGCGACGGCGCGCTGGGCCGTCGTGGGACCGGCCGCGATGTTCTCGCCGATCGTCCGGTAGTTGTACCCCGCGCGCTCTACGCGCTGCGCGGGTCCGGAGTGATCGCGGTCTTGGTGGCTGAAGTAGCCGTAGCGCGCCATGTCTTCCGCGTGTGATCGAGACGCTTCCGCCAGCTTGTCATTCCAGCGCACGGGCGCCGCCGCGGGATAGGATCTGCTGCCGCAATTGCGCGGGACTGCACGCGCTTCATTGACCAGGGCGAGCATCGTTTCGCCTGCTGCCTGCGCGGATTCGTTCACGCGCGGCGCGAATGGTGCGGCCAACACGATCCAGACCTGCCTTCCTGCCTGGTGTATCCCGATGTCGGCCGCGTCGGGGTCGAGCACCTCCGCGCAATAGCGGCTTTCCAGCAGCGGGGTCAGCTGGCCTTCGCGCACGCTGCCCACGACGCTGATGGAAACCGAGCGCAGGGCCCGATAACCTGCGTTTGCGACGCTGCTGGCCAGCGTCCCGCCTCTGGCCAGCGCAGCCGCCGCGCGCTCCAGTTCGGGTTTGGCTGCCAATGGCTGTAGATTCGCCGATCGCGCGCAGGTCGTTTCGCCTGCACGCATCCGGTTGATGGCCCCGTACAGGTCCGGCTCAGCCGCGGCGTGGGCGAGCGCAGCGCCCAGACTCAATCCCAGCGTCGCGACGCCGGCCGCGCAGCCCGCATACCCGTTCGACGAGCCCGCGCGTCGATGCACTGAACGCCTCATTTCCTCCGTATGAAGCTCAGGACGTCTTGCGGTCGAGCGGCGAGCGTGGCACGGGTGGTTCGGCGCTCGGGTACAGCCGGACAGCGATGGCCGCATCGGGGCGGATACTGCGTCCCCGCACGCTGAGCGCCTCGCTGAGCGCGCGCTGTACTTTTCCGGTGAGATGCTCGACCGCTCCGTCCGGGGGCAGATCCTCGAGTATGATCGCAAACTTCTGATCGTCGATCCGCGCCAGCGTATCGGCTTCGCGCACGCACTGGGTCAGCCGCTGCGCGACGAGCTTGAGCGCGCCGTCGCGATC
This sequence comes from Burkholderiales bacterium, assembly GCA_046715035.1. Lineage (GTDB taxonomy): Bacteria > Pseudomonadota > Gammaproteobacteria > Burkholderiales > SG8-41 > PALSA-1004. The sequence continues at coordinate 13,790 of JBKJZR010000090.1, read as the reverse complement.
CTGCGGATCCAGCGTGTCTCGTGGGAAAGTCAGATCGACCGACATCACCGCGAAGCACCTGTTGTTGCGCGTCGCGCGCGCCATCGCCCCCGCAAATCTGACACCGTAGGCGCCGCCGTTGAGGATGCCGGTCACCGCGTCGAAGAGCGGGGACACGCGATCCGCCTGTTTCGTGGGTTGCAGCAATCCGCGCAGGCCGCGCAGCTCGGCCGTCAGCCTGAGGATGTCGCGGCGCGCCGGTGCCGGGTATTCGAGGATGCGGCTTTCGATTTCGGCGAGCTCGCTCTCTTCCAATGATGTCTCCTGGGTTCGGGGCGGGGTTGGAACGGTTCCTTAGGGGAGCGCCAAGGAAGTCCGCATGTCGACGCGGGTCATCGTCAATCGACCGGCACTCCGCGCGCACCGCCAACTTCAGCCGGGCCTACCGGAGGCGCCTGGTTGCCCCACGCCTGGCGTATGTAGGTAACGACGGCGGCGATTTCGTCATCGTTCAGATCCTGGGCGAAGGGGGGCATGCCGTAGGGACGCGGGTTGCCTTCAGTGCTCGGCGGAAACCCGCCGTTGAGCACGATGCGCACGGCATTGACGGGGTTCGCCATGGTGATCGCCTGGTTGTTTGCAAGCGGCGGGTAGATGCGCGGCACGCCTTCGCCTTTCGCGCGATGGCACGCGACGCAATGCTTTTCGTAGACGGCGGCCCCCTGTTTCATCACCGCTGCGTGCTTCTTGTCGCCCGTTCTGACCGCCACCGGCGCCGGCGCGCGCGTCTCGCTTTGCGACTTGAGGTAGATCGCCATTGCGGTGAGGTCGCCCACCGTGAGCTCCTGCAGGCTATGGTAAACGACGGCAGCCATCGGTCCAAAAACTGCGCCCCGGGCGGAGACGCCGGTGCGCAACAGATCGACGATCTCGGCGATTTCCCAATCGCCGAGCCCCGTTTCCCGGCTCGACGTGAGCGATGGCGCATACCAGTTCTGCACCGGAATCAGCCCGCCGCTGTAATCGTCCTGCTGCGCGACGGCGCCGAGTATGTTGCGCGACGCGTGGCAAGCATTGCAGTGGCCGAGTCCCTCGACCAGATAGGCGCCGCGGTTCCACTCTTTGGTCTGCTGCGGGTCGTCTTTGTAGACCCCGGGCTTGAAATAAAGCGTGCGCCAGCCTGCGAGCAGCTCGCGCTTGTTGAAAGGAAAACGCATTTCATGCGGGCGATTGGGCCGGCGCACGGGTTTCACGGTTTGAAAAAAGGCGTACATCGCATCGGAATCCGCGCGCGTGACTTTCGTATAGTTGGTATACGGAAACGCGGGGTAGAGCAACGAGCCGTCCCTCGCCCGGCCTTCATGCAGCGCCCGCCAGAAATCATCCGCCGTCCACTTGCCGATACCGGTTTCCGGGTCGGACGTGATGTTTGGTGTGTACAGCACGCCGAACGGCGTCGGGATTTCGAAACCGCCCGCGTACTGCTCGCCCCCGCGCACGGTGTGGCAGGCGATGCAATCGCCGACGCGTGCCAGGTACTCGCCGCGCACGCGCTGCTCGGCCTGCTCGGCCGCGGGCTGCGCGGGAGCAGGAGCGCCTGCGCTCGGCGGCGGCAACGCAACCGGCTGACCCCGCTGGAGCAACAAGAATGCCGCAATGGCGATCGCCACGACGACAACTGCGAGGGTGAGGGCGGCTGTTCGTTTCACGGCACGTCCCTTATTTGAGTGAGCGACCTTGCTGCGCTACGCTGCCACAGTCCATCGGCAGCCTTAATGTTCCGGCAGCGGCAGGGGCCGGTTGTGTCGATGCGGGCTGGGACGCGAGCCACGCAGACACCGCCGATATATCGCCGGGAGCGAGCAGGGAGGCGACGCTCGCCATGCAGTCCGGGTCGGCGGCGCGCCGGTGTCGTCCGCGCCACGCGCCGAGCTGCGCGCCGATATAGTCGGGGGACAGTCCGATGATTCCCGGAATCGCCGGCTCCATACCGGTCAACGCGGGTCCGTGGCAGCTCACGCACGCCGGGATCTTGCGGGCCGGGTCGCCGTTGTGGACGAGCGCCTCGCCACGCTCGAGCATTTCTTTGGCCGCGCCTCGCGCCGGCGGTGGATACGGCGGCTGGAGACGGGAATAGTATTCCGCAATCTCGCGCAGATAGGGCTCGGAGAGGTAGGCGACCATGTAGGTCATGATCGGCGATTCGCGCCGGCGCTCGCGGAAATTCAGCAGTTGATTGTAGAGGTAGATGGTGGGCTTGCCCGCCAGCCGCGGATAGTATTCGTTCTTGCGTATGCCTTGGCCCTGCTTGCCGTGGCACGCGGCGCAGGCGAGCACGCGCTGCTCGATCGTATCGGGAATCGGTGCGGGCTGCGTATCGGCTGCACATGCCGCGCCGGCGCCCGCCAGAGCACCCAGAATCAGAATAAAGATGCGACCGCTTGGCATGCGTTCTGTCCAGAAAGCTCCGATGGGTTTTTCTGCCCGCTCCGGTTTTCCCCGACCAAGGCAATCGACAAGGGCCAGGCGGGGCCGGAAGCATCCCACGCCTGCCGCGGCTTACTTGTTCAGACATGCTGAGGCGCAGACTCATGGCGCCCGTCCTGCGCATACTGCAGATGATATGCGATTCCGCCGCACAGGTCTGCCAATGCGCGGCTCACACCCGCGCCCGGGTTGGGGTTATCGCGGCTGGCCCAAATATTGCGCGTTCACGCAGTTCGCGAGTTCGCCGTGGCGCAGATAACGATAGGCGGTTTCCATCGATTTGCGCCGCAGGTCGATGAACGCATCGGGGCTGTAGAACCCCGCGTGAGGGTTGAGCAGCACGCGGCCGCGTATCCAGGGCTCATTCGCATGCCACGCCGCGACCAGCGGATCGTCGAGCGTCGCCGGTTCCCTGGGGAGCACGTCAAGTCCAAGCGCCAGCAGCCTGTTGCCACGCAGCCCCTCGAGCAGAGCACCGGTATCGCAGATCGGCCCGCGTGCTGTATTGATCAGATATGCACCCGGTTTCAGCGCGGCCACCGCATCGGCATCGATCATGCCCCGCGTCGCCGGGGAGAGCGGCGTGTGTATCGACACGACATCGGCGCGGCCCAGCAGCTCGTGCAGGCTGCGCGCGCGCACGAATCCGAACGCGAGCTCTACGCCATTCGGGAGGAGGGGATCGAAGAATGCCACCTCCATGCCGAATGCACGTGCGCGCAGCGCGGCTGCGGTACCGATGCGTCCCAAACCGACGACCCCAAAAGTCGCACCGCGCAACCGCCGTCCGGTAACGTTGTGCGTGTGCGTCCAGCCGTTCTTGAGATCCGCACGCAGCGCCGCATCACACGCCGCTGTGCCGCGCGCGAACGTGAGCATCATCGCGATCGCGGAATCGGCGACTTCGGTGGTGCCGTAGTCCGGCACATTGCACACCGCAATGCCGGCCTCGCCGCAGGCCTCGAGGTCGACGATATCGAAGCCGACGCCGTGCCGCACGACGATGCGCGCGCGCTTCAGGTGCGGCACTACTGCCGCGTCGATCGGCAGCCGAGCGGTGACGACCGCGTCACAGCTTTCCCATGCACTGATATCGATAGCGTCGAATCGGTTCTGGCGGGGATTGAGAATTATGGCATCGGGGCCGGTTACCGCGGTCTCGATGTCGAGCTCGGCCGTGCGGCTGTCCGTATATAAGATCGTGTAAGCCACGTGCTGCACTCCTCGTGTGGATGGTATCGGTGTGATGCCGATCATGGGTAGCGCAGGCGCTGCCCAGCGAAGCGTGATCAGGGGGCTGGCGCGCTGTCATGCGAGCATCACCTCGCGCGCCTCGATCCAGTTTTCAAGCCGGTCGGCTTTGCCCTTCCAGCCGCCGTTGATCTTGTAGGTAATCCGGTTGAATGCGGCTTCGTCGGCAGCATCGGCGAGTGGATTCAGTCCCCTCGTATTCCAGAACCAGCACGCCGAATGCGCGGCATGCCGGGGCCGCGCGACCTGTGCGGGGTCGGCGATTATCGACGCGTCGTCGATCGCGCGCGCATACGCCGTGTAGTTTTCGCAAAAAGTGAGCTGGATCAGGCCGCGCCCGCGAAACTTCCAGCCGTCACCGCTCGCTGTACCGCCGTTTCCACAGCGCCTGGCGTAGACGAGATTCGCGATGCGTTCCGGCTGCCGGTGATAGCGCTGCGCGAACTCGTCGGTCGCGAACCGGCGGGGCCAGGTCTTGCGCAGCGCCTGCCACGAGTAATTGAGATTTTCCTCAATGCAGCGGAAGTCCGCCGACTCGTGGGCGACCTGCGCGATGAATGCCGCGATGCGATGCGGCGTCGTGATCTCGAATCTTGCCATGCCCTGGTTGAGAAAATCGACGTATTTCACGAGGTCTTCGTAGCGCGCCTTGGGCACGGCCATGTCCAGTTCATCGATCGTGATGAGCTCCATCGGGTATGCTCCGGCGTGGAAGGATCATGTAGCGTTTCCGGACCCTTGCTGGCAGCGCCCAGCCGGCGGCGGCGATCACCGCCGCAGCGTGGTCAGCACGCGCAGGGACCGGTTGCGCACATCATCGCAGACACGTTGCCGAACCGGCGCGCGAGCGCACGATGATAATACAAGGGCGTGGTGTTGCGCATCCCGGGCGGGGGGAGCAGGCGCAGGCGACGACCACACGCCGCGTCGGGACACGCGGCATCCGGCGGCGAACAGCGCGGCGGCGGGTAGGCGCTTCAGCTTAGCCGGCGATTGCCGGTTCGGCGGATTCTGCGGGCGCCAGCCTCTTCAGTTCTGCGCCGAGATAGCGGGCAATCGCGTGCATGCCGTAAACGCCGGCATCCCGCTCCGCAGCGCTGTTGTAGTTCGTGTTCGTGTTGACGTCGTAGGTATAGAGCTCGCCCGCGCGGTCCATGATGAACTCGATGCCCGCAATGCCGATGCCGTTGTCAGCGATGAAGCGCTGATAGCGTTCGATGATCGGATGCTGGAAATGCTTGAGGATGCGAAAGCGCGGCGTGGCAGCGACCGGCGCCGTATCGCTGACCGGGGACGGGGCCTCGCTGACCTGGCATGCATCGGCAGGACAGAGCTCGAAACCGAGTGCGGTGTCGACGCGCACCGCGTAGAGAAACTTGCCGCCGACAAACTCGACGCGGGTGATCGCGAGCTCGGGTGCACGGATATATTCCTGCACCAGCGTGATGCCGTCGACCGACTCCTGAAATGCATCGCTCTCGACGTAGCGGGCGAGCGCACGCTGGTCGTGAAAGAGACGCACGCCGAGCCCCATGCCGGCGCGGTTGTGCTTGGTGATGAACGATCCGCTGAAACTGCGTGCAGCTTCGATGATTTGCTGGCGCCCGACCGCCGCGATGGTGCGCGGCGTGCGCACGCCATGCCGGGCGAGCGCCGCATACTGGGCGATCTTGCTGATTTCGAGTTGCAGCGCACGGCCGTTGTTGACGACGCGCCGCCCGTGCATCTCGAGCCACGCAAGGACTGCCGCGGTGTACTCGGGGCCGTAGCGGTGGCCGCGGGTATGCGAGGATGCGCTCATGCGGTTGTAGTAGACCCCGGGCGGCGGGGCCGACGAAAAATCGAGCACGCCTTCATGGAGGAACCACTCCGCGTAGGGCAGCGCCTGCTCGTCAAACGCCGTGCGCAACGGCGCGACCCACGCGTCATTCTCGTGGATGACGTAGATCTTCGGCGTATTTTGCATCGATCCCCCTTGCGCGCAGCGAGTTGCGAGCGTACAGAAAGACACGGCGCAACGGAAAGAACAACGGGTGCTCTGCTTATAACGCGCGAGTATATTTATCGCGTGCAGCGTCGGCGATCGGCGCATCGCAAGCCGTTGAACCGGCGCGCGTACCGCAGGGGTAGACGCGTTCAGTCATCGACGGCGCAGGTTCTGAAGCCCGCAAAAACGTCATTGCGATCCGGGGTGTAGAAGTTGCGCCACGTATTGCGTATCAGCCGGCGGGTCGTTGCGTAGCTGCCGCCGCGCAGCACTTTATGGGTGCCGAACCACGGCTGCGAATATTCCCGATAGGGATCCACGACGAACCCGGGGTAGGCCGCGAAGGCGCTTGCCGTCCATTCCCACGCGTTGCCGATCATTTGCCGGCAACCGCCGGCACTATCCCCCGCCGGATAGGCGTTCGCGGCGACGACGTCATGGCCTTCGAGATTGGCGCGCCCCGGCGCGGGTGGCGCGTCTCCCCAAGGGTAGCGGCGCTTCACCCCGGCAGCGGCATCGCAGGCGGCCGCATATTCCCATTCCGGTTCGGACGGCAGGCGGCGACGCGCGTAGCGGCAATAGGCGTTGGCCTCATGCCAGTTGACGTGGATGACGGGGTCCTCGAGCCGCAGTGCAATCCCCGCTTCGAAGCGGCGCGCCATCCATGAGGGTCCCTGCCTATACCAGTAGTGCGGGGCCTGCGCGTCTGCGCTCACGCGCCAGCGCCAGCCGGCCTCGTCCCACCAATCGCGATTCAGGTAGCCGCCCGCTTCGACGAAGGCCAGGTACTCGGCGTTGGTGACAGGCGTGCGCGCGATGCGAAACGGGTCGATGCGCACGTCGTGCGCCCATTTTTCGTTGTCGAACACGAAGCCCTCGTCGTGGCGGGCGCCGAGCGCAAAGACGCCGCCGCGCAGCTCGACGTCCGCACTCGCCAGCGCGCTCGCGGCGGGACTTGCTGCGACTGCCGGAAACGGGTCGGCGTAACCCAGCGTCTGGCGCGTGTAATGGAACGCTTCCGCGTGCATGTCCTCGTGGTAAATGCACAGTTGCGCAAAGTACTGCAGCTCGGTGTCGTCAGGCTCGTTTGTCAGGCGCTGCAGCACACGCTCGAGAACGGCCGCCTGGTAATCGCGTGTCTGCGCAGCATCGAGCAGGGGCAGATCCCATCGCGTAGCGTGGGCGACCTTCGCCGAGTCGTAAAGCGCATCGGCACGCGGCACGATCGATTCCGCGAGCGTGCCGCCCTCGCGATGGCGCAAGCACCAGTGCTCCTGAAACCACGCGAGATGTCCCAGCTCCCACAGCGGCGGATTGACGATGCCGAGGCGGGGCCCGAACAGCTGTTCGCCCTGCAGGTCGCGCGTCAGGTGCGTAGAGAGCGCCCGGCTCGACAGGAGATCCTGTTGCAATAGTGCCGCATCGACGGGTCTGGATAATCTCATGCGTGGGCTCTGCTATAGTTCTCGCGAGTCTAGCAGCCTTGCCATGAAAATCGCGATCGCCACGCCTTCCATCGCCGGTGCCCGCAGCGGCAATCAGCACACCGCCTACCGCTGGGCGAAATTCCTGCGCGGCTTCGGCCATCGCGTGAGGATCGCCACGCAATGGGACGGCAATGCTGCCGACCTGCTCATCGCCCTGCACGCGCGCAAGAGCCATGCATCGATCGCGGGATTTCACGCCGCGCACCCCGATCGTCCGCTGGTGGTCGTGCTCACGGGAACCGATCTCTACCGTGACATCAGGACACATGCCGAGGCCAGGATGTCGCTCGACTTCGCGTCGCGCCTCGTGGTCCTCCAGCCGCAGGGCCGGGCGGCCCTGCCTGCCCACGTGCGCGGCAAGACGAGCGTCATCTACCAGTCGGCTGACGTGCGCGTTCGCCACAATCCGCCGCAGCGCCGCTTTCGCGTGGTGGTGATCGGTCATCTGCGGGACGAAAAAGACCCGTTTCGCGCGGCCCTCGCGCTCGCCCATCTGCCGCACTTAACCGCGCTCGAAGTCATGCATCTCGGCCAGGCGCTCGCGCCGGAAATGCGCGCGCAGGCCCAACGCCTGATGGCGCGCGATCCCCGCTATCGCTGGGTCGGCAGCATGCCGCACGCACAGACCTTACGGCGTCTTGCCAGCAGTCACCTGCTGGTCGTGAGTTCGGTCATGGAAGGGGGCGCCAACGTCATTTGCGAAGCCGCGCGCGCCGGCGTGCCGGTGCTGGCGTCGCGGGTATCGGGCAACGTGGGCATGCTCGGCACGGATTACCGCGGCTATTACCGCTTGTTCGACGATCGCGCACTGGCCCGGCTGATCGCGCGCGCCGTCGACGACGAAGACTACTATCGCACGCTCAAGGCGGCGGTGCGGCAGCGCCGGCCGCTGTTTGCTCCTGCCGCGGAGCGCGCAGGCGTCAGGGCGCTGCTGCGCGCCGCGGCGCGCCGCTAGCGCCGCGCGTTGCGCACGCTCGGTCGCGTCGGCTGTGCGCTTTTACTGCAGCGGGATCCCCGCCTCCTTGGCCGCTTTCTTATAGCGTTCGATTTCTTTTGGCAGCAGATCCACGAGCTGCGACGGCGTCAGCGGCCATGGCTCGGCGCCTTCGTTGTCCAGAAACTTCTTCATCTCGGTGCCCGCCAGAATCTTGTTGACCGCGGCGTTGATCGCGTTCGCGCGCTCGGCGGGGATGCCCGCTGGAGCGAAGATCCCCCACCACAACTGGTAACTGTAGCCGGGCACCCCGGCCTGTGCGACCGCCGGCAGGCCCGGCAACAAGGGTGAAGCCTCGGTGCTGGTGACGGCAATCGCGCGCACCCGGCCGGCTTTGAGCTGCGGGTTGACCGCCGCCGCGCTGGCGATGACGATCTCGACCTCGCCCGAAGCAAGTGCGATCATCGCCTGCGCGATTCCTTTGTAGGGGACGTGCGTGAGCTTGATGCCCGCAGCAGAAGCGAAGAGTGCCCCGGAAAAGTGATTGTTGCCGCCGGTTCCGGATGACGAGTAGTTGAGCTTGCCCGGATTCTTTTTGGCGAGCGCGACGAGCTCCTTCACCGATTTCGCCGGCACGGACGGGTGAATCGCGAGCAGCATCGGGGCCTTCGCGATCATCGCCACGGGAACGATGGCACGCGCCGGATCGAAAGGCAGCTTTTCACGCACAGCGGCGGTCGCGGGGTACGAAGACGTATGGCCGAGCAGCGTGTGGCCGTCGGGTTCGGCCTTGGTGGCGATCTCGGTGCCGATCATGCCGCTGGCGCCGGGGCGGTTGTCGACGACCACGTTCCTGCCCCACATTTCCGCGAGCTTCTGCGCGACCGTGCGCGACATGATGTCGATCGAGCCGCCGGCGGTGTAAGGCACGATGAGCTGCACGTTGCGCGTGGGGTAGGTTGGCGTCTGGGCCGTGGCGTGCGCAGCGCATGCCAGGCATGCGCAGGCGAGCGCATAGGCTGCCGGCTGCGTTTTCAATCGCGTGGCGACCATCGCTGCTCCTCCTTCATTGGCCCTTCGTGACGGGATTATGGTGGTGCCACCGCGCCGGCTCAGCGCGGCAGATCCTGCACCTGTTTGGCTTTCTGGGTGCAGGCCGCAAGCAAGAAAGCCAGATCGGTGCCGGTCGATACGTAGCGCGCGCCGAGGCGCACGAACTCGGCGACGAGGTCGGGACGCGTCGCCAGCCCGCCGACGCCGACGTGTTTGCCGTGCTTGCGGCAGGCGGCGATGGTGCGCGTATACGCGGCCCGCACCCGCGGATCGTCGTGTTGCCCGGGTATGCCCATCTCGGCGGTCAGATCGTTGGTGCCTATCATCATCATGTCGATGCCGTCGACCGCCGCGATGTCTTCGACGTTGTCGAGCGCTGCCAGCGTTTCCATCATGACGATGACCATCGTCGCGTCGTTGAGCGCGGCGTTGGCTTCTGCGGCCGGAAAGGAGCGGTAGTGCAGGTGGGGCAGGCCGCCCGCGGCGGAACGCTCGCCAAAAGGCGGAAATTTGGCGGCGGCGACCACCTCGCGCGCATCGCTCGCCGTACGGATGTGCGGTGCGATAACGCCGAGCGCGCCGCCGTCGAGCGCCGGCGCAACGTGCTCCGGCCGCGTCGTGGGCACGCGGACGAACGGCGTGATGCCGACCTGCAGTGCCGCCATGCAGATCTGTCCGGTCGTATCGAACGAAAAGTTGTTGTGCTCGACGTCGACATATAGCGTATCGAACCCCGCCGTGCGCGCGATCCGCGCGATCTCGATGCTGCGCACGAGGCGCACCGTCATGGAGGCGACGACCTCGTCGCGCGCGAGCTTTTCCTTGACGTTGTTGCGCAGGATCTCGCGGAGCTGGACGGACATGGGGCGAACTCCCTTGGGCTGGGCGCGGCGGGTCCCCGCGGACGATAGAATCCACTGCCGCGCGCTGAGCGTCAACTTTATCTCGGCGCGCGCGCGCCGCAGCTAGGCGATCAATATCGCGCGATAGTCGTTGACGTTGGTGCGTGTGGGGCCGGTGACGACGAGATCGCCGAGCGCCGCAAAATAACCGTAACCGTCGTTGTTGGCGAGAAGCTGCTCGGCGCGCAGGCCGAGGCGTGTTGCGCGTTCCGGCGAATCCGGCCCGGCGATTGCGCCGGCGTTGTTCTCCGAGCCGTCGATGCCGTCGGTGTCGCAGGCGATCGCATGCACGCCGGCGGCTCCCTGCAGCTCATGGACGAGGGACAGCAGAAACTCGGCGCACCGCCCGCCGCGTCCATTGCCCTTGACCGTGACCGTGCATTCGCCGCCTGAGATGAGGGCGACGGGCGGCTGCCACGGGAGCCCGTGCGTGCGAACTTCACGCGCCAGTGCCGCATAAACCTTCGCGACTTCGCGCGCTTCGCCGGTGACGCTGTCGCCGAGGACTGCTGCGCGCACGCCGTGCGCTTCAAAGAAAGCCGCGCCTGCCTGCAGCGACTGGTGCGCGGTGGCGATCACGCGATTCTCGGTGCGCGCAAAGACTTTGTCGCCTGGCTTGGGCGTTTCCGCAAGCTCGCCACGGACCCCGCGCTCGAGCGTCTGGCGCACCGCCGCGGGTACAGCGCACTGATAACGCCCGAGGATGTCGAGCGCGTCCTGGTAAGTGGTCGGGTCCGGCGTGCACGGACCCGAGCCGATATGGGTCGGGTCATCGCCGGTCACGTCCGATATGACCAGCGCGAGTATTCTGGCTTTGCACGCGGCCGCGAGTCGACCGCCCTGGATGAGCGACAGATGCTTGCGCACCGTGTTGATTTCCTGAATCGCAGCGCCGCAGCGCAGCAGCTCCCGGGTGACCGCTTTCAGGTCGGCCATCGAGATTGCATTCACCGGCAGCGAAAGCAGGCTGGAGCCGCCGCCGGAGACGAGGGCGAGCAGCAGATCGTCGCGCGCGAGCCGCCGGGCGCTGTCCAGGATCCGGCGCGCGGCGGTTTCGCCAGCCTCGTCCGGCACCGGGTGTCCTGCTTCGACGACCGTTACGCGGTTGGTCAGCAGTCCATGGGCGTAGCGGGTGATGACGGTGCCTTCGAGCGGCGCGTCGGCGGGCCAGTGCTGCTCGACGGCAAGCGCCATTGCAGCGGCCGCCTTGCCGGCGCCCAGGACGAGCGTGCGCCCCTTCGGCGGGCGCGGCAGATACTGCGGCACAATACGCAGCGGATCGGCGGCCGTGACCGCCGCCTGGAAACTGCCGAGCAGGAGTTCTCGCGGATTCATGGTGCGCAGCCCAGTCTGCGCTTCAGGCGAGCACCCGCTGCAGGTAACGGCCGGTGTGGCTCGCCGTGTTGCGCGCGATGTCTTCGGGCGCGCCTTCGGCGATCACGCGGCCCCCGCCGTCCCCGCCTTCGGGGCCGAGATCGATCACCCAGTCGGCCGTCTTGATCACGTCGAGGTTGTGCTCGATCACGACCACCGTATTGCCGTGATCGCGCAGACGGTGCAACACGCGCAGCAGCAGGTCGATGTCGTGGAAGTGCAGGCCGGTCGTGGGCTCGTCGAGTATATAGAGCGTGCGGCCGGTGTCGCGCTTCGACAATTCGAGTGAGAGCTTGACGCGCTGCGCCTCGCCGCCGGAAAGCGTGGTGGCGCTCTGGCCCAGGGTGATGTAGCCGAGCCCGACGTCGAGGAGCGTGTGCAGCTTGCGCGCGAGGACCGGCACCGCCGCGAAGAAACCCGCTGCGTGCTCGACGGTCATCGCCAGCACTTCGTTGATCGATTTTCCCTTGTAATGGACTTCGAGCGTCTCGCGGTTGTAGCGCTGGCCGCGGCACACGTCGCACGGCACGTAGATATCGGGCAGAAAATGCATCTCCACCTTGAGCACGCCGTCGCCCTGGCACGCTTCGCAGCGGCCGCCTTTGACGTTGAATGAAAAGCGGCCGGGCCCGTAGCCGCGTTCCCGCGCCACGGGCACGCCGGCGAACAGCTCACGGATCGGGGTGAACAGCCCGGTGTACGTGGCCGGATTGGAGCGCGGCGTGCGCCCGATCGGGCTCTGGTCGACGTTGACGACCTTGTCGAACTGGTCGAGCCCGGTGATCTCGTCGTGCGCGGCCGGCTCGGCGGTGCTGCCGTAGAGATGGCGCGCCGCCGCGTTGAACAGCGTGTCGTTGATCAGCGTGGACTTGCCCGAACCGGAAACGCCCGTGACGCACACGAACAGCCCGACCGGCACCTTGACGGTCACGCGCTTGAGGTTGTTGCCGCACGCGGCTGCGATCGTCAGCAGCCGCTTGGCGTCGGGCAGGTGCCGCAGACCGGGCACTTCGATGCGGCGGCGGCCCGCCAGATACTGACCGGTGAGGGACTCCGCCGACCGGGCGATGTCCTCGGGCGTGCCCTGCGCGATGATGCGGCCGCCGTGCTCGCCCGCGCCCAGGCCGATATCGACGACGTGGTCGGCCGCCTCGATCGCCTCCTGATCGTGCTCGACCACGATCACCGAATTGCCGAGGTCGCGCAGCCTGCGCAGCGTCTCGAGCAGCCGCGCGTTATCGCGCTGGTGCAGTCCGATCGAAGGTTCGTCGAGGACGTACATGACGCCGGTCAGTCCCGAGCCGATCTGGCTGGCGAGCCGGATGCGCTGCGCTTCGCCGCCCGAGAGCGTGTCCGCACCGCGATCGAGCGCAAGATACTCGAGACCCACATCGTTGAGGAAGGTCAGACGATTGATGATCTCGTTGACGATCTTGTCGGCGATCGCCTGCTTGGTTCCCGTCAGTCCGATCGTCGCGAAAAACTGCGATGCCTGGCGCAGCGGCAGCGCGCTCACTTCGTAGATGGTGCGGCCGGCGACGAATACATTGCGCGCTTCGCGCCGCAGTCGCGTGCCCTCGCACTCCGGGCAGGTCTGGCTGTTGAGATACTTGGCGAGCTCTTCGCGCACGACGAGCGAATCGGTCTCGCGGTAGCGCCGCTCGAGGTTGGGGATGATGCCCTCGAACGGGTGTTCGCGCTGATATTTGTTGCCGCGCTCACCGACGTAGCTGAATTTGATTTTGTCGTTTCCCGAGCCGTGGAGCACGGCCTGCTGCGCCGGCGCCGGCAGGGTTTCGAAAGCAGCCTCGAGCTCGAACCCATAATGGCCCGCCAGGCATTGCAGCATTTGAAAATAAAACTGGTTGCGGCGGTCCCAGCCCTTGATCGCCCCCGACGCGAGCGACAGGTGAGGGTAGGCGACAACGCGCTTGGGATCGAAGAAACTGATGGCTCCGAGGCCGTCGCAGCGCGGGCATGCGCCCATCGGATTGTTGAACGAGAACAGGCGCGGTTCGAGCTCGGGCAGCGAATAGGTGCACACCGGGCATGCGAAGCGCGCCGAGAACAGGTGCTCGGCGCCGCTGTCCATTTCCACGGCGAGGGCGCGGCCGTCGGAATGGCGCAGCGCAGTCTCGAAGGATTCGGCGAGCCGCTGCTTCACCTCGGGACGCACCTTGAGACGGTCGACGACGACTTCGATCGTGTGCTTGGCGTTCTTCTTGAGCTTGGGCAGTGCGTCGACCTCGTGCACCTTGCCGTCGATGCGCACGCGCACGAAACCCTGCGCGCGCAGCTCGTCGAGCAGGTCGGCCTGCTCACCCTTGCGGCCGACG
>JBKJZR010000089.1:0-20436 GCA_046715035.1 Burkholderiales bacterium | reverse complement strand
GAACGGCGTCCGGAGTGGGCGCGTAACAGGCCGGGATGCTCGGCGCTGTCGTGCAGCTCCTGATGGAGAGCACCGCGGCTGCACGGATCGTGCTGAAGCCCACGACGTCTTTCGTTCCAGTCTTGGGCAGACAACCCGATTGCGTTGGCCGGCGCGCCTGCTTTCTTCTCTCAACCACCGGACCACTCTCATGCTCGATATGACCGGCAAGATCGCATTCGTCGCGGGGGCGGGAACCGTCGGTCCAGGGTGGGGCAATGGCAAGGCGACCGCGGTACTGCTCGCGCGCCAGGGTGCGCGCGTCTTCGCCACCGATCGTGACGAAGCGGCGGCCCACGAAACCCGCGCCATCATCGAAAAGGAAGGGGGTGTCTGCAGCGTCCACCGCTGCGACATGACGGCCGCTGACGAAGTGAGAGGGGCGGTCGAAGCCTGCTTGGAACGTCACAGCCGCATCGACATCCTCGTCAACAACGTCGGCGGTTCCGCGGCGGGCGACCCCGTGACGATGACCGAAGAGGTCTGGCACGCGCAGCTCGACCTCAACCTGAAGACGGCTTTTCTGGGGTGCAAGTTCGTGCTGCCGGCGATGGAGAAGCAGCAAGCGGGCGCCATCGTCAACATTTCCTCGATCGCCGGATTCCGCCATCAGGTGGCCGGCCGCGTCAACGTCGCTTACAGCACGGCTAAAGCCGGGCTCGCGGCATTCAGCCGCTCGACGGCAATGGCGTACGTGAAAAAGGGCATCCGCTGCAACACGGTCGTGGTCGGCACGATGCACACGCCGCTCGTCGAGCAGCGTCTGGTGAAACAACTGGGCGCGGCCGACGCAGCGGCGCTGATCGCACAGCGCAATGCCGCCGTTCCCATGGGTCATATGGGCACGGGATGGGATACGGCCAATGCCGTGGTATTCCTGGCGTCCGACGAGGCGCGCTATATCACCGGGATCGAACTGGTGGTCGACGGCGGTATCAGCGCGGGACGAGTCTAGGCACTGCGGGCCGTCCCGCGCGCGCTGCCTCTGGACTTAAGAAGGGCACGTCTCCGTTCAAACGTAGCTGCTGTAATGCGGATCGTACATCGCCGCGTTGGCTGCCGCGAGCAGATCTTCGGGCTCGGTTCCCGATGCTACGCCGCGACGGTGCGCCGTTTTCGCAAGGCCGGCAGCGATGTGCGCGGAAACTTCCCGCACGCGGTCGAGTGAAGGGTAAAGACTGCCCTGCGCGAGGTCCGACTCCGTGGTGAGATGCGCAAGCGTGTGCGCGGACCCCATGAACATCTCGTCGGTGATCTGCTTCGCCTTGCAGATGATGGCGCCCAGCCCGATGCCGGGGAAAATATATGAATTGTTGCCCTGCCTCGGCACGTAGGTCTGGCCGTCGAGCGTCACCGGGTCGAACGGGCTGCCGCACGCGAACAGCGCCCGGCCGCCGGTGTGCCGGTAGGCTTCCTCGGCCGTACATTCCGATTTCGAAGTCGGGTTGGAAAGTGCAAAGATAATCGGGCGCGTGTTGAGGCGCGCCATCTCTTCGAGCACCTCTTTGGTGAAAGTGCCGCCGACCGCGGCAACGCCGATGATGGCGGTGGGCTTGAGTGTGCGTATCGCGCTCAGAAAATCGGTGATCGGCGCGTGGTCGTGCGCGTACTTGAGCTTGTGCTCGGCGAGATCGGTGCGGCTCTGTACTACGAGGCCCCGCGAGTCGACGAGCCAGCAGTGGCGGCGCGCCTCGTGCTCGTCCAGTCCCTGCGCGACCATCGCTGCCGACACGAGGTCGGCAATCCCCGTCGCCGCTTCGCCTGCCCCGAGAAACAGCACCCTTTGGTCGGTGATATTCTCACCGGTGACGCGCAATGCGGAAAAAATGCCCGCCAGCGCGACCGCCGCAGTGCCCTGAATGTCGTCGTTGAACACGCACATGCGCTCGCGGTATTTTTCCAGCATCCGGAACGCGTTGTGATTCGCGAAGTCTTCGAACTGGATGACGACGCCGGGAAAAACTTCGTGGGCGGCGGTCATGAATTCCTCGATGAGCTCGTCGTACGCCTGCCCGCGGACGCGGCGCTGCCGCAAACCAATGTAGAACGGATCGGTGAGCAGCTCCGCATTGTCGGTGCCGACGTCGATCAGGACCGGCAGGCACTGTTCGGGATGCACGCCCGCGCATGCCGAGTAGAGCGCGAGCTTGCCCACCGGGATGCCCATGCCGTTCGCGCCGAGGTCGCCCAGCCCCAGGATGCGCGCGCCGTCGGTCACCACGATCAGGCCAGCACGGTGCGGCCAGTTGCGCAGCACTGCGGCGATCTGGCCGCGATCGTTCGATGTGATGAATAAGCCGCGCGGACGCTGGAAGATCAACCCGAATTTCTGGCAGGCCAGCCCGACGCCGGGCGTGTAGATGATCGGCTGCATCTCGTCGATGTGATCGACGATCAAGCGGAAGAACAGCGCTTCGTTACGGTCGTGCAGCGCGTTCAAGGCGATGTATTTTTCGAGATCGTCGGGCAGGCGCCGCAGCGACTGCAGCATGCGCGCGACCTGCTGATCCTGGGACGCCACCTGCGGCGGCAGCAATCCGCGCAAGCCGAGTGCGTCGCGCTCGGCTTCGGTGAACGCAGTTCCTTTGTTCAGCAGCGGGTCGCGCAGAAGCGCATCGCCGCGCGGGAGAGCTCTTTGAGCGCCTTTGGATTTCGTGCCAGGTTTGTTCGCCATGTCGTCTCCTCCGTGCCGGTTGTTCGTACGATCCATTATTTCATACTCGGCGGTATGACTTCGAGAGAGTGACGCAGTTTCGTGCCAACGCAACCCGCGGTTGCTTTTGCAGCGAGCCGGCTGTATCGATCCGGGGTAGCGCCCGGCACGCGGCCCAGCGAACTGCACCGGCGGGGCTTGGGCGGCATCGGCGCGCGATCAATGATGCTAAACTTTCCGCTGTTCAAGGAAGGGCAGATCTGATCATGCGCGACGCAAGGCGATGGTTGCTGTATACAGCTGCGCTTGCCTGGCTCGCCGCCGGCGCGATCGCGGCCGAAGCGGACTATCCGCAGCGCCCGATACGCCTCATCATTCCCCAGGCCACGGGCGGCGGGTCGGATACGATAGGACGCTACGTCGCGCAGCGCCTGGGCGACGTTCTCGGACAGCAGTTCGTCGTCGACAACCGGCCCGGCGCCGCGGGCATGCTTGGCGCCGAGCTGGTGAAGCAGGCGACGCCCGACGGCTATACGCTGCTGCTGTGCGCGATCGATACGATCACCGCGCCCATCGTGAGTCAGCACCCGAGCCTCGATGCGATCCGCGACTTCACGCCAGTCACCCAGCTCACGCAATCGCCCAACGTATGGCTCGTCTACCTGTCGTTTCCGGCGCAGACGATGAAGGAGCTCGTCGAGATCGCCCGGTCCAAGCCGCGCCAGATCGACTACGCCTCTTCGGGTGTGGGCAGCATGCAGCACCTCGGCGGTGAGCTGCTGAACCGCACCGTGGGCATCCAGCTCAACCATATTCCGTATAAGGGCGGGCCGCCCGGCCTTGTCGATGTGATGGGCGGGCGTATCCCCGCCATCCTGTCCGGGATGCAGGGCGCGCTGCCGCACATCAAGGCCGGCAAAATCCGCGCGCTTGCCGTCACCACGCTGAAGCGCGCCTCAGCGCTCCCCGACGTGCCGACGGCGGCCGAGGCGCTGGGCGTCAAGTATGAGGCCACGAACTGGCAGGGATTGCTGTTCCCGGCGGGCACGCCGCGGCCGGTCGTCGCACGCGTGTCCGGCGAGGTGATCAAGATTCTCAGCGCGAGCGACGCCCGCGCGAGACTCGAGGCGCTCGGCTATGCGCCGTCCGGGATGCCGCCGGCCGAATTTTCCGCGCTCATGCAGGCCGAGAAGAAACGCTGGACCACGCTCATCAAAGACGCCGGCATCAAGTCCGAATGAACGTCCACGACTCGGTCCGAATATGAACGCAAGACGGCTCGCCGCACCCAAGGGCCGCCGCCAGCTCGCGGCGGTGACGATCGATCCCGGCGGTTCATGGGGTGCTCGCCTCGCCGCAGGTGAAATGGTGCGTTTCGTCGACATCGAGGGCCAGCAGGCGATCGATTTTCTCTGTTATGACGCGCTCGATGCACGCGACCGCTACAACGCCGCCAATACGATGAAGATGGCGGAAAACCTGTATCTGAACGCCGGCACGGTGCTCTACGGGGAATACGCCACTCCGCTCATGAAGATCGCCGCCACGAGCTGCCTCAACCACGACACCATCGGCGGCTGCTGCAGCGTCGAGATGAATCTGCTGCGTTACGGCAGGCGTACGCACAGCTGCCGGGCCAATTTCATCCATGAGTTGAGCAAGTTCGGCATGGGCGAAGCGGACATCGTCGCCAACGTCAATTTTTTCATGAGCGTGCCGGTGGGCAGCGACGGCCACATGGAAATTTCGGAAGGCATGTCGAAAGCGGGCGATTTCGTCGACGTTCAGGCACTCACCGAGGTCATCGCCGTGATCTCCAACTGCCCGCAGAAGTACAATCCCGCGTGCGGTTACAACCCGACCCCCGTGCGGGTCGAGACTTACGCGAGAGAGCGCGCGCGCCGCGCGCGGTAACTCGGCAACCCGCGATTCAGGGGCGGCACGCCCGCCGGGCGTGGCTATCGAGGCAGGACTATAGCAACGCAATGGACAGCCTCATCGAGATTCCCGCGCGTCGTGGCGCCGTGGTCCGGGTGCCGGCGGGGCAATCGGTGCGCATCGTCAATACCCATGGCGGCCAGGTCGTGGACATGTGGGCGTTTCGCGCCGACGATCCGGCCGAGCACATGTCGATGCCGCACTCGGTCGTGCACTTAAGCAGGATCAAGCCGGCCGTGGGCAGCGTGCTGGTCTCCAACCTGCGACGGCCCATGTTGCGGCTGGTCGACGATACCTCGCCGGGCGTGCACTGCATGCTGTTCGCGGCGTGCGACCCGGCGCGCTACGCGGCGCTGGGCTGCACGGGCTATCACGACAACTGCGCTGATAACCTGCGCCAGGCGGTCGCGGCGCTGCACATCCCTTTGCCGTACATTCCGACGCCGCTCAACCTGTTCATGAATACCCGGTTCGATGCCCATAGTGTGATGAGGGTCGAACCGCCGGAAGCGCGCGCGGGCGACAGCGCGACGTTTCGCGCCGAGCACGACTGCATCGTCGCTTTCTCGGCCTGCCCCCAGGACCTGATTCCCGTCAATGCGCACGGCTGCACGCCCACGCCGGTCGCCTACACGGTGCTCGCGTGAGCTGAGCACAGACGATCCTCGAACTCAATACTCGCGCGCCAGATCGACGACGTTTCGCAGCGGCTGACCAGCGATGTAACGCCGCACGTTGTCGAAAAAGATGTCGAGCGTGCGCGGAACGTAATGCTCGATATCGTCGGAGAGCACGTGCGGCGTGATGATGAGATTGGGCGCGTCCCACAGCGTCGCTGCCGCGGGCAGGGGCTCGGGGTAGGTGACGTCGATCATCGCGCCGCTGAGGTGGCCGCTGCGCAAACTCGCTTCGAGCGCTTCAGGATCCACGAGCCCGCCGCGCGACATGTTGATGAAGCCGGCGCCCGGTTTCATGAGCGCGAATTCCCTGCCGCTCATCAGGAAATGGGTGCGCGACGTCAGCGCCGTATTGAGCAGGACGATGTCCGCGCGCGGCAGTACGGCGTGCAGTGCGTCGGGGCCGAACATCTCGTCCACGGCCGGATGAGGCTGCGCGCTGCGGCGTATACCGATCACGTGCATCCCCACTTTTTTCGCCTGCTCGGCCGCGCCACCGCCGATGTGCCCGACGCCGATGACCGCCAGCGTCTTGCCCTCGACGGTCGTGGTGAAAATGCGGTTCCATTCGTGGCGGCGCTGCTCGCTGACGAGCGTCGGAATGCGGCTGTTGATCATGAGGATCGCCATCAGCGCCGACTGTGACGCCTTGGGCACGTGGGCGCCGAAATTGGTCGTGAGCAGCAGGCCTTCGGGAACCCAGTCCAGCGGCAGCATGTAGTCGACGCCGGCGCCCAGCACCTGGATCCACTTGAGATGCGGCGCGCGCTGCGCCAGGTTATCGCGGGGAAACCGATAGCTGATCAGCGCGTCGGCTTTGCGCATCGACTCGTCGTAGTTCTCGGCGTCGAACCCGAGCGTGGTCCTGATGAGGCGTGCGACATCGGGATGGCGCGCGAGCGCCGCGTCGTACTGGTCGCGCCGCACGATGAACACCGGCTTCAGGCTGCTCGAGTTTTCGACGTGGACGACGAACGGGCTCTGCTCGGAATACGCGCGCGGCTTGGCGGCGCTCAACACGGACATCAACGCCCGCCCACCGATTTCAACATCGTATCGCGCGGCGACTGCGCGGGTGCCTGGTCGGGACCAACGACGCGGTCGAGATCGTAGTTGGCGATGCGGTGAACGATAAACTCCTCGAGCGAGTAGCGGCCGGGCTGGTACGCGCCAGAGCGCAGCCCGCGCTGCACGTTGGGCGAAATCCGCAGGTCTTCCCGGATGATCTCGGAGTACTTGTGGTAATAAGCCGGCCCCACCGTCTGCGCGAACTGCGGCAGCTCGACCGTGCTCCCGGGAAAAGTCCAGTTCTCGATCAGCCGCAGCTTTTCGGGGCCCTCGGGCAGGTACTGACGGTATTTCATCGAGGACGAAGTGAGGATGATCTGCAGGCTCGGCTTCAGCCAGATGTGGAACAGCCCCGCCGCCTCCTTGGCGCTGAGGTTATCGAGCGCCGGCAGCGCCGAATAGGCGACGATGCTGCGCTCGCTGTACATCGCTTCCCACGCGCCATCCGTGTCCTCGAAAGTCCAGTTCTGCGGCTTGCTCGGGTCGATATGCTTGCGGTGGATCGTCGGCACGTGATAGTTCTCGAACGCATTCTCGAGCCACACCTTCCAGTTGCACTCGACCTCGTACACGTCGCGGTGCGTGTAGCGCATGTCCTCCAGCCGGTAGTTCCTGAGAAACCCGGGGAGCGTGCCCAGCGCGCGCATGAGCGGCTGGGGATGCGGGTTGAAGGTGACGAAGATGAACCCCGCCCAGAAATCCGTGCGCACGGCGTTCAGCCGGTAGTTGGCCCGGTCGAACCCTTCTGCGCCCGCCATCGGCGGGGGCAGCCCCGGCGTATCGATGAGCTCGCCATCGTGCGCATAGGTCCAGTTGTGATACGGACACACGAACTGGCGACAGCGCCCCTCGCTTTCGGTGATCACGGCGCCGCGGTGGCGGCACACCGCCGACAGCACATGCACCCGCTGATCTTTGTCGCGCACGACGATCAGCGGCTGGCCGATCAGCGTGAGCGTGTAGAAGTCGCCGGGATTCGGGACCTGATCGACCCGCCCGACGCACAGCCACTCGCTGCGGAAAATGGTATCGAGCTCGCGCGCGTACCATTCTGGCGAGACATAGCACCACCACGGCAGGGGAGAGGCCTGCGCCAGCGGGCGGCGGTTGGCGATATAGTTATCGGCGGCGAAAAGATGGGTGGTCATGCTTCGGCTTTCTGTCATGGATGCGCTGTCACCGCAAGCCGATCCGCGCGCTGCTCAGTCGACCTTGGTGCCTGAATCGCGGATGGCCTTGGTCCACTTGGCGTCCTCGCGCCGGATATGAGCTGCGAACTCTTCGGCGCTGCCCCCCAGCACGTTGACGCCGATCTTGGAGAGGCTCGCGCGCGTCTCCGGTGTGGCGAGCAGGCGCGCGATCTCGGCGGAGAGCTTGGTGACGACCTCGCGCGGCGTCTTGCTCGGCGCGAAGATGCCATACCAGCCCGAGATCTCGAACCCGGGCAGGCCCGACTCGGCCACCGTCGGCAGGTCGGGCACGAGCGGGTCGCGCTTCGCCGCGGCGATGCCGAGCGCTTTGACGCGGCCGGTTCCCAGCTGGGGCAGCACCGCGGGGAGGTCGACGGAAAAGAATTGCACCTGTCCGCCCATCAGGCTGATGAGACCGGGGCCGCTGCCCGCGAATGGTACATGCACCATGTCGAGACCCGTCATGCCCTTGAAGATCTCTCCCGCCAGGTGATGCGGCGAGCCGGTGCCTGACGATGCAAACGTGACCGGCTTCTTTTGCGCTTTCGCGTAGGCGATGAATTCCTTCACGGTCGTTGCCGGAATCGACGACGTGATGACGAGCACGTGCGGCACGTAACCCACCAGGCTCACGGGCACGAAATCGCGCTGCGGATTGTAGGGCAGCTTGGGATTGAGCGCGGGGTTGACCGAGATCGTCGTCGTCGAGCCGACCAGCAGCGTGTAGCCGTCCGCCGGCGCTTTCGCCGCGAGTTCCGAGCCGATTGCGCCGGCAGCGCCGCCGCGGTTGTCGATGACGACGTTATGCTCGAAACTTTCGCTGAGTTTCTGGCCGATGATCCGGCCGATCGCGTCGACCGCGCCGCCTGGGGGAAAGGGCACGATGAGGCGGATGGGCCGGGCCGGGTAGGACTGCGCAACCTGCGCCGCGCACAGGGGGGCTGCCAGCAGTGCGAGCGTCAGCGTAACGCTGCGTACGATCGACGACGTGGTGTTCATTGTTTCCCTGAGTATACGAGCGGGCTGCAGGAGGCTTGAGCGATCTTGACCGGCGGGCCCCGGGTGAGGGCCCGTTGCAGTAAACCCTATCGGGTGCATCACCGTCAAGCGGCGGGCGCCCAGCCGCTCGCTCATGACTCGCGGGCACGACGGGTCTTGATCCCGACAGTTCAGTTCGAGGCGTCACTTTTCGATGGCGATGATGTGTGCCTGGATCTTGCCGTCTACAGTCCCCCGACCGAACCTCCGGGCGATAGCTTCCGCGGCGATGTCTGTCGCTTCGCCGAGTCGCGAAGCATCGCGCGCCTCGATTTCGTTGCGTAGCGGGGTTCCCTGGCAGTACGCGATCGCCGGGACCCGGGGCGATTCTGCCCGGCTGCGCGCCGCAACGGTACTGATCTGGGGAGACTGCGTAAACCCGCCATTCGCAAGATCGCGCTCGATGGTCGGGAGATCGTGATAGCCGTGGGGCGTGCGGGCCATGAAGCGCGGGGGGTCCTCGGGAAACAGGGACTCGAGTGCCGTCGTTACGGTGTCGGCGAATTCGTTTTCATCGATCCGATCCCACACGTTGAAAATGAGAACGCCGCCTGACTTGAGCACACGACGTGCCTCCGAAAATGCCTTCGCCTTGTCCGGGAAGAACATGACGCCAAACTGGCAGACGACGGCGTCAAACATGGCGTCCTCGAAGGGCAGTTGCATCGCATCGGCCTGACGCCACTCCACAGGGCGGCTGGTTCCGCTCGCGCAAGCCAGGTCCAGCATCGGCTGATTCAGGTCCGTGGCGACGATGGCGACGCCGGCGGGGAGGACGGAAGCGAGCCTGCGAGTCACGACACCGGTACCGGCTGCAATCTCGAGTACGCGCGTCAGAGATCTCGAAGCCAGCCGACTCACCAGATCCGCCGCGTAGGGTTCGAAAATCAGCGGCACCAGATACATGTCATAAAGCTTCGGAATCGAGCCGGTGAAGATTTTGTCGGTATTGGGATTGCTCATAGTGCTTGGCTCCGCTTCGATTTATTGCGCGCTAACGTCTTGCTCGACAGACTAGACACGGGTAAAGAAGGCGCGACCCCGGCGGCCGCAAGAGCTCGATCGCCTGCAGTGGAATAGTTCGAGCCTCCACGCGCTCGCTAATCACAACCGTCCGGCTGACTCCTGGCGCTGGGGGTCTGACGCCCCGCTTCGCCGCGCTCGCAGTTTGTCAACTAGTGTTGCCATGAGTGGATGTGGTGATCTTCAAGACGGATTTGGACCCTCGTGACCCTCGATGATGATGAGATCGATGGTTGACACAGGCTGCCGCAGCTTAAGTGCCTCCTGATATTCCGGTGACTTCCAGCAATCGAGGGCAGTCTGATAAGTAGGAAATTCGATCACCGCGTTGCGACCGCGACTTGCCCCTTCGGGATTCTCGAAGCGACCGGCGCGCACCAAGAAACGAGCGCCGAATTTATTGAACGGCTCGGCATTGGCCGCGATGTATGCCTTGTATTTCTCCTGATCAGCGATGTCGACGCGAACGATCCAGTATCCCTTTGGCATAGATCTCTCCTATTGCGATTGGCGCGGGGGCTAAGATGACGTCTAACCGTCCGACATGAGCTGGAGACACGGCGGAACGCCGTTGGCTCTCGGCTCGATGGAGCGGGTAGCCGGCACTGTTTGCATAGAGCAAGCGGTAGCCGTATCAACTTGAAGTAGGTTGCCTAAAAGTCGGTTTGCGTTCCGGCATGTCTATCACCTCGGCTTAGATCCTATCCGGATTCAGGGCGCTATACCCAGTAGTGCAATAAAAATTCATGTTATTCGGATTCTGCGGCCCTGTTGTTCCTCTACAAGGAAGTGCTCGGGCAGCCGCTGGAATGGCTCGATGAGATCGAAAGGGTAAAGCGTCCAGCCCGGGTTCCTACCGTGCTTACGTTCGTCGAAGTGCGCAACCTGCTGGCGCGGATGGAAGGAACGAAGTGGCCGATGGCGAGCCTGATCTACGGCTCGGGGTTGCGTTTGCGAGAATGCCTGAAGCTGCGGGTCAAGGATTCCCGGCTGCGCCGCTATTTATGTGCCGTTATAGGGTGAAGCACTACACTAGCTGCTATAGTCCCGCTGCGATGTTACCTGGCAGCAAAACCCGGAATTGCGCCCGCGTTCGAACGAAGGAGGAGATCATGCAGGCTCTATTCAAAATGCTCGTCATGGCTTCGGCGCTCGCGGCGGTTTCCGCCGTGGCGGCCGAAAACTTTCCGGTAAGGCCGGTGCGCTGGATCGTACCTGCGCCGCCGGGCGGCGGCACCGATGCGGTCGGCCGCATCGTCGGCGCCAAGCTGTCTGAAATGTGGGGCCAGCAGGTGATCATCGACAATCGCGGCGGGGCGCAAGGCGGCATGGGTACGGCGATTGGCGCCAAAGCGGCGCCCGACGGCTACACGATCACATTCGCATACACCGGACCAATGGCGGTCAATCCGCATATGTACAGCGAGCCCGGCTACGACGCGCTGCGCGACTTCGCCGCCGTCTCGCGGCTCACGCAACAGCCGATGATCATGACCGCTCATCCTTCCGTGCCGTACAGCTCGCTGAAGGAGCTGGTCGCTTATGCCAAGCAGAACCCCGGCAAGGTAAGCTTCGCATCGAGCGCGTCAGGGCAGCAGCTTGCAGGTGAATTGTTCAAGCTCACGACCGGCACCAATATCCTGCACGTTCCCTACAAAGGCGCGGGACCCGCGGTGCTCGACTTGCTCGCGGGCAACGTCAACACCATGGTATCGAACCCGACGTCGGTCACCCCGCATATCAAGTCGGGCAAACTGCGTGCACTCGGCGTGTTCGGAGCCAAGCGCATCGACTCGCTTCCCGACGTTCCCACTGCGGCAGAGGCGGGCTATCCGGAATTGAGTAAAGTCAACGAGTGGTACGGCGTGCTGGCGCCCGCTGCAACGCCGCGTGCGACGGTCATGGCGCTCAATGCGGGCATCGTACGCGCGCTCGCGGCTCCAGATGTGCAGCAGCGATTGCAGGGGCTCGGCATGAGCGCTTCACCCAGCACGCCGGAGGAATTCCAGAAACAGATGCGCGACGATTTCGCGCTCTGGGGCAAGGTGGTCAAGCTGTCGGGCGCCAAGGTCGATTGAGCAGGCGCAGCCCAATGGCAGCGGCACCAACGGGCTTCATCGGACTCGGTGTCATGGGCGCCCCGATGGCACGGCGCCTGCTCGAGGGCGGCCACCCGTTGATCGTCCACGATGTGCGCCCGGCAGCGGTGCGGCCGCTCGCCGCACTCGGCGCTAAAGTTGCGAAAACACCACGTGCCGTGGCGGATCGCTGTTCCACCGTACTGGTGAGCCTGCCCAACCCGCAGATCGTGCGCGAGGTCGCGCTGGGCGCGCAGGGCGTCATCCGCGGACGCGCGGTGAAGACATTCATCGATCTCTGCACGAACGGCTCCGCTTTCGAGCAGGAACTGGCGCGTGCGCTGGCGGCGCGGCGCATCGCGACGGTCGACGCGCCGGTGTCGGGAGGCGCCACGGGCGCCGCTAAAGGTACTCTCGCCGTCATGGTCGCCGGCGATCCCCGCGCCGTAGCGCGCGTGCGCGAGCTGCTCGACACGTTCGGCAAGGTTTTCATCGTGGGCAAGCGGCCGGGCCAGGCGCAGACGATGAAGCTCCTCAACAACCTGCTGTCGACCACCGCGCTCGCCATCACGTCGGAAGCGTTCGTGGCCGGCGCCAAGGCCGGGCTGGACGTCGATGTCATGGTCGACGTCCTCAATGCCGGCAGCGGCCGCAACAGCGCGACCGAGGAAAAATTTCCGCGGTCGGTGCTGCCGCGGACCTTCGACTTCGGATTTCCGATCGCCGGCGCCTGCAAGGACGTCGGACTCGCGATCGACGAGTGCCACGCGCTCGGCGTGCCGATGTGGGTGGGCAGCGCGGTGCGCGAGCTTTGGCAGTACGCCTACGCGCAGGGCGGCGGCAAACGCGATATGACCACGCTGGTGACGTATATCGAGGCGTGGGCCGGCGCCGAAGTCAGAGGCAAGCAAAGCCGCAAGCGCAGGGCAGGAGGCTGACGCGTGGCCAGGACACTCTACGACAAGCTTTGGGATGCGCACGTCGTGCACGAGACCGACGACGGCAACGTGCTGCTCTACATCGACCGCCACTTCGTGATCGAGGTCACCAGCGCGCAAGCCTACGAAGGGCTGCGCCTTGCGGGGCGCGCGCCGTGGCGGCCGGGCTCGATCGTCGCCACGGCCGACCACAACACGCCGACCCGCGACTGGGAGCTCGGCATCAGCGACCCCGTTTCGCGCCTGCAGGTCGACACGCTCGACGCGAACGTGCAGCGATACGGCGCCGCGCATTACTACCCGTTTCGCGACCGCCTGCAGGGGATAGCGCACGTGATCGGGCCCGAGCTCGGTGCCACGCTGCCCGGCATGACGATAGGCTGCGGCGATTCGCATACGACCACCCACGGCGCACTCGGCACCCTCGCCTTCGGCATCGGCACGAGCGAAGTTGAATCGGTGCTGGCGACGCAATGCCTGGTACTGAAGAAACACAAGTCGATGCGGGTGCGCATCGACGGGGCGTTGTCGCGCGGCGTGACGGCGAAGGATCTGGCGCTGGCCCTGATCGGCAGAATCGGCACAGCCGGGGGCAGCGGGCACGTCGTCGAGTTCGCGGGCGAAACGCTCGCCGCCATGAGCATGGAAGCGCGCATGACGCTCTGCAATATGTCGATCGAGTCCGGCGCGCGCGCGGGGATGGTGGCAGTCGACGACACCACGCTCGAGTACGTGCATGGGCGCCCGCTCGCGCCGAAAGACGGCTGGTGGTCGCGCGCCGCCGCGCAATGGCGCGATCTGCACAGCGATGACGCCGCCCGCTTCGACCGCGAAGTCGAGCTGAATGCAGCGGCGGTCGCACCCCAGGTCACCTGGGGCACTTCGCCGGAACTGGTGGTGCCCGTCACCGGCGCCGTGCCCGATCCCGCTGCCGAGCCCGACCCCGTGCGCCGCAACTGGATGGAGCGCGCGCTGCGGTACATGGACCTCGAGCCTCGCACGCCGATCACGTCGATCGCCATCGACAAGGTATTCATCGGCAGCTGCACCAATTCGCGAATCGAGGATCTGCGCGCCGCGGCGCGCGTGATCGGCGGGCGCAAAGTGGCCCCCGGGGTGCGGCAGGCGCTGGTCGTTCCCGGGTCCGGGATGGTCAAGTCGCAGGCCGAGCGCGAAGGTCTCGACCGTATTTTCATCGCGGCGGGATTCGAGTGGCGGCAGCCGGGCTGCTCGATGTGCGTGGGCATCAACGAAGATCGACTGAGCGCGGGCGAGCGCTGTGCTGCCACCTCGAACCGCAACTTCGAAGGGCGCCAGGGACCGGGCGGCAGAACGCACCTCGTGAGTCCCGAGATGGCTGCGGCGGCGGCGCTCGCCGGACACTTCGTGGACGTGAGAGAAATGCTTTGAACGGTTACCGCATCGGCCGCGAACTGCACCGCAAGCGAACGCGATAAGTCGCAGCATAGCGACGGTAAGCAAACGGCAGGAGTGGTTTGGCAAAGGGGAGCACATGTTGGTCGCGCTGACGGGTGCATGGCGGCATGGTGGATGCGTGCTCACGATTGCGCTCGCGACGGCCTGGTGCACGCAGGCGCAGAGCGCGGCGGCTGCAGGCGCGGCGCAGGATTACCCGATGCGGCCGATCCGCATGATCGTGCCCCAGGCGCCGGGCAGCGCGTCGGATACGGTGGCGCGCCTGATCGCCGCCGAGCTGACGCAGCAGTTGCGTCAGCAGGTGGTCGTCGACAATCGTCCCGGCGGCGCGCTTATGATCGGCATGGAAATGACCGCGCGCGCCACGCCGGACGGCTATACGATAGGTTACGGGCCGATCGGCGCGCTCGCGATCAGTCCCAACATCGTGCGCAACGTCGCGGTGAACGTTCACACCGATCTGCAGCCGGTCGCCCAAACGACAACCGGCAGCATGCTGCTCGCGGCCGGACCCGCCACGGCGTTGCGAACGGTGCGCGACGTGATCGATTTCGGCAGGCAGAACCCGGGCAAGCTGACCAACGCTTCCTCGGGAAATGGTACCCCCGGGCATGTCGGCTTCGAGCTCTTCAAGCACATGACCGGAATCACTGCCGTTCACGTGCCATACAAGGGTGGCGCAGCGGGCATTACCGATCTCATATCCGGCCAGGTCCAGCTGATGATGGAGAGCCTGAATTCGATCACTCCCCACGCCAAGGCCGGGCGGGTGAGGGGCATCGCAGTGACCGGTGCGTCGCGCTCAGCGGCGCTGCCCGAATTGCCCACCATCGCCGAGGCGGGCGTGCCCGGCTACGAAGCGACCACATGGACCGGTATCATTGCGCCGGCCGGCGTGGCCAGATCCATCGTCGAGAAGCTCAACGTCGAGATCAACACGGCTACCGGTTCGCCCTCGCTGCGGGAGAAATTCGCGGCGCTCGGCTCCGAGCCCGCACGCGGGACGCCCGAGCAGTTCGGTGAACTGATCCGCAAGGAGAGCGCGAAATGGGCCGAAGTGGTGAGAAGGTCAGGCGCGAAGGTCGATTGAGGGCAAAGCTCATTGCAATTCTTACACCGCCAGTTCGATAATTGATGGTTTGATCCGACGCCTCCGCAATCCGCACATGGCAGCCAACCTCCCGCATTCCCCGAGTGTCCGCGCCGGCCAGCGCCGCTGGGGGCTTGGCATCGCGCTGCTTGCGCTGATTGCGATCATGGTCTGGACGACCATCGTATGGCATCGCACGGAAGCGCTCGCGGACGAAAGACGAACCATGCTGGTCGACCGGCACAGCTCGGGCGTGGCGCAGGAGGCGGATGCCATCCGGTTCAACATCGGGCGCAGCATCGCCTACCTATACGGCATACCGGCGACGATCGCCGATGAGGCCACGGTTGTGGAAGCGCTCAAGACGTTTGGGCCCGAGGTCAAGCGTGCCGATCTGCCGCGGGAGCGGCTCGCCGAAGCGTGGCATGCACGCCCCGATCTCATGGCGATCAACAAACATCTGGCCGTGGTGAGCCGCGAGCTCGGGTCCGATGTGGTCTTCGTCATGAACGCGGGTGGCGATTGCGTGGCGGCGAGCAATCACGACTCCAAAGTGAGCCTCGTCGGCGGTAACTTCGCCGATCGCGAGTATTTCCAGCAGCCCATGTCGGGCAGGAAGGGCCGTCAATACGCGATGGGACGCGTCACCAACATACCCGGCTTGTTTTTTTCGGCGCCGGTCATGCTCGAGGGGCGCTTCATCGGCGCGGTCGCGGCGAAGATCGACATTCCGCGGCTTTCGCACTGGGTCGGTCAGTCCAACGCGTTCGTCGTCGACGGTTACGGCGTCGTCATCCTGGCGCGCGACAAGAGCATCGAGATGCGTGCGCTCGACGGAGCGCCGATCTTCAAGCTCGGCGAGGACGCCCGGGAGGCGCGCTACAAGCGCCGCGATTTCGAGCCGATGAAGTTCGTTCCCGCACCGGAGCTCGGCCATCCGGCGCTCGTGAAGCTGAACGACGCGCCGGTGCCGTACGTCATGGCGCGTCGCACGCTGGAGGGCGATGACGTGACGATCCATGTCGTCGCAAGGCTCGATGACCTGGCGGACATACGCCGCGACCGGCACTGGGCGTTCGCCCTGCTGACTTTTTCCGGTATTGCGTTCACCCTGCTGATTGCCGGCGCAGCGGGGTATCTCGTGCGCGCGAGCCAGCACCGCAAGAGCATGGAGCGCGCCAACGCCGAGCTATACGTGCTGAACGCGCAGCTGAGCGGTCTCGCCTCGACCGATCCGCTAACCGGCTGCGCGAACCGGCGCCAGCTCCTCGAAAGGCTGGCCAACGAGATGTCGCGGGCCGCCCGCTACGGCGGCACGCTGAGCGTGATAGCGCTCGACCTCGATCACTTCAAGTCGATCAATGATACCCACGGCCACGGCGGCGGCGATGCCGCGCTCAGGCACTTTGCAGGCGAAGCGAGCCGCCTTTTGCGCACCCAGGACATGCTGGGCCGTATGGGTGGCGAGGAATTCGCGATCCTGCTGCCCGATACCAACGAGGCGGGGGCGGTCAGACTTGCGGAGCGCCTGCGCGAGCAGATCGAGCGCACGCCCACCCATTACGGCACTCACACGATACCGATGACGGTCAGCGCTGGGGTAGCGGAGCGCCGCGCGGCAAACGATACGCCCGAAGAGCTCCTGCGCCGCGCCGACGAGGCTCTGTATGTGGCCAAGCACAACGGCCGCAATCGTGTCAGCAGCGCGCAGCCGGCCAGCGCCTGAACGGGCAGCGCCGGGCAGCGTTTTGACCCGCTAGTGCGCTACGCGCCGGGCGTCGCCGGCATCGGCTCTGTGATGATGCGCCGCGACGCCCCCGGATTTTCGATCGGCACGCCGTCGAGATTCATGTTGGGCGCGCACTGGGCGCCGATTTTCTTCGACGCCAGCCTGTAACCATCGGCCGAGTGAGCGAACGACCGGCTTATGTCCGTTTCTTGGCTTTATCCGTCTCGCTTGCCTTGCTCGAAATGCCGTTAAACGCCTCTAGGTTTTCTTTCATGGAACTGGTAATGATGTCCAGGTTTCCCTGGATAAGATCAGCAAGATCAGTCTGGGTTTGCGCGATCACTTCAAAGTATTCGCGCGACACGTCCATGATTTTTTGCTGTTGTCTTTCATAGTACGCGGTACGCGAACTGAGCGCCTCCGGATTAGCCCCATTGCTGAACGCGACCTTTAATGCTTCCGCATTTGCTTCCGCTATCGTCTTCGCGGCGTCCATCTGACGATTCAACACCCGGGCGGTGCCTTCAAACGACTTGTTTACGAGTTTTAGTGAAGCTTCAATACTGGCCTTGTTCGCATTCACGAATTGTTCAGATGTGTAAAGCATGATATCCCCCTCTCCGATTGCAGTGTGCTTGCGTATGCGGCGACTGGTGTCCGTCTAGAAGCGCCTGGCCTGTTTCCGCGACGGAGCATATATCTACGCTGCCGCCGGCATGGTCCTCGCGTCGATTTCCAGTTTATTGACTATCGACCGGAACTTTATTTTATAGCACGTTTTATGGCACATGCGCGCTTTTTCAAGACGTGCGGTGAAGAGGTGGGTTCTCCAGCCATAACAATCGGTTAGTAAACGATGTCGCGCTCTTCGATCGCTGCGACCTCGCGGTCATCAAACGATTCGTGTGGCGCGCAAAAGGAAAGGCGAAGGACAGAAGACGAGTAACGTGTCGCGGCCGGACGCTGCGCCGGAGGCAGCACCCAGCTATGGCACAATGGCGCAGCACGCGTCGTGCTGAAAATACGCTGCTGCGCTCGCACGGAGATGCCAGCTCAGGCCCGGCAAACGAAGGAGGATCGATGCACCAGTTGCTGCGCAATACCGGACGCGGGCTCGCGGCCGCCTTCTGCGTGCTCTTCGCGTGCGCCGCAGCGGCGCAAAGCTATCCCGCCAAGTCGATCCGCTTCATCTTTCCGTTTCCTCCCGGGGGTCCGACCGACCTGCTGGGGCGCGCCGTTGCGCAGAAACTTTCCGAGCAAGTGGGCCAGCAGGTGGTGGCGGACAACCGCCCCGGAGCAGGCGGCAACCTCGGCCTCGAGCTCGCCGCGAAGTCGCCGCCGGATGGCTATACCATCGTGCTGAGCTCGCCGCTGGTTGCTATCAGCTCGTCGCTTTACGCCAAACTCAACTACGACCCGGTCAAAGACCTTGCGCCGATCGCGCTCATCGCGTCGATCCAGAACGTGCTGCTGGTCCATCCGTCGGTACCTGCCAAATCGCTGAAAGAACTGATTGCGATCGCGCGCGCCGCTCCCGGCAAACTCAACTACGGCTCCGGCGGCGTCGGCACCACCACGCACCTTGCGCCTGAGCTGCTGCAGAGCCTGCAGAAGATCAGGATCACGCACGTGCCATACAAAGGCTCGGGGCAGGCGCTGATCGGATTGATAGGCGGAGAGGTCGACCTGTTGATCATGGCGGTGCCGGCGGCATCCGCCCAGATCAACGCCGGCAAGGTACGCGCGCTGGCGGTGCTGGCCGCCCAGCGCTCGTCGGTCATCCCCACAGTACCGACCGCGAAGGAGGCCGGCATCGAGAACTATGAAGTGCCGATCTGGTACGGCATCCTCGCTCCGGCAGGCACGCCGCGCGACATCATTACCCGCTTGAATGGCGAGCTCGTCAAGGCACTGACGTCGGCTGATCTGAAAGAACGGCTTGCCACGGTTGGCATAGAACCCATGACGAGCACGCCGGAACAGTTCGGCAGCTTCATCCGCAGCGAGGCGGCGCGCTACGCGAAGGTGATCAAGGATGCGGGCATCAAATCCGAATAGCGGGTAAATACGGACGCTTGCGCGCCGTTTTACCTGCGCGCGTTCGAGCGGACAGCTAGGCTGCCGCTCAACGCGCGCAAAAGTGGGCGCAAAGATGCTTGCGAATCCAGTCTCAAGACAGATGTACGTAGAGGCAAGCAGTCCGTGTGTATGAATGCCATCCGCGTTCATCTGCGCCTGACTCTCGTTCTTGATTAATTGGAAACGTGATATGAAGCCACCCACCATCCGCCAGCTCACACAAACCGAAAATCCGCTCGTCCTGCCGGGCGCGCACGACGCGCTTTCGGCGCTGCTCATCAAGCAGGCGGGATTCAAGGGATTCTTCATCGGCGGCTTCCAGACCGCAGGCGCACGCTACGGGCTGCCCGACATCGGGCTGTGTCAGCTCGGCGAATTTTCCGCCGCGTTCCGCGACATGATCAATGCGTGCGACCTGCCGGTGCTGGTCGATGCCGACAACGGCTATGGCGACGTGAAGAATGCCGTGCATCTGCTCAATACCTACGAGCGCATGGGCGTGCAGGCGATGTTCATCGAAGACCAGGTGTCGCCGAAGCGCTGCGGTCACATGGCGGGCAAGCAGATCGTGGCCACGGAGGAAATGGAGGCCAAGCTGCGTGCCATGGCGGCCAACCGCATGAACCCGGACACGTTCATCGTCGCGCGCACCGATGCACGCGCCCTTTACGGCATGGATGAGGCGCTGCGCCGCGCCGAGCGTTACGTGCGCGCCGGCGCCGACGGTGTGTTCATCGAGTCGATGCTGAACGAGGATGAAATCGCGCGCGCCGTGCGCGAAGTCCAGACGTGCCATGTCGCAAATATGCTCGAAGGCGGTATCACGCCCATCCTCAAGCCGTCGGTACTCGGGCAGATGGGTTACGGCATCGCCCTCTACGGCATCACGCTCCTGCTGCGCGTCACCAAAACGATGCAGCTCGCCCTGGCGGATCTGCAAAGCGGCGAGCTCAAGCTCTTCGGCACCGGCACGCCGTTCGAGGAATATACGCAGATCGTGGGGGTCGACCGCTGGCGCAAGATCGAGCAGGATTTCAAGACTTAGCGCTCTCGTGCGTGCGGATACGCGCGCCATGCTCCCCGCGTTCTCCGCCCGCGCTCGCGGGTCAGCGGCTGGTGTAGTGCTTGAAACGCCTCCCCCTTCAAGAGGGAGGCTGGGAGAGGGACCGTGTAGATCGCGATGCGACTGACCTCTCCTCCCCTTTCAAGGGGGAGGTTGGGAGGGGGATGGGGGGAGGGGGGATGGGGTATCGCGCGCAACTCCCAGTCCCCCGCGGGCCCTGCTGTTGAAGGGGACGCAATGTCGCATAGTTCCACCCAAATAGGGGCCGAGTTTCGATGATCAACGCAGCGATTGTCGGCCTCGGCCGCTGGGGACAGAATCTCGTCAGCTCCGTGCAGGGCCAGAGTGACCGTCTGCGTTTCGTGCGCGGCGTCGTGCGCAATCCCGAAAAGGTGC
>JBKJZR010000088.1:0-3739 GCA_046715035.1 Burkholderiales bacterium | reverse complement strand
TCGGCTCCCAGTGAAACTTCACGAAGTGCGACTCTCCCTGGGCATTCACCAGGCGAAACGTGTGCACGCCAAAGCCCTGCATCATGCGGTAGCTGCGGGGAATCGCCCGATCCGACATCGCCCACATCAGCATGTGGGTGGATTCGGGCATCAGCGAGACAAAATCCCAGAACGTGTCGTGCGCCGTAGCCGCCTGCGGCATCGCAAAATGCGGCTCGGGCTTCGCGGCATGGATCAGATCCGGAAACTTCATCGCGTCCTGGATGAAAAACACCGGCATGTTGTTGCCGACCAGATCCCAGTTGCCTTCATCGGTGTAGAACTTCACCGCAAAACCGCGCACGTCGCGCACCGTGTCGGCCGAGCCACGCTCACCGGCCACGGTCGAAAAGCGCACGAAGACCGGCGTGCGCTTGCCCGCTGCGGCGAACAGCGAGGCGCGCGTGTATTGGGTGAGCGGCTCGTAGCACTCGAAGTAGCCGTGCGCTGCCGAGCCGCGCGCATGGACGATGCGCTCGGGGATGCGCTCATGGTCGAAATGGGTGATCTTCTCGCGCAGAATGAAGTCTTCGAGCAGCGTCGGGCCGCGCAGTCCCGCCTTCAGTGAATTCTGGTTGTCCGCAACCTGCACGCCCTGGTTCGTGGTGAGCGCCTGTGCGCTCGAGTCGACACGCACGCGTTCGAGCGATGCGTTGGCGGGGTTCGTTCCCAGTGCAGGCCCCTCCCCGGCTTTAGCGGAGGGATTGTTCTCGGTGACTGTACTGCCGGTGGCAACCGGGTCCCTGGGCTCGGCTGTCTGGCCCGGCTGGGGCTGCCGCGCCGCGTCACCGTGCTCGAGTGGCTTGTTGGTGTTGAAAGGCATCTCTGCCGCAAGCTGTTGGGTCGCCTCGGCCTTGATGGCGAGCATGTCCGCGTTCGGCGCGGGTGCGTCCGCGCGCGCGGGGCCACTCACGGTGGAGCGCGCGCTCGACTTCGCCGCGGCGCGCCCGCTGCTACGGGTTTTCTTGGGGGTGGTGCGTGACTTCTTTGGGGTCATGTCGGTGCCGATCGATACTGCTTTGATGATGTCAGATGGGCCGCCCGCCGGCCCCGCATGCGGGCGGCGCGTGCAGCGTACTGTTGCTTCATCGTTAGCTCCGGGGTGATTGCGTTAGCGAAGAAACAATCTCTGCTGCGCAGCAGTAAGCACGATTCTTGCCACGAGTTTTGCCGATGGAATGACGTACACCTCCTTGCCGAACAAGCTGGCGAGCACCACGCGTTCGCGCGACGCCCTACTGCGCGGTCGTTTTTTGCATCGCGCGCGTACTTGTTACAAAGCGCGTGTTACTTTTACATGCCGTGACCACCGGAGCGCCGACAGCATCCCCCTGTGGTTCTTGGCCGACTGTTATTCGACCTTGAGCTTGGCAGAGGCGATCGTCTTCCTCCACTGCTCGTACTCGACCCGCATGTATTTGGCCAGCGCATCGGGAGTGCCCGGCGCAGGCTCGGCGCCTTCCGCGAGCAGGCGTCTGGCGACTTCCCTGTCCTGCAGCGCGCGGACGATTTCCGCATTGAGTTTGGCGATAATTTCTCTGGGGGTCGCCGCCGGCGCGAACAGCCCGTACCACGTCACGTACTGGAATCCGGGGACGCCTGCCTCGGCGACGGTGGGAACATCCGGCGCCGCCGGCGAGCGTGCGGCGCTGCCGACCGCGATTCCCTTCAGTCGCCCCGCCTTCACGTACTGGAGGACCGAGGGCATGCTGTTGAACATGAGCGACACTTGTCCTCCGAGCAAATCGGTGACGGCGGGCGCCGTGCCTTTGTAAGGGATATGCACCATGTCGATGCCCGTCATCGACTTCAGCATTTCCATGCCCAGATGGTTGGGGCTGCCGGGGCCGACCGAGGCATAGTTGATCTGGCCGGGCTGGGCCTTGGCGAGCTTGATCAGTTCGCGCACCGAGTTGGCCGGCAGCGACGGATGCAGCACGAGAATCTGCGGATTGATGACGAGGAGGCTGATCGGCGCGAGATCGGTGAACACGTTGTAGGGCAGCTTGGTTCCCAGCGCAGGCGTGATCGACATGCTGCCCCCGGTTGCGAACAGCAGCGTGTAGCCGTCGGGCGCCGCGCGCACCACGCTCTCCACGCCGACGATGCCTCCCGCGCCGGGGCGATTGTCGACAACGACCTGCTGCCCCCACGCTTCGGTCAGCTTCTGCGCGACCATGCGCGCCACCAGGTCGGTCGGTCCACCCGCCGGAAAATGCACCACGATGCGCAGCGCTTTGGCGGGGTACGTTTGCGCTGCTGCGCTCAGCGCGCACAGCGACGCGGCCAGACCATAAACCAGGGGGGTGCTTCTCACGGCAGATCTCCTTTGTCGATGCTCACCTTCTTGTCTGTGCCGCGATCGGCATGCGTTCTTGTCACTCTAGCGTAGTTCGCCTGAGATTTCGACGCTGCCTGGCGGCAAGTATTGCCCGCCCGCCGGAAGACTCTTAAGATCGGGCCACGCAGTTATCTTCAGGGAGCGCAGCATGGGCAAAGTGGTTACGTTCTCGGCATTGAACTATCAGCCGGCAGCGAGCGGCGTCAACTGCGCGCCGATCACCGAAGCCGACGGCCGCGAAATGCAGGCCGACATCGTACGGCTGGCGCCGGGCGCGCGGCTGACTGATACTGTGCCCTCGGGGAGCGACCGTTATTTTTTTACGCTGACAGGTGAAGCGCGTGTGTCGGCGGGCAACGGCGCGCATCGCATGCCGCGGGAAACCTTCGCGGCCATCGAGGAAGGCACGCGCTTTACGCTGGAAAACAGCGGCAATGGTGAAGCCGAGTTGCTGAGCGTGATCGCGCCGCCCGCGGGCAAAGCGCAGGGCCATGCCGGCTTCAGGGGCGGTATCAGGGTCGCCGAGCGCGAGAAGCAGCCGGTCGTCGAGATCCCCGAGCAGAAAAAGCGCCGCATTCATTTCGTCGACAAGAGCGCCGCCGCATCGGAGCGCGCCCACGCGATGATCGTCAAGTACGAACCCGAAACGGTCACTGGCATGCACATGCATCCGAACGCCGAAAGCATGTTCGTCGTGCTGACCGGCAAAGTGCGCTTCACCGTCAACGGCAGGGACGAAGTTCTCGAGCGCGGCCAAGCCGTGCATTTCCCCGCGACCGACCGTCATGGCCTGCGCGTCGCCGAGGGCGACGTGAGCTTCCTCGAGTTTCACGTGCCCGGTGCGTTCACATCGGTGCGTGGCTGAGACGGCACTGCGTGTGTGGGTCCGTTTTCCCTCATCCCCGCCCTTCTCCCGGAGGGAGAAGGGCGGATTTTGCTTCGCTTCCCTCTCCCCCCGGGAGAGGGATCGAGGGTGAGGGACCCAGGGTAAGGGACCCCGCGGCGAGGGATCAAAGGTGAGCGACGGAGAGTGAGGGACCCCGGGTGAGGGACCGACGGAGGGAAGAATAAAGCTTGCTGGAAAGTGAGCCGCAGGTGCGCCGACTGTTTCACGTTTTGGCCGTAGCGCTGGCGACGTGCGTTGCGTGCCCGGCGTAGGCGCAGGGCAAGGCGCCGCCCGACAGCGCGTCCTTCCCCAACCGGCCGATATACGCATGATCGCGCCGTTCCCCGCCGGCGGGCCGACCGACCTTGTCGCGCGCACGATCGCCCGGCGCCTGTCGGATAGCTGGGGCCAGCAGGTCGTCGTCGACAATCGCGGCGGCGCCAATGGTGTCATCGCGCAGGAGATCGCGGCCC
>JBKJZR010000087.1:0-7205 GCA_046715035.1 Burkholderiales bacterium | reverse complement strand
ACAGGTGAGCGTCAGGAAGCGAGGACAGCAGCCAGTCGACCGGAACCGCCTGCAACACCGACAGCGCGCCGCCGCTGTGGTCGGCATCGGCGTGGGTGACGACCAGGCCCGACAGCGCGCGCACGCCTGCGGCTCGCAGGTAGGGGACGATGATGCGGTTGCCGCTGTCGGACTGCGGGCCGAATGCAGGCCCCGTATCGTAGAGAACGGCATGGTGACGCGTCTGCGCGACGATGGCGAGCCCCTGCCCGACGTCAAGCAGCGTCAGCTTGAGCTGGCCGTGCGGGAGCAGCGGCGGAGCGATCAGCAGCAGCGGCAGCAACGCCGCGGCGCCGATCCAGCGCGCGGGGAAGCCGCGGGGCATCAGCAGCCACAGGATGCCGGCGAGCGCGGTGGGGACTGTCCAGCCGGGCGGCGCATGCTGCTGCCACACCGCCGCCGGCAGCGCGCTCATCCATTCCAGCAGCCAGCCGCACACCCGCATCAGTGCGTGCGTGGCGTGCAGCATGGCGTCGAAGGGCAGCATGATGCCGATCAGCGTCATCGGCACGACGAGCAGGCTCACTACCGGAATCGCCACAGCGTTGGCAAGCGGCGACACGAGCGACACCTGCTGGAACTGCGCGAGCAGCATCGGCACCAGGCCCAGCGTTACCGCCCACTGCACGCGCGCCCAGCCAGCGAGCCAGTGCGCAGGTGCAAGGCGCGCGCTCGATACCCACATGATCACGCCGACGGCGCCGAAGGACAGCCAGAATCCCGGCGCCAGCACGGCCCAGGGATCGATGATCAGCACCGCGCACAGCGCCGCGCACAAGACGACCGTGACCGATGCCGTCGACCCTGTCCATAACGCGCACGCGACGACCGCGAGCATGTAAACCGTGCGTTGCGCCGGCACCGCAAACCCCGCCAGCCAGGCATACCCGCAAGCCGTGAGCAGGCCTGCCGCGATCGCCGCTTTGCGGGCCGGCAGTCGCAGCGTGAGCCGTGCGCTGCGCCGCCACAGCCAATAGATCAACGCAGCCGCCAGCCCCGCGATCATCGTCACGTGCAGGCCCGAGATGCTCATCAGGTGATTGACACCCGTGCGCGTGAAAATCTGCCACTGCGCCTGCGTGATCGCGCGCTGATCGCCGATCGCGAGCGCGACCAGTACGCCCGCATAGTCCGCCGCGGGCAGCGCGGCCTGGATGCGCGAGCGCACCGCCTCGCGTACGCGCTCGATCAGATACTGGGGCCGCACCACGAGCCCGGAGAGGCGCTGGTGTCCGCCGGGTCGCACGTATCCGGTCGCGCGCAGGTTGCGTTCGAGCAGCCACGCCTCATAGTCGAAACCATGTGGATTCAGCGTACCGTGCGGCTGCCGCAAGCGCACGGTAAGCCGCCAGCGCTCGCCCGCGCGCAGCTCCGGCATGCCGGCCGGCCTGCCATCGCGCGCCGGACTGCCCCACCAGGACAAGACAATGTGCCGAGGCACGTGCGCCTGCTGAGTGAGTACGCGCTCGACGTCGAACTCGAAACGCAGGCTGCGCTCGTACGGTTGCGGCATGGACGCCACAACGCCAACGAGATGGATGTCGCGACCCTCCCATTGCGGCGGCAAAGCATCGGCGAGGCGGTGTTGCGCGCACCAAGCGGCCCACAGGAAGCCGCACGGCACGCAGCAGGCTGCAGCGAGCACGCGTCGCGTGGCGCGCAGTGCCGGCGGGTGCGGTCGCGTCGCAAGCAGCAGCGCGAGCACGAGTACGAACAAGGATGCCAGCAGGCCTGCTTCGACCGGCGGCAAATGCGGTTGGATCTGCAGTCCCCAGACGCCCGCGGCGAAGCATACGACGTAGAGGCGCACGCAGCGGTCACGAGCGCAATAGCCATTGCGCGCCGGCGCATCCGCGCGGTCGATGCGCGAATTTCGTTACAATAGCCGCCTTTGTCTCGCTGCACATGCCGCGCAAACTCTTTAGACGATATCTGCCCGAGCACGCCACGATCCGGGAGCACCGCCACTTCGCCCGCTGGGGCGCCTGGCTCACCCACCATAATCTGTGGCATCTGCACCGGCGCTCGGTTGCGGGCGGATTCGCGGCGGGCATGTTTGCGGGTCTCGTGCCCGGCAGCAATCCGGTGCAATTCGCCGTCGCGGCGTTGCTGGCCGTCGGTTTCAAGGTGAACCTGCCGATCGCAGTCGTCGTTACGCTGTATTCGAATCCGCTCACCATCGTCCCGCTTTACTTGCTGGCATTTAAGCTCGGCCAGTTCGCACTCAACGACAGCAGCGGCGACATGCCGCCGCTCGGGCTCGATCTCGAGGGCAAGGGATGGCGCGACTGGCTCCCGGCCGTGCTCGACTGGCTGGCCGCCCTCGGCAAACCGCTGCTGGTCGGACTGCCGCTCCTTGCGATCGTATTGAGCGCCGCAGGATACGTCGTGGTCCGGGTTCTCTGGCGCTGGTATGTCATCCGCAAGTGGCGGCGGCGCAAGCAAATGCGCCTCGCGCGCAATTTGGTTTCATGAACGCACCCGACTACTGGAAGCAGGCGACCCGCGAGCTGGCGGAGCGCGACCCGGTGATCCGCAAGGTCGCCCGCAAGTCGCGGGGACTGATGCTGCGCTCGCGCGGCGACGCCTTCAACACGCTGGCGCGCTCCATCGTCGGCCAGCAGATCTCGGTGAGGGCCGCCGAAAGCGTATGGCAGAAACTCGTGGCAGCCGTGCCCGAGCTCAATCCCGCGGCGATCCATGGTCACGATGTGCAGGCGCTGCGCGCGTGCGGGCTGTCCGGCAGCAAGGCGGCCTACCTGCAGGATCTCGCGCGGCATTTCGTCGAGGAGCGCCTGGCCATCGCGCGCTGGGAGCAGATGTCCGACGCGGAGCTCATTGCCGAGCTCACCCAGATCCGCGGCATCGGCCGCTGGACGGCGGAGATGTTTCTGATCTTCTATATGACGCGGCCGGACGTGCTGCCCCTCGACGACATCGGCCTGCAGCGCGCGATGGGCTTGCATTACAACAACGGCAAGCCGTTGTCCAAGCTCAAGATGAATTCGATCGCCAGGCGCTGGGCGCCCTGGCGTTCGGTGGCGACCTGGTATATGTGGCGCAGCCTCGATCCGATTCCGGTCGAGTACTGAGCACGACTCGGGCACCTTGCGGGGGAAGCCGACCGAGGCTGAGGGAAGGTGTATGCGTATGTGCGAGGCAATGACCAACCGACTTCCAGACATTCATGTGAGTTAGCCTATTCAACGCTGCGCTTCGAGGTAGGATGTACGCCAAACGTCATACCCTTGCGCCGAATGCGCGCTTGCCTTGCCTGCCGTTCTGAAATTCGCAATAGGACGCGCACCCGATGGGATTGCTCCGGGAGGTCACATGCCTGTCAGCGAGTATTTCGCCAACACTTACGCAGACGCGCGCAGCAAGTTCCTGGATGCCGCGCGTACCGCAAACGCAGGCCTGACTGGTTATCCGCATCCGCATCTGCGCGGCCCAGGCAACGAAGAGCTTGCGATCGACGTGGCAAGACTGGGGCCGGCCGATGCAGAGGCTGCGCTGATTCTCATTTCGGGCTTGCACGGGGTCGAAGGATTCTGCGGTTCAGGCTGTCAGGTCGGCTATCTGACAGATCAACTCCACCAGGCACTGCCCGCCGGCACT
Organism: Burkholderiales bacterium; assembly: GCA_046715035.1. Lineage (GTDB taxonomy): Bacteria > Pseudomonadota > Gammaproteobacteria > Burkholderiales > SG8-41 > PALSA-1004. The sequence goes on along the minus strand of JBKJZR010000087.1, from coordinate 3,548 downwards.
GCGACGATCCTGGTGCACGCGCTCAATCCGTTCGGCTTTGCGTGGCTGCGGCGCGTGAACGAGGACAACATCGACCTCAATCGCAATTTTCAGGATTTTTCGAAACCACTCCCCTCCTCCTCTGCCTACGAAGCATTGCACGCCTTCCTCGTTCCCGATGAATGGGAAGGCGCCCAGCGCAACGCGGCCGACGCGGCATTGCATCGGCAAATGATGGCTCTCGGCACGACCGCTTTTCAGGCAGCCGTCTCGAGCGGCCAGTACAGCCGACCTAGCGGACTGTTTTACGGTGGATTGGCGGCAAGCTGGTCCAATCTGACATTGCGCCACATCCTCAGGGAACATGTCGGGACTTCGGCGAAAAAGCTCGCGATCCTCGATTTGCACTCCGGCCTCGGTCCGACAGCCTATGGGGAGCCCATTTACGCCGGTGCGGACGCGGCCGGCCTCGAACGTGCGAAGCAGTGGTATGGCCCTGAAGTGACCAGTATGGTCAAAGGCACCTCGGCCTCTGCGGTTTTGACGGGTGCTGTGCCGGACGCCTTTCGCGACCTGGCTGCGAGTGCGCAGGTTACCTATGTGGCGCTCGAGTTCGGGACGCGACCGCTGCTCGAAGTTCTTACTGCGCTGCGCGCCGACCATTGGCTGCACGCGGTTCGAGACCGGCAGACGCCATTGCGTGAGGGAATCAAGCGACAGATACGCGATGCTTTCTACGTCGACACGCCTGCCTGGAAAACGGCGGTATTCGGACGCACAGCGGATTTCGTCATGCGCGCGGGCCGCGGCCTGAGCCAGGCTTGACGATGACGCACGCTGAATTCGTCGCCGCGCACCGGATTGGCAAGCCGCAGATCAGGCTCGATCCGCAGCGGGCGGCACGCTTCCTCAGCGCGCGTTTGCTGCTGCCGCTGGTGATGATGCCGCTCATCGGCGTGGGCATCGCTTTGGCCATCACCGGGTCGGCGTGGCTGGGGCTGACCGTGATCGCGTTCACGATCATCGTGCCGCGTCTGATCAAACGCTCCGCGCCGCGTTTCCTGCTCACGCAGGCGCTCGACGATGAAAAACTCTATGTGGAGCTACAGCGTTCCGGCGTCATCGAAATCGACGACTAAGGGTTCATGCGGCTTGCAGCACGCCGTCGACGAGTCTCAGGATGCGTCCTGCACCCGCCGCGACCGCGTGGTCGTGCGTGGCGATGACCAGGCTCGTGCCGAGCCCGCTGTTGAGCTCGAGCATCAGCTTGAAGACCTCTCCCGCGGTCTGCCGGTCGAGATTGCCGGTGGGCTCGTCCGCCAGGACGCATGCCGGGCTCGTCACCAGCGCCCGCGCGATCGCGACGCGCTGGCGCTCGCCACCGGACAGCTCCGAGGGCGCGTGCGCCAGCCGGTGCGCCAGACCCACGCGCTGCAACATGTCGATTGCGCGCGGGTGGGCTTGCGCCGCGGTCATGCGGCGAATCAGCAGCGGCATCGCTACGTTTTCGACCGCTGTGAACTCCGGGAGCAAGTGGTGGAACTGGTAGACGAACCCGAGCGCACCGTTGCGCAGCACGCCGCGTTCTGCCTCGTTCAGCGACTGAATATTGCGCCCGTTGATCCTGACAGTGCCGCCGCTCGCGGCGTCAAGACCGCCGAGCAGGTGCAGCAGCGTGCTCTTGCCCGACCCGGAGGCGCCGACGATGGCGACGCATTCGCCGCGGCCCACGGTCAAGTCCACCCCCATCAGCACCGGGACCTCGACCTTGCCCTGCATGTAGACCTTGCGCAGTCCGCTGCAGGCGATCACGGGCGGCGCATCGCGCCCGCCCGCATCTTCCTCACTCATAACGCAGCGCTTCGGCCGGGTTGATTTTGGCCGCGCGATAGCTCGGATAGATCGTTGCCAGCAGGCTCAGCACGAACGAAACCACCGCGGTGATCACCACGTCGTCGGGCCTCAGTTCCGATGGCAGCTCACTCAGGTAATAAACATCGGTCGCCAGAAATTTGAAGCCCAGCATGCGCTCGATGAACGGCACCACGACGTCGACGTTCGCCGCGAGCGTAATGCCGCCGATCACGCCCGCAACGGTGCCCAGCAAACCAACCAGCGTGCCCTGGATCAGAAAGATCTTGGTGACGCTGCCGGGGCTGGCGCCGAGGGTGCGCAGGATCGCGATGTCCGCCTGCTTGTCCTTGACCGCCATGAACAGGCTCGAAACGATATTGAACGCCGCCACCGCGATGATCAGGAACACGATCAGAAACATCATGCGTTTCTCGATCTCGACCGCACGAAAGAAGTTCGCGTGCTGCCGCGTCCAGTCCGAGATATAGGCGTCGGGGCCGAGCGTGCGCGACAAATCGCGCGATACGGGTCCCGACTGGAACAGATCCTTCAGCTTCAACCGCACGCCGCTGACCTGATCACCCAGTCGGTAGAGCTTCTGCGCGTCGTCGAGATGGATGAGCGCGAGGCCTGAATCGAACTCGTGGTGATCGACGGCGAAGATGCCGACGACGGTGAATTGCCGCAGGCGCGGCAGGATGCCCGCGGGCGTCACCTGCCCCTGCGGCGCGATCAGCACGACCTTGTCGCCGGCGAGCACGCCCAGCGTGCGCGCGATCTCCACGCCCAGCACGATGCCGAACTCCCCGGGCTGCAGCGCCCCGATAGTCCCCGCTTTCATGTGCTGCGCGAATTCGGCGACCTGCTCCTCGCGCTCGGGCAGGATGCCGCGGATGAAGGCGCCGCGGACCGAGTTGCCACTGGAAAGCAGGCCCTGCGCAGAGACGTACGGCGCAGCGGCGACAACCTGCTCGTGCCGTACCGCCGCCTCCGCAATCTTGCGCCAGTCGCTGAGCGCATTGTCGGGGCCGGTGATCTGCACATGCGACGCGACACCCAGGATGCGCGTGCGGATCTCGTGCTGAAAACCGTTCATCACCGAAAGCACCGTAATCAGGACGGTGATGCCCAGGGCGATGCCGATCACCGACACCATCGAAATGAAGGAAATGAAGCGGTTGCGCTGGCGCGAGCGCGTATAGCGCAGGCCGATGAAAAGCTCGTAGGGTTGCAAGCAGCGTCCGCAAGCGAAAGCGCAAGTTTGCCACAACGGGCGGGCCAGCAGAACGCTGGGGCGTGAATGGTAAACTGCGCGATCAAGCGGCCATTATTATCGAGCTTCACTAACTGCGTTATTGACGTAACTGCGATCGCTCGACTCCCCAGCCCCTCTCCCGGCACGAAAGGCTGTGCTCCCTCATCCCCAGCCCTTCTCCCGGGCACACGAGGAGTGTGCTCCCTCATCCCCAACCCTTCTCCCGGAGGGAGAAGGGAGCGTTGTGGCGCTCGCGCGCACTGATCGATCGAGAAGGGAGCATCGAGGCGCTGATGCGCGGTGGTGCGCAGGGCGATGGGAGCCCTTCGACAAGGCTCAGGACAGGCCCTTCGACAAGGCTCAGGACAGGCCCTTCGACGGGGCTCAGGACAGGCCCTTCGACGGGGCTCAGGACAGGCGTCGAGCGCAACCGCACTGTTCCGGTTGCGTAGGTTCAACC
>JBKJZR010000086.1:0-10541 GCA_046715035.1 Burkholderiales bacterium | reverse complement strand
ATCGGCGTCGAGCTCGAGGGGGCGGACGACGCCGAGTTTGCCGACGCACAATACGAATCACTCGCCGTGGTCGTGCGCGCACTGCGCACGCGTCTGCCGATCACCGACGTCGCGGCGCACAGCGATGTCGCGCGGGCGCGCAAGACCGATCCCGGTGCGCGGTTCGACTGGCAACGGCTGCTCGCCACGTTGGCGGCCTGACGTTTCGCGCAAGTCGCGCTGCTCCTGCGCGCGCGTTCGCCGCGGCGCACCAACAGCGCTCGCAAAAAAAATCTTGCAATCGCAGAACCCGCCTACTTGAATTAGTCCGGAATCAGGCGTAAGCCACTATATATTGTGGTTTGGTCCAGCCGGTGAAACCGCATGGTCGGGCCATCAAATGATTCCGCCGCAGGAGGGAGCGCACACAAGATGCAGTAGACAACGCTTCAGGTCGCACACGACAGTGCCGCAAACGGCACCGCGCATGGCGCGGGTCTTGTGGACAGCGATCTGACGAAACTATCGCAGTACTCCGAATACAAGGTCATCCGCCGCAACGGCGCCGTGGTCGGGTTCGAGCCAGGCAAGATTTCGGTTGCGGTAACCAAGGCATTCCTCGCGGTGAACGGCGCGCAGGGCGCGGTTTCGGCGCGCATCCGCGAGCTGGTGGCCGGCCTCACCGGCGTGGCCGTGTCCGCGCTGCAGCGGCGCCAGCCGGGCGGCGGGACCTTACACATCGAGGATATCCAGGACCAGGTCGAGCTCGCGCTGATGCGCGCCGGCGAGCACGAGGTGGCGCGTTCGTACGTCCTGTATCGGGAGCGGCGCGCGCAGGAGCGCGCCCGACAACGCGAGGCGCAGGCGCAAAGCGCGGCCGCGGCGCCGACCATCAACGTCAGCGACAACGGCAAGGTCCGTCCACTCGACATGGTCCGGCTCACCGACTTGGTGCACGAGTCCTGCGAGGGACTGGGACGCGCGGTCAATCCCGACCTGATCCTCCAAAGCACGCTCAAGGACCTGTACGAAGGCGTGCCGCTCGAAGAAGTGCGTAAGTCGCTGATACTGTCGGCGCGCGCGCTGATCGAAAAAGATCCGGCGTACAGCTACGTCACCGCACGGCTGCTCCTCAACACGCTGCGCCTGGAGACCGTCGGCGAAGAGCTCACCCAGGCGCAAATGAAGGTGCGCTACGCGACGGTGTTTCCCCAGCTGATCCACAAGGGCATCGAGGCGGAACTCCTCGACGAGCGGATCGGCGACTTCGACTTGGAGTGCCTGGGCGCCGCGCTCGACGCGAACCGCGACTTCAAGTTCGGCTATCTCGGCCTGCAGATACTGTACGACCGCTATTTCCTGCACGTGCGCGGCACCCGCATCGAACTGCCGCAGACTTTTTTCATGCGCGTCGCGATGGGGCTTGCGCTGAACGAGCCGCGGGGCAGCCGCGAAGCACGCGCGATCGAGTTCTACAACGTGCTCTCGTCGTTCGATTTCATGAGCTCGACGCCCACGCTGTTCAACTCGGCCACCCGCCGCTCGCAACTCGCGAGCTGCTATCTGACGACGGTGTCGGACGATCTCGACGGCATTTACGAGGCGATCAAGGAAAATGCGATGCTGCAGAAGTACGCGGGGGGCATCGGCAATGACTGGACGCCGGTGCGCGCGCTGGGTGCCTACATCAAAGGTACCAACGGCAAGTCGCAAGGAGTCGTGCCGTTCCTCAAAGTCGTGAACGACACGGCGGTCGCGGTCAACCAGGGCGGCAAGCGCAAGGGCGCGGTGTGCTCGTATCTGGAAACGTGGCATCTCGACATCGAGGAGTTTCTCGAGCTGCGCAAGAACACCGGCGACGACCGACGCCGCACCCACGACATGAACACCGCCAACTGGATACCCGACCTGTTTATGAAGCGCGTGATGGAGAACGGCGACTGGACGCTGTTTTCTCCCTCCGATGTTCCTGATCTGCACGACAAATTCGGCAGAGCTTTCGAGCAGGCGTATGTCGGTTACGAGAACCAGGCCGCGCAGGGCACGCTCAAGCTCTTCAAGAAGATTCCCGCGGGCCAGCTGTGGCGCAAGATGCTCACCATGCTGTTCGAGACCGGCCATCCGTGGATCACGTTCAAGGATCCGTGCAACATCCGCTCGCCGCAGGGGCATGCGGGCGTCGTGCACAGCTCGAATCTGTGTACCGAGATCACGCTCAACACCAACGCGGACGAGATTGCGGTCTGCAATCTGGGATCGGTCAATATGCCCGCCCACCTCGATGCCGCGACGGGCACGCTCGACCGCGAAAAGCTGAAGCGCACCGTGGGCACCGCAATGCGCATGCTCGACAATGTGATCGATCTCAATTACTACTCGGTCAACAAAGCGCGCAATTCGAACTTCAAGCACCGCCCGGTGGGGCTGGGCATCATGGGCTTTCAGGATTGCCTGCACCTGCTGCGCATTCCGTACGGCTCGCAGGCGGCGGTGGAGTTTTCCGACCGCTCGATGGAGGCGATCGCTTATACCGCTTACTGGGCGTCGACCGAGCTTGCCGAGGAGCGCGGCGCGTATTCGACCTTCAAGGGCTCACTGTGGGACCGCGGCATCTTCCCGCACGAATCGCTCAAGCTGCTGGCCGAGGAGCGCGGCGGCTACGTCGAGACCGACCTTTCGACAACCCTCGACTGGGACGCATTGCGCGGCCGCATCAGGCAGGTCGGCATGCGCAACTCGAACTGCATCGCCATCGCGCCGACCGCGACGATTGCGAACATCACCGGACTCTCGCAATGCATCGAGCCGACGTACCAGAACCTGTACGTCAAATCGAACCTGTCGGGCGAATTCACCGTCGCCAACGAGTATCTGGTCGAGGACTTGAAGAAGCTCAACCTGTGGGACGAAGTGATGATCGCCGATCTCAAGTACTTCGACGGCACGCTCGCCAAGATCGACCGCATTCCGCCTGACGTGCGCCACCTGTACGCGACGGCGTTCGAGGTCGACGCGAACTGGCTCGTCGAATGCGCGGCGCGGCGGCAGAAGTGGATAGACCAATCGCAATCCCTCAACATCTACATGGCGGGTGCGTCCGGCAAGAAACTCGACGAAACGTACAAGCTCGCCTGGCTGCGGGGGCTGAAGACCACCTACTACCTGCGCACCCTGGGCGCAACGCACGCCGAGAAATCGACCGTCAAGGCGGGCTCGCTCAACGCCGTGCCCGCCGACGGCGGCCTGCGCGCGGCGGGCGCCGAGTCTCAGCCCCAAGCGTGTTCGATCACCGATCCCGATTGCGAAGCGTGCCAGTAAAGGCATGGCCCACCGTACCCAGGCAAGCTGCACAGCAGTTAACAGCGCTCCCACCCACAACACGCCCTCAAAGGGAACGTTGGCTTCGAGCGTCGTCCACCCACAACATCAATAAAGGAGATTCACCATGCTGCAATTCGAAGAAAGCGTCATTCACGGCGGACTCGCGGCGCGCGCGCTGCAGCCGATGAGCGGCGCGCTGCCCCAGCCACAGCTGCCACGCGATCCCGCCGCGGCGCTGGCGGCGCTGGCGCCGACTCAGTTGCGCCGCGTGAATGTGGCAGACAAGCGCATCATCAATGGCCAGACCGACGTCAACCAGCTCGTGCCGTTCAAATACAAATGGGCGTGGGAGAAGTATCTCGCGGCGTGCGCCAACCACTGGATGCCCCAGGAGATCCAGATGAGCCGCGATATCGCGCTGTGGAAGGATCCTCACGGGCTGACCGAAGACGAGCGCCGGCTCATCAAGCGCAACCTCGGATTCTTCGTGACCGCGGACTCGCTGGCTGCGAACAACATCGTGCTCGGCACTTACCGCCATATCACGGCGCCCGAGTGCCGGCAGTATCTGCTGCGGCAGGCGTTCGAGGAGGCGATCCACACGCACGCCTACCAGTACATCGTCGAAAGCCTGGGCCTCGACGAGGGCGAGGTATTCAACGCCTATCATGAGATTGCGAGCATCCGCGACAAGGACGAGTTTCTCATCCCGTTCATCGATACGCTCACCGATCCGCACTTCAGGACCGGTACCCCGCAGAGCGATCAGGAGCTCCTGAAGAGCCTGATCGTCTTCGCCTGCATCATGGAAGGGCTGTTCTTCTACGTCGGCTTCACGCAAATCCTTGCGCTGGGCCGCCAGAACAAGATGACCGGGGCGGCCGAGCAGTATCAGTACATCCTGCGCGACGAGTCGATGCACTGCAATTTCGGCATCGATCTCATCAATCAGATCAAGATGGAAAACCCGCATCTGTGGACGAACGAATTGCGCGAAGAGGTGCGCGAGATCATGAGCAAGGCGGTCGATCTCGAGTACCGCTACGCCGAAGACACCATGCCGCGCGGCGTGCTGGGCCTGAATGCGCCGATGTTCAAGGAATACCTGCGCTACATCGCCAATCGCCGCTGCCAGCAGATCGGGCTCGATACGATGTACGAGGGGGCGACCAACCCGTTCCCCTGGATGTCGGAAATGATCGACCTCAAGAAAGAGCGGAATTTCTTCGAGACCCGCGTAATCGAGTATCAGACAGGAGGCGCGCTCAGTTGGGATTAAGCTTACTTGCGAAAAGGTATCCAAGAAATCGACGCCGTCGGCATGCCATAACGGAATGCCACGCCGAGGAAAACTACACGCTATGGCTGAGATTCGCGGATGGGCTCGAAGGCCGCGTCTATCTCGGCGATCTCGTGCATACCCAGTATTTCCAGATGCTGGGCGACATCGATACGTTCAACCGTGTCGCGCTCGACCCGGTTGAAAACACGGTGACCTGGGAAGGCGGCATCAAGCTCGATCCCGAAGTGCTGTATCGTGATCTGGCAAGCAAAGCGCAGTCCGCTTTGCATTAGGGGTTAAGCCGCGCGCAGCATGGGCGCGGCGGCGATTTGCCGCCGGGATTTAACCGGCTGGCAATGGCAGGTGTTTCGCGCGTCGGACGCGCGGTGCGTTTTCAAACCGGAAGGAGACAGTCATGGCCAAAGCGAAGCAAGGCAGGAAGAAGCAAGCAGCTAAGCGCAAGGGGGCAGCCAGGAAGTCCACCAGGAAACTAGCCGCCAAGCGGCGACCCGCCGCCAGGAAAAAGGCCGCGCGCCGCGCGCAGCCTGCGCGCAAGAAAGCCGTCGCGAAGAAGACCCCCGCCCGCAAGGCGGCGGCCGCGAAACCGGTTCCGCGCAAAGCGGCAGCCACCCAACGCCCGGCGCTAAAGCCCGCGGCGCCGCCGACCCCCCGCAAGCAGTCCGCGCCCAGAGTGGAACGGGTGTCCGCCGACACGCCGGCCGCGCCGAGCACGCCAGCGCCTGCAACGATCGCAGTTCCGGGAGCGTGGCCCTTTCCGATGGGCGGCAGGTCCTAGGAGCTTGTCGGACTTGCGTCCGACAAGCTCCTTAGGCAAGACCGCCCCGGAAAAAATGCGCAAGTGTCGTCAACAGCCATCGCAAGGCACGTTGCTGGGTGCTGACCGAGGTGAAATGGCCGTGAAATTAGACACTATTCAGAAATGGGGCGATTTTGCTTTTAGCGTTACCGGGCGCCCGGTGGGCGGCTAGAGCGCGCAACCGGGCGCAGGTTGGATAACGGCGAACGAGGCAGATTCCGGCGATGGAGCGCAAACGCGTCAATGCGAGCGATATCCGCTCGGTAGGCTATGATGCCCGCAATCGCGTCCTCGAGATCGAGTTTGCGAACGGCAGCATCTGTCAGTACTCGGGCGTTTCCGAGGAAGTCCATCGGCGTTTCGTGAATGCGCCGTCGCCGGGCAGTTATTTTCACGACAACATCGAAGAAAGTTTTAGCGCGAAAAGACTGCGCTGAGCGCCCGCATCGCGCGTGATCGTTCGATCGTCGCAACCGGGCTGAGAGCCTGTAACATAACGAAACGCGGGATATGCTGGCCAAAACCCGCGCCAGTCCCAAGAACACTCGTTCCCGGAGGCGTCATGAGAAACAGACGATATTTCTGGCAGGTGGGCGTGGCTGCATTGTTCGCGGTGTCGTGCGCCGCCGCGTGGGCGCAAGCCGATGATTGCAAGAGCCGCGGCCAGCTCGATAACCTGTACTGCGACGAGAACAACGATCTGGTCGCCGATACGCCCAAGGACCAGAAGCGCTGGAAAAACCCCGGCACGCTGGTTTTCACGTATACGCCGGTGGAAGACGCGGCGGTCTACGAAAGCGCTTTCAAGCCATTCCTCGACTATCTTGCCAAGTGCACGGGGAAGCGCATCGTCTATTTTCCGGTGCAGTCGAACGCTGCCGAGATCGAAGCCATGCGCGCGGGGCGCCTGCATGTCGGCGGCTTCTCGACCGGGCCGACCGGCTTCGCCGTGAACCTCGCCGGCGCAGTCCCCTTCGCCATCAAGGGTACCGAGAAGGAGCTGCAGGGCTACAACCTGATCACCATCGTCAAGAAAGACAGCCCCTATCAGAAAATGGCCGATCTCAAGGGCCGCAAGGTCGCGCACACGTCGCCTTCGTCGAATTCGGGGCATCTGGCGCCGCAGGTCCTGTTCCCGCCCGAGGGACTGGCGCCCGACAAGGACTACAAGATTCTTTTCTCCGGCGGACACGGCCAGTCGGTCAAGGGCGTGGAATCGGGAGACTACGATGCCGCCCCGGTCGCCTCCGACGTCTTCAACCGCATGGCGAGCCGCGGCGAGATCAAGGCCGACGATTTCCGCATCATCTATCGCAGCCCGCTGTTTCCGACGTCGTCGTTCGCCTACGCGCACGATTTGCACCCGACGCTCGTAAACACGTTGACCAAGTGCTTCTACGACTATCGTTTTCCCGACGAGATGCGCAAGACGTTCGGTGGTGCCGACCGTTTCTTCCCCATCACCTATCAGAAGGACTGGGCGGTAGTGCGCAAGATCGCCGAGGATACCGGCACCCCCTTCAATCGCGTGGCGTACGAAAAGGAATCCGCCCGCGAAGACGCGGCCCGCAAGAAGGGGCTCGAAGAAAAAGCCAAGAAAAAATAGCCGGCGATGGCCGAGACGCCACAGCCGGCACCTAACACCGACTCTGGCGGGGCGAGCATCGTTACCGGGAATGCCGGCTCGACTGCCGCGGATGCCGTCGCGCTCGAAGTGCGCAATCTGCGCAAGGAATACCGCCGCGGCGTGCCGGTGCTGCGCGACATCAGCCTCTCGTTCGCCGACCGCGGCATCACGGCGGTCATCGGACCTTCGGGCACCGGCAAGAGTACCCTGCTGCGCTGTATCAACCGGCTGGTCGAGCCGACCGCGGGCCAGATCCTGTTCCATGGCCGCGACCTCGCAAAACTCAGGGGCGCGGCGCTGCGCGCCGCAAGGCGGCGCATCGGCATGGTTTTTCAGGAATACAACCTGGTGGAGCGCCTCACCGTCATGGAGAACGTGCTGTCGGGACGGCTCGGCTACATGTCCGCGATGAAAGCATGGTTGCGCCGCTACCCCCAGCAGGACATCAACGCGGCCTTCGATCTGCTCGACACCGTCGGGCTCACCCCGTTCGCGAACCAGCGCGCCGACGCACTCTCCGGCGGGCAGCGTCAGCGGGTCGGTATCGCGCGCGCAGTCATGCAACAACCTGAGCTACTGCTGGCCGACGAGCCGACGTCGTCGCTCGACCCCAAGACCTCGGTCGAGATCATGGAACTGATGACGTCGATCGCAGACAGCCGGCGCATCCCGGTGATCCTCAACATCCACAACGTGCCCCTCGCCAAGCGCTTCGCCAACCGCGTGATCGGCATGTCGGGCGGCGAAGTGGTTTACGACGGTTCGCCGGAAGGGCTCGGCGACGATCACCTGAAGCAGATCTACGGCGGCGAGAACTGGCTGGAATAGGGCGGTCACTGAATGCTGAATGCTGAATGCTGAATGCTGAATGCTGAATGGTGAATGCGCTTTGAACGTTACCCGAGCAGGCAAAGCCCGCTAGGATGACTCCCCTAGCCCAGACGCGGCCGCCTGCGTTCCAGCCGAACTGGCCCGCGCGCCTCGCCTGGCTCGCGCTGATCGCCTACACGTTCTACGCGGCTTCGCTGCTCGACATCACCTGGGAGCGCTTCGTCGTCGGGCTCGAGAACGGCGTCAAGTTCATCGGCCGCATGCTGCCGCCGGACACCGAGCCGGACAAGATGAAGCTGATGCTCAAGGGCTTGTATGAATCGCTCGAGATCGCGATCATCGCCTCTGCGCTCGGCATCCTGCTGTCGCTGCCGATCGGATTGCTCGCGGCGCGCAACCTGATGCCCGCGTGGGTGACCTGGCCGATGCGGCTCTTCATCGCGTTCTGCAGGTCGTTCCACCAGGTCATCATCGCCATTCTGTTCGTGAAAGCGGTCGGCTTCGGCGCGCTTGCCGGCATACTCGCGCTGACCGTGGCCTCGATCGGTTTCGTCGGCAAGCTCTTCGCCGAAGCGATCGAGGAGATCTCCCTCGCACAGGTCGAGGCGGTGCGCGCAACGGGCGCTTCGTTCATGAACGTCATCACCTACGCAGTCATGCCGCAGGTGCTGACGCGGTTTGTCGGCTTCGCGACTTACCAGCTCGATTCGAACCTGCGCAATTCGACCATGGTCGGCATCGTCGGCGCCGGCGGCATCGGCGGCACGATGTTCGCTGCGTTCCAGCGCTTCGATTACGACTACCTGCTCACCATCCTGCTCGCGATCATCGCCATGATCATGGTGAGCGAAGCGCTGCAGAACTGGGTCAAGCGACTGTACCAATGAGCGTCGCCGCCGTCGATCGGGAGTGGCGGCGCTTTACGCCGGCGCAGCGGCTGGCGCGGTTCGCGCTTTACTTCGGCGTCGTCTTCGCGTGCGTGCTGAGCCTGCGCACCGTGCAGATCATCCCCGAATTTCTCTACGACGCGCCCGAGCAGATGGCCGATCTGCTGCGCAGGATGTGGCCGATCGAATGGTCGTACTATCCAAAGGGCGTGCATGAGGCGCTGCTCGAAACGCTGCACATCGCCACGCTGGGCACGATACTCGCCATCGTCATGGCGCTGCCGCTGGCGCTGCTGGCGGCGCACAACATCACGCCCTCGGTATCGGTCAACTACGCCGCCAAGCTCATGCTCGTCTCGTCGCGCTCCGTCAACTCGCTGGTGTGGGCGCTGTTGTTCGTCGCGATCTTCGGTCCGGGTGCGCTCGCCGGCACCATGGCGATCGCGTTTCGCTCGATCGGTTTCGTCGGCAAGCTTTTCGGCGAAGCGCTCGAGGAAGCGCGGCCGGGTCCGATCGAGGCGCTGACCGCGGCGGGCGCGCCGTGGACCAGCATCTACCTCAAGGGCTACTGGCCGCAGGTCGAGCCGGCATTCTGGGCGATCGCGCTGTTTCGCTGGGACATCAGCGTGCGTGAATCGGCGGTGCTCGGCCTCGTCGGCGCGGGCGGCATCGGCATGGTGATCGACTCGGCGATGAACCTGTTCCAGTGGCAGCGCGTGGCGGTGGTGCTGGTTACGATCTTTGCGGTGGTGATCATCGCCGAGGTCGTCGTCACGGCGATTCGCAAGAAAATCATCTAGCTATAGCTAGTCCTCGTAGATCATGCTGCGATGCCCTGTCTTGATGATGACGACCGAGAGGATTGCGTCCTCAAGCTTCGCTATCAACCTAAAGTCGCCGACGCGACAACGCCACAGCTTCGACAGGTCGGCTTCGAAGCTCATCGAACTATCAGATCCGGGCGGTGTTCAACGCGCCATTGAATGTTGCGCAGGGACGCATGACGGCCATGGTTTTCTGCGGGTCGGGGATGTAATACCCACCGATATCGGCCGGCCTGCCCTGCGCGGCTTTCAGCTCATCGGCGATCTTCCGCTCGTTCGCGGTCAGCGCTCTTGCCAGCGGGGCAAAGTGCGTCTGCAGTTCCCGGTCTTCCGTCTGTTCCGCGAGGGCCTGTGCCCAGTACAGGGCCAGATAGAAGTGGCTGCCGCGATTGTCCAGCTCGCCGGTGCGCGCTGAGGGCGACTTGTTGTTGTCGAGCAGTTTGCCAGTTGCGTCATCGAGCGTTTTTGCCAGGATCTTCGCCTTGTTGTTACCAGTCTTGATGCCGATGTCCTCCAGCGAAACGGCGAGTGCGAGGAATTCACCGAGCGAATCCCAGCGCAGGTGGTTCTCCTCGAGGAGCTGTTTGACGTGTTTGGGTGCCGAGCCGCCCGCGCCGGTTTCGAACAGGCTGCCGCCGGCCATCAGCGGCACGATCGACAGCATCTTCGCGCTGGTCCCGAGCTCCATGATCGGGAACAGGTCGGTCAGATAATCGCGCAGCACGTTGCCGGTGACCGAGATCGTGTCTCTGCCACGGCTGACGCGCTCGAGCGTATAGCGCATCGAGCGCATGTAATTCATCATGTGGATCTCGAGGCCCGACGTGTCGTGGTCCTTCAGGTACGTCTTGACCTTCTTGATCAGCTCGATGTCCTGCGGCCGGTATTCGTCGAGCCAGAACACCGCCGTCATGCCGGACAGCCGAGCGCGCTCGACGGCGAGCCGGACCCAGTCTCGGATCGCGGCATCGGT
>JBKJZR010000085.1:0-10635 GCA_046715035.1 Burkholderiales bacterium | reverse complement strand
GTAGCCCGGCACGCCGGCCTCGGCGACGGTCGGCAGGTCGGGCACCGCGGGCAGCCTTTGCAGACTCGTGATGCCGAGCGCGCGCAAACGGCCCGATTTGACGTGCGGCAGCACCACGAGCGGATTGTTCACGGTCAGATGAACCTGCCCGCCGATGACATCGGTCAGCGCCTGCGCGCCGCCCTTGTAGATGATCGTCACGATCTGGATGCCGGTCATCGCTTTGAACAGCTCCATCGTCAGGTGCCCGCCGGCGCCGTTGCCGGCCGCGGCGTAGTTGAGCTCGCCCGGCCTGGCCCTGGCGAGCGCGACCAGATCTTTCACCGATTTGGCGGGTAGCGTCGGGTGGACGACGAGAATGAGCGGCGCGGAAGTCAGCAATGAGATCGGTGCGAAGTCCCTGAGCGGATCGAACGCGAGGCTGCCGTACAGCGCAGGATTGCTCGCAAAGCTGGACACCACCATCATCAGCGTATAACCGTCGGGCGCGGATTTGGCGGTGATCTCCGCGCCGACGTTGCCGTTCGCGCCGACGCGATTGTCGACGATGATCTGCTGACCGAGATTATCGGCGAGCCTGGGGGCGATCACGCGCGAAAGCGCATCGGCCGGGCCGCCGGCCGGAAAAGGTACGATCAAGCGGACCGGTTTCGACGGGTAGGGCTGCGCGGACGCCGCGCAGGCAAGCCCCAGCAGCGCAGTAGCCATTCCTGCACGCATCGAAATTCCAGGCATTCTCGTCCTCGGCGCCCGCGGCATCCTAAGCGCGCTCTGCCACCATCGCCATCAGCGCCGCCCCGCGTCGATCAGCTTGCGGATGCTTACGCTGCTAATGGCCCACTTCGCGCGCAGCTCGCGGATGCGCTTCGCTGCGAGCGTGCGCCTGTCCTTGGTCGGCGTCTGCATCGGCACGATGCGCGCGACGGCCTTGCCGCGCCGCGTGATGATTACTTCGGAACCGGACTCCACGCGCTCGACAATCTCCGACAGATGCGCTTTTGCGTCGTAGATGCCCACCCGTTCCATAACGTCCTCACCTGACTAACTAGCTAGAACCCAAGGCTACGCAGCGAATCGGCGGCGGACAAGTTCGACGGCTTGAGAGCGCCCTCGAACGCGCGGCTTACCCGGATGCAGGCACCAATGAAGCTCCGAACAACTTCATACCGTCGGCACCATACAAGCATGTCGAAGGGTGAACGCCTAAGCGGAGCTTTCTTAACCGCTGAAAGCGTAGACCGCGCGCGCCGTCCCGACGCCGATCTTGCCGTTCGCCAGATCGGCGCGCACCGCGTCGCGCGAGCGCTGCAGCGGGTCGCCGTAACCGCCGCCGCCCGGTGTTTTGACGACCACGCGGTCGCCGGCTTCGAGGCGGGTAACGATCTTCGAGCGGATTTCCTCGACGCTTCCGTCGTGGCGGCGAATCTCCGAGTGAGCCGTTGCGCCGGGACTCCCGCCGAGCAGGCCGCGCGCCTGCGAGAAATGGCGCTCGCCGCGGTGCGAGAACTGCACGGGCCCGTGCAGGATCTCGTATTCGCGAACGATGCCTACGCCGCCGCGGAATTCGCCGGCGCCGCCGGAATCGCTGCGCAGCTCGTTGCGGATGAGCCGGATCGGCGCTTCCATCTCCAGCGCTTCCTCGGTCATGCTCATGCCGTTGGTCATGTCCGTGGCGATGCAGTCGACGCCGTCATACCCTCGCGCGCCGCCGGATGCGCCGTTGATCAGATCGGTGACGACGAAGTTCCTGCCGTTCGGCCACTGTCCACCATAGGTCAGCACCAATAGCGACGCGGCGGCGGGCGCGGCAAAGCGGTCGGGCAGTGCCTGCGCGAGCGCGCCGACGATGCACGACGCGATGCGCTTCATTGGATGCGTGCGCCCGTTAACCGGCGCGCCTTCGCGCGGATTGACGAGTGAGCCCGGGGGCACCTTGATCGTTACCGGGCGAAAGCAGCCGCCGTTGGTGGGGATGCTCGCGTCGGTGATCGCGCGCACGCCGTAGCACGCCGCCGAATACACACCCGACGGAACGATGTTGATCGGCCCCGTGACCTGCGGGCTGGTGCCCGCGAAATCGAACTCCACCTCGCCGTTGGCGATGGTAACCGCGACCTTGATCGTCACGCGCCGGTCGAGCGTTACGCCGTCGTTGTCGAGCGTGTCCTCGTAGGTAAACGTTCCCTGCGGCAGTCTGCGCAGCGCGTCGCGCGTCATTTTTTCGGAGCGCGCGATGAGCTCGCCGAATATGCGCGAGACCAGCGCATAGCCGTGCCGCGCGCCGAGCTCCGTCAGGCGCCGCACCGCGATCTTGCCGGCTGCGATCTGTGCGTTCAGATCGCCCGTCACCATATCCGGCATGCGCGTGTTCTGGCGTATCAGGCGCAGCAGCCCCTCGTCGAGCTTCCCGGCGCGCGCGAACTGTAGCGGCGGAATGCGCAGGCCTTCATGGAAAATATCGGTGGCGTTGGCCGCCGAAGATCCCGGGATCGTGCCCCCCAAGTCGATATGGTGGGCGATGCTCGCCGTCAGCGCGACGACGTCACTTTCGCCGGCCACGTCGCCGATGACGGGGATCACGACCGCGATATCCGGGATGTGGGTGCCGCCCAAATAGGGATCGTTGAAGATGTAGATGTCGCCGTCGCGCATGTGCGCGACGGGATAGTGCTCGAGTATCGCCTTGACCGAGTAGATCAGCGAACCCAGATGGCTCGGATTGGAGCGCGATTGGGCCACCGTGATGCCGTCGGGGGTGAACAGGCAGCACGACGCATCGAGCGCTTCCTTGACGATCGGCGAGAACGAGCCGCGGATCAGGCTCGATTGCATCTCCTCGGTGATGCTCTCGAGCTTGTAGCGCACGACCTCCATCAGGATGGGGTCGAGCGCGGTTTCGTGGGTCGTGATTGGCTGGTTCACGGTATCTGTGTTCCCCGGGAGAATTGCGTTTCGGTGGCGAGTTTATGATATCACCTGGACCCGGAGTGAAAGCGCGGATGCCACAGCAGTACGCGGTGACGATGGGCCGTGTTTCAAGAATAACAAGAAAGGCAGTTCGTCATGCCGACCGGCAGTGATTTTTTGGTCATCAACAACGCAATTGGTATCTAGCAACAGTCCCATCCGGGGCTCAAGCTCGCCGCGCATCACCATCATCGCCGGTCCGAACGGGGCGGGCAAAACCACGTTCGCGCTGGAGTTCCTGCCCAAGGAGGCCGGGTGCCCGGATTTCGTGAACGCGGACCTGATTGCCGCGGGCTTGTCTTCCTTCGACCCGACGCGCGCCGCGATCCGGGCGGGCCGCGTAATGCTGGCCGAAATACACGCGCATGCGCGGCGTCGCGAAAGCTTCGCGTTTGAAACCACGCTGGCGGGGCGCGCCTATGCACCGTTGATCCGGCGATGGCGCGAAGACGGTTACATCGTTTCGCTCATGTTCCTCTCGTTGCCGGACGTTGATCTTGCCATTGCGCGGGTGAGTGCCAGAGTGGCGCACGGGGGCATGATGTGCCAGAGGCAGTGATTCGACGACGATTCACGGCGGGGCGAAAGAATTTCAACCGGCTCTACAAGCCCCTGGCCGACCGTTGGGCGCTGTACGATAATTCCGGTCCTGGACCACAGTTGATTGAAGAAGGTACTTCGCGATGAAATCCACTTCCAAGACCCCTGCTTCTGCGAAACGGGATCCTTTTCTCGTCGGGGCCGAAGCCGCTCTCCGCCGGGCCGCCCGCCGCGCGCGTGCGGTTGCCAAGGCCACCGGCACGCCGCTCGTCCTCTGGAAAGACGGCCGGGTAGTGAAGGTGAAGGTTTAGGTCAAACGGTCCCGCGCGTCGGGACAGGAATCGAGTCCGCCACCCTGATGTTCACCCGCAAGCGTGCGTGTCATTACCCATCCCCCTCCCAGCCTCCCCCTTGAAGGGGGAGGAGTCTCAGCCTCGTAGCCTTTCCTTGAAGGGGGAGGAGTTTCACGCTCCCGGCCTTTCCCTCGAGGGGGAGAAGTTTCACGCTCCCGCCTCCCCATCGAACGGGGAAGAGTCTCGGCAGCTCTGCGCCGCTGTGCCGCATCAGGTTAAGTACTACACCAGTAAGGTCATGCGCCCGTCATTTGCTCCATCAGAATATCACCCGACTCGACGCGCCTTGCGCGCCACCCCGGCAGAACCAGTGTGGTGGTGTCGGTCTGTTCGATGATGGCCGGTCCCGAAATCTCGGCGCCGGCCGCGAGGTCTTCGCGATCGTAGACGGCCGCGGCGACAGCGCCGGCGACACCCGGCAGCAGCACGTCGCGGGTCGACTTTGCGCGCGCGCTGCTGCGCGTGCTTCCCTCGGGCGCCGCTGACGCAGTGGCGCGCAGCGCCTGCTGCTCGCCGCGCGCGCGGTGCACCGAGCGCAGGTTGACGATGCGCGCCGGGCCCTGCGTCGCGTGGCCGTAGATGCGCTCGTGCGCGGCGACGAAATCGCGGTAGAGATGATCGAGCAGGGCACCGCGCGCGCTGCCATCGATCGCCACCTCAAGGTAATACGACTGGCCGATGTAGCAGACGTCAGCCGAGTAATGCACGCGCGCCTCGCCGGGCACGATGCCGTCGGTGTGCATGAGCGCGGCGCAGTGCCGGTCCAGCTGGTGCAATTGCGCGAGCACGTCGCCGGCGCGTGCCTCGTCGAAGCGCCGCGGGTAAGCGACGAAAGACTCGTGCTCGACCGGTGCTGCCAGCAAGCCGATCGCTGAGAGCACGCCCGGACGGCTCGGGATGATGACTTTCGTCATGTACAGCTCCTGCGCGAGCGCGCAGCCGTGCAGGGGCCCGGCACCGCCGAGTGCGACCAGCGCGTACTCGCGGGGATCGACGCCGCGGTTGATCGACATGAGACGGATGCCTTCGGCCATTTGCGCGTTGACCACGCGATGTATGCCGAGCGCCGCCTGCTCGACGCCGTAACCCATGGGGACGGCGATGCGCTGATCGATCGCGTCACGGGCGAGGCCGGGGTCGAGCTTGAGCGCGCCGCCGGCGAAATAGTCGGGGTTCAGGTAACCCAGCACGACCGAGGCATCGGTGACGGTCGGCTCGGCGGCGCCGCGGCCATAGCAGGCGGGACCCGGCTCGGAGCCGGCGCTTTGCGGCCCGACACGTAGCGCCCCAGATGCGTCGAGCCAGGCGATGCTGCCGCCCCCCGACCCGATTGCGTTCACGTCGACCATCGCCACGCGTACCGGATAGCGGTCGATCACGCCATCGGCGCGGATCAGCGGCGTGCCGTCCGCGATCAGCGCGATGTCGCAGCTCGTGCCGCCGATATCGACCGTAATCAGATTGCCTTCGCCGACGCGCTGCCCGACCATCGCGCCGCCGATGGCGCCCGCGGCGGGGCCGGAGAGGAACAGCCGCACCGGGCGCTCGCGCGCGACCGCCGCCGAGCATACGCCGCCGCGCGACTGCATGACCTGCAGCGGCGCAGTCACGCCATCGGCGGCGAGATTGCGCTCCATGCCGGTCAGATAGCGATCGAGCACGGGCTTTACGTACGCGTCGAACGCCGTCACCGTCATGCGCTCGTACTCGCGGAATGCCGGATCGACCGCTGAAGAAAGCGACACGTAGAGTCCACCGTCGACCTCGCGGATCAACTCGCCGGCGCGCTGCTCGTGCCGCGGATCGAGGTAGGAGAACAGGAAGCACACCGCAATCGACGTCGCGCCTGCTTCTTTGAGCTCGGCCGCTGCCCGCTTCACCGCCGCCTCGTCGAGCGCGGTGACTACGGTGCCGTCGACCGCGAGTCGCTCGGGCACGCCGCGGCGCATCGCCCGCGGAGCGAGAAAGACCGGCGTCTGCGGCTTCATCACGGTGTCGTAGATCTCGCGGCGGTTGCCGCGCCCGATCTCGAGCACATCGCTGAAACCCGCGCTCGCAATCAAGCCGATGGTTGCGCCCTTGCGTTCGAGCACCGCGTTCGTCGCGACCGTCGTGCCGTGGACGAAGCGATCGATCTGGCCGGGCTCGACGCCCCAGTCCGCGATCATGTGGGCGAGGGCATCGCGCACGCCTGACGCCGGATCGGCGCGCGACGTGGGCAGCTTGAACTGCCTGAGCGTGCCGTCGGGATAACGGCACACCACGTCGGTGAACGTGCCGCCGATGTCGATGCCGATTTCTAAACCGGGATCAGCCACGGGAAGCAGAGGTCACGTAGAGAACAATTCCTAAGACCGGATGCTTGCGTCATTCCAGCGCACGCTGGAATCCAGAAAACTTGTGACGCAACCCAATCTCCTGGATCCCAGCGTGCGCTGGGATGACGGGCGAGCGCATACCGTGTGTTCCGGCTGCATGGCGCAAGCTTCAGCGATTGGCGAGCTCGAGCAGCGCGGCGGTAAGCACGCGCGCACCCGCGGCCAAGTCGCCGGGCTTGGCGTTTTCCGCTTCGTTGTGAGACACGCCTTTCTCGCACGGCACGAAGATCATGCCGGTCGGGCAGACGCGCGCCATGTACATGGCGTCGTGGCTGGCGCCGGAGGGCAGCCGCATGTAAGGCAGGCCGAGCGTATGTGCAGCGGTCTCGACCGCGGACGTCACGTCGCGATCGAACACGCAGGGGTCGTCGTGCAGCGTCGGGGTAACCTTGACTTCACAACAGCGGGCGGCGCTGCGCGCGAGCGGCGACACCGCTGCGCCCAGCTCCTGAATGCGCTGCGGATCCGGATGCCGCATATCGACCGAGAACAGCACGTGGCTCGCCACCGAGTTGGGCGAGTTCGGCGTCACCAGCATGCGGCCGACCGTGAACCGCGTGACATCCTCGGGATCGCGGGTGAGCTCGTGCAGCGCGTTGATGATGGCGACCGCATCGCGCACGGCATCCTTGCGCAGCGACAGCGGGGTCGTGCCCGCGTGATCCGTCTTGCCGGACACTTCGATGTTGAACCAGCGCAGCCCCTGGATGCCGGTGACGACGCCGATCGTCTTGACAGCGTTCTCGAGCAGAGGGCCCTGTTCGATATGGGCTTCGATATAACCCGCTGCCGGAGACCTGAATGCGCGCTGCGCTGCCTGCGGCGTCGCCGCCAGCGTCTGCGCGAGCGCGTCGCGCAGCTTCACACCCGCGTTGTCGGTGACGTCGAGCACGTCCGCGAGGGGGCGCGCACCGGTGAACACCATGGAGCCCATCGTGCACGGTGCGAACCTGCCGCCTTCCTCGTTGGTCCACGCCACGACTTCGACGGGACGGCGCGTGGCAACGCCCGCTTCTTCCATCGCTTCGAGCGCCTCGAAGCCGGCCAGCACGCCGTAAATGCCGTCGAAACGCCCGCCGCGCGGCTGGCTGTCCATGTGGCTGCCCGTCATCACCGGCACGGCGTCCGGGTCGGTCCCGGCGCGGCGCACGAACAGGTTGCCGATGCCGTCGACGCTGACGCTGAAGTTGCGCTGCGCGGCCCACGACAGCAGCAGCTTGCGCGCCGCAATGTCCTCGGCGGAAAAGGCGGCGCGATTGACGCCGTCGTTGGGAATCGCGCCGATGCGCGCCATCTCCACGTGGCGCTGCCATAGTCGCCGCTCGTCGACCCTGCCGACCGCATCACGGGCGTCTTCCCTCATCGCTTTACCTGAACTCGAGACAAATGCGGATTGTACTGCTACTCGATCTTGACGCCCGCGGTCCTGACCACCTTGCCCCACTTGTCGAGGTCGCGGCGGATCATTTCAGCCATCTGCTCGGGCGTGCCGCCGGTGACGAAGCCTCCCTGTGCGAGCAGTTTTTCGCGGAGCTCGGCTACGCCCAGCGTTTTCTGCACCTCGGCATTGAGCTTGGCCACGATGTCGCGCGGCGTGCCCGCGGGCGCCATGAAGCCGAACAGGCTGTCCGCTTCGAAGCCCTTGAGCGATTCGCTGATCGCGGGCAGGTCGGGCAGGGCGGGCGAGCGTTGGGACGAGGCCACGCCGATGCCTTTAAGGCGTCCGCTCTTCACGTACGGCGCCGACGAAGGGATGCTGTCGAAGAACAGCTGCACGTTGCCGGGAATCAGATCGG
This sequence comes from Burkholderiales bacterium, assembly GCA_046715035.1. Taxonomy (GTDB): domain Bacteria; phylum Pseudomonadota; class Gammaproteobacteria; order Burkholderiales; family SG8-41; genus PALSA-1004. Next base: position 2,601 of record JBKJZR010000085.1, on the reverse strand, counting down.
CGAGTCCCGGCACGCTGCCCTTGTAGGGAATGTGATTGGCCGTGAAGCCGCCGAGCTGCTTGAGCAGCTCCTGCTCGACGTGCGACAGCGTGCCGTTGCCCTGCGAGGCGAAATTGAGCTCGCCGGGGCGCGCTCTGCCGAGCGCGATCAGCTCTTTGACGTTGCGCACCGGCAGGTTGGGGTGGGCGACGAGGATGTGCGGAACGTTGGCGACCATCGCGACCGGCACCAGGTCGCGGTCGAGGCTCCAGTTTAGCTTGCTGTAGGCGGCCATGCCCACGGCGTAGGTGGTCGTCGGCGCCATCAGCAGGGTGTAGCCGTCGGGCGCCGTCTTGGCTGCGATTTCCGCGCCGATATTGCCGCCGGCGCCGGGGCGGTTATCGACGATGATCTGCTGGCCCCAGGCGTCGGTCAGTTTCTGCCCGACGAGGCGTGAGAGCAGATCGGCGGCGCCACCCGGGGGAAACGGCACGATGATGCGGATCGGCCGCGCGGGATAGGCGGAGCCCGTCGCAGCAGTCTGTGCGAACGCGGCGAGCGGACAGGCGCAGACCAGCAAAGCAGCGAAGATTGCCAGCGTCTTGTACATGTTTGTTCCTCTCTCTAGCGCGCGGCGGCAGCGGACTTGCTCACTCCCGCCCACTTGGTGATTTCATCGCGCACGATCTTCCCCAGCTCAGCGGGGGTGCTCGCGCGCGCTTCGATGCCGTGCAGGAGCAGGCGCTCCCGCGTGTCGGCGGCGTTGATGCCCCGCACCAGCTCCTCGTTGAGCCTGTCGACGACCGCCTTGGCGGCGCCTTCCGGCAGCAGCAGCCCGTACCAGTAGTTCGCCTCGAATCCCGGCACGCCCGCCTCCGCGATCGTCGGCGTGTCACGCAGCGCGGGCGAACGCTGCGAGCTCGCGACTGCAATTGCACGCAGCTTGCCCGCCTTGAGGTGGGGCAGCGCGGCGGCAATCGTGTCGAACGCGATCTCGGCATTGCCGGAGAGCAGATCGGGCATGACGGCGGCGCTATTGGTATAGGGAATGGCGTTCACCCTGACGCCGCTCAGGCTCCGAAACAATTCGAGCTCGAGCATCGACAGTGAAGTCCTGCTGTGCGCCGCCCAGCGCAGCCGCGCCGGATTCGATTTGGCGAGCGCGATAAGCTCTCTGACGCTTTTCGCCGGCAGCGAAGGATGGATCACCAGCACGTGTGGAGCATTGGCGACCAGAGTCACCGGCGTGAAGTCGGCCGCGAGATCGTAGTGCAGCTTCGCGGCATGGCTTGCCGCCGCCGCATACACGGTCACCGGTGCGAACAGCAGGACCTGACCGTCAGGCTCGGCTTTCGACACCACCTCTGCGCCGAAGTGGCCCTCATCACCGGGCCGATTCTCCACCGCATAGGCCGTTTTCGACGCTTTCTGCGCGTTGCCGACTGCGATGCGCGCGATGCTGTCGGCGATGCCGTTGGCCAAAAACGGCACGACGATGCGCACGGCTCGCGCGCCTGCTGCACGCGGCGGATCCGCTTGCGCGTGGGCGAGCGGCACAGCGCAGGCGCAGAGCCACACCAATCGACCGGCAAGACGCGTAGATACAGTCATGAAATAGCGCAAGGTTAGCAGAAACCGTACCTGACGCCGGAAGGCGACTTCCGGAGGCGGGCGTCGCGCGGCGGACTGCCGCGTGTGCTCCCAAATGGTGCGTGCGCCCTCTGCGTGTTCGGCGCGCGCGATTGCAGCCGCTGCGTCACTGCGCTCACCACCCGGCCGCGCGGCCGCGGCACACGAGTGTCACTCGCCGCGGACGCCCGCCTGTTTGATGACGCGCGACCACTTCTCGTGCTCGGTACGGATATGAGCGGAGAACTGCTGCGGCGTGCTGCCCACCCCATCCGCCCCGTCGTTGGCGAGCCGCGCCACGACATCCGGGAGCTGCAACGCCTTGACGATTTCACGGTTCAGCCGCTCGACAATCGGCTGTGGCGTGCCGGCGGGAGCCTGCATACCGTACCAGTTGGCGACGACGAAGCCCGGGATGCCGGTCTCGACCACCGTCGGGAGCTCGGACAAGGTCTTCGACCGCCGCTCGCCCGTGACCGCCAGCGCTCTCACGCGCTGGGTGCGGATCATGGGCAGCGCCGAAATGATGCTCGCGAAGGTGAGCTGTATCTGCCCGCTGATGAGGTCGGGGTAAGCGGCCGCGATGCCTTTATAAGGCACATGCACCATGTCGATGCCGGTGGCGGTCTTGAATAGCTCGCCGGTGAGGTGAATCAGGCTGCCGTTGCCGGAGGACGCGTAGTTGAGCTTGCCGGGATTCGACTTGGCGTGGGCGAGAAGCTCCGCAACCGATTTCGCCGCTACCGCCGGATTGACGACGATTACATACGGCTGGGTAGTGACCTGCGACACGGCCGCGAAGCTGCGCACGGGATCGTACTGGGACTTGTACATGATCGGGTGCACGACCGATGTCGCGCTCATCATCAGCAGCGTATAGCCGTCGGCTGGGGCGTTGGCAACCAGCTCGGCGCCGATGCTGCCGCCGCCCCCGCCGCGGTTGTCGATGAGCACCGTCTGGCCGAGCCCCTCGGTCAGCTTGAGCGCTATGCC
>JBKJZR010000084.1:0-18575 GCA_046715035.1 Burkholderiales bacterium | reverse complement strand
ACCTAAACTCGTAGGCAACGGCCGGTGACCGATCTATACCGGCCGCCTATGTCGCAAAGAGGCAACGGCGGCATTGGCCGAACACCGGTCACCCGAATCCATGTTGCTAACTGACCGCTCTTGGCCGACTCCGGCCCGTCGGGGGGGCGTACCAGCTTGCCTGTAAGCGGCCGTTCGTCGTCGCGAAAAACTGCTCAGCGCCTGGCGTGTGGCCCCGCCAGGACCGCAGTCGATTTCCGTGGCGTGGCGTTTTCCACAGGGGCGGGCGCGCGGCGCCTCTCACGCACGCTGAGCGCTCGGCGTTGTGGGCAACGCGCCGATGGTCATTCGGACGACGACGCCTTGCTGCGTCGCCCGTCGCGGGATCGCGCTGGTTGGGCATCGCTTGTCCAAGATGCGCGACAAAAGCCCTTCCGAGACACGAATGACTGAAGTTGCCCAGTGAAGCTGGCGAGCTTCACGCTTTACACTGCGAGCGGTGCATACGGGTCTAAAATATCCACTTTTGGGGTCCAGGATGGCCGAGGAAATCGTTCTGGCATTGTTGAGGGAGATCCGAGCGGACGGGAAGGACGCGCGGGAGGAGACACGCAAGAATTTCGGCATCGCGTTCCATCGGCTGTCGGTACTGGAAGCCACGATGGCGTCCCTGAAGGCCGATATGGCGACGCTCCTGTCCACCATGCCGGTGGTCAATGAGCGGCTGGACCAACTGGAGGCACGGATTGCGGCGGTGGAGGCGCGCCTTACCTAATTCACCGACTGTTCGCCGGCGCGCCGCGTCTCCACAAATGCGCACGCCAATGCACGGCGATCAGCAGCGTCGACGCCAGGCCGAGCACGCAATAAAGCGTCGCGGTAACCGGATAGCCGAAGCGCGCGATCAGCGGGCCTGAAATCAGCAGCCCGGGCAGATTGCCGTAGATCGCCAGCATGCGTATGCCCATAACGCGGCCGCGGAACTGCACGTCCGTAGTGCGCAGCAACATCGCCGACATGGGCACCTGGCTCAGGCTTTGCGCAAAGCCTGCGAGCACGAGCACGACGATGCCGGCGACGGGATGCTGCAGGTGCGCGAAGACGAGCAGCATTGCGTACCAGAGTGCGCAGGCGACGATCATCGTGCGGGCCGGCCGGATCGCACCGCCATGCCTGCTCAGTGCGATCGAGCCGAGCAGCGCGCCGAACGCTGCGCCCGCGACCATGTAGCCCAGCCCGGTCTGATCGGTGCGATAGATCTCCTTGGCTACATAAGGCTGCAATCCATTCAGCAGCGGAAACGCCGTGCAGTTGACGATGAAGGCGAGGCACATCGATGCGAGCAGATGCGGTGTTTTCCACACATAGCCGAGGCCCTCCCTGAGATCGCGCCACGGCGACGGTCGAGCGAGCTCGCTCGGCGTGTCCGCGGCCGGGCGCGCTGCCGAGCGCACGCTGCCCGCGCGCAACGTGAGCGTGAAGCTCGTCAGGTAGAGGCTGGCGACCACGAGATAAGCCGGTCCCATGCCCAGTGTGGCGACCAATCCCGCTCCCGTGAGCGCGCCCACGATGCGGGCGGAGTCCTGCGTCGTGCGCTGGATGCTCATCGCTCCCATCAGTTGCGCGGACAGCATGGTGTCGGCGACCAGCGCCGCGCGCATGCCGATATCCGATGGCCGCACCAGACCCAGCAGGGCGGCGATGACGAACACGTGGACGGGAGTCAGCATGCCCGCGAATGTGAAGGTCATCAGCGCGGTAGCGAGCGCCGCGTAGAAGAGCCGCATGCCGCAGAGCAGGTTGCGGTGGCCGATGCGGTCGCCCATTACGCCGAACATCGGCGCGAGCAGGGTTCCTGTGTATTGCAGCGAGGCGAAAAGGGTGAGCAGCAGCACCGATTGGGTCTCGACCAGCACGTACCAGCCGAGGATCAGCGCCTCCATCTCGAACGCCCAGGACGTCGCCAGATCGGCGGGCCACTGGTAGCGGAAGCTGCGGACGCGAAACGGCGCCAGCGCCGCCGCGACTTTTGGCGGCTCTCTCAACAGGCGGTGCCGCAGCGCGTTGCGCTTGCGCCTTTCGCGCGCGCCCTGGCGGCAGCGTTCATCCGCACGACCCCGGCGCAATCGCGTTCGAGTAAACCGGACACCACCCACTCTCCTCTCTTAGCCAACTCGCCGCGCCGGGCCTCTAGGGAAGCTCCGCCTAACCCCTGCGTTTGCTCTCGGTAAAGTAGCTTGCGCGTGCTTCTATACCCTTCGAATGCCTCACGGCAGGCCAGCACCAACGGCCTGGTCAGAACTAACGCGGCTCTAACCTAAAAATGCGGGCTTATCCTGGGCCGCGCTACATGCCGCCGACGAAATCGCGCTTGCCGACCTCGACGCCGTTGTGTCTGAGAATCGCGTACGCCGTCGTCACGTGGAAATAAAAGTTCGGATAAACGATGTTCAGCAGATAGTCGAGCCCCGTGAAGTTCTGCTCCTTGCCGCCGATCGTCAGCTTGATCGGCCGCTCCGCCGAGCCATCGACCTGCGCGGGCTGGAACGATTCGATGAAGGCGACCGTCTTGTCGAGGCGCGCCTTGAGGTCGTCGAAGTTTGCTTCGCTGTCCTCGTACTTGGGCACCTCCGCGCCGGCGAGCCGCGCCACACAGCCCTTGGCGAAATCGGTCGCAACCTGCACCTGTTTGACGAGCGCGAACATGTCGGGATAAAGCCGCGCCTGCAGCAGCACTGCAGGGTCGATTTTCTTCGCCGCTGCGTGCGCCGCCGCTTTATCGATGATCGCCGCGAGGTTGCGCAGCATGCGGGTAAAAACCGGCGCTGACGCCGTATGCATGGAAATACCCATCGCTGATTCTCCAATCGGGAAAAACATAGTGTAACAACCCTTCGCGCTGCGGCGGCAGCCGGCAGGCGCGGTTGTTGAACGAGCGGCGTTTCGAGTATGCTGCACGAACCATAATTCACAATCCGGCTGCGCAGTGAGTCCGCCTGCGCAGCGCTCTCCGGAGGAAAGCCTTGGCCGCTGAATCTGTTCACGCTGTCACCGACAGCGGCCACGCCGAGTTGCTGCGCGACAGTGTGGCGGATTTCATCAGCCGCGGCACCGACATCGCGCGCGTGCGGCGGCTGCGCGGCACCGACCCGGGGTACGACAGAACGGTGTGGCGGCAGATGGCCGAGTTCGGCTGGCTCGGGATACTGGTGTCGGAGCAGCACGGCGGCCTCGGGCTGGGACTGGCCGAAATGCGCATCGTGCTCGAAGGACTGGCGCGCGTGCTGGTGCCCGAACCGGTTTGCGCGTGCGCCGTGCTGGCCGGCGGCGTGCTGCGCCATGCGGCCGGCTCCGCGACTGCGCACGCATTGCTGCCCGCCATGGTCGCCGGCGAGCTTATTCCCGCGCTGGCGTGGCAGGAACACGCGGGCGACATCGATCCCGGCACGGCGACGCTGGCGGCGCGCGCGTTCGAAGGCGGTTACAAGCTGGGCGGCGTCAAGCAGTTCGTCCACGGCGCGTCCGGCGCCGACGGCTACATCGTGTCGGCCCGCGCCGGCGCAGGGCTGGTGCTGGCGTGGGTGCCTGCGGGCGCAAGCGGCATCACGCTCGAGCGCACCGAGCTCGCCGACGGCCGGTCCATGGGCACGGTGAAGCTCGCGGACGTCGTGGTGCCGGGCGAGCACGTGATTGCCGAGGGTGCCGTTGCGCAGGAGGCGCTCGAGCGCGCGCTCGACGAAACGCTGGTGATGACCGGCGCCGAGCTGTGCGGCGTCATGGAGCGCACGCTCGAGATGAGTCTCGACTACATGCGCACGCGCAAGCAGTTCGGCAAGCCGATCGGCAGCTTTCAGGCGCTGGCGCACCGCGCCGTCGATCTTTATATACAGCGCCAGCTCTCGTCCGCGGTGCTCGACGACGCGATCACCGCGCTCGATTCCGCTGCCGACCGAAAGCAGTGCACTGCACTGGCGAGCCGCGTCAAGGCGCGCTGCTCGGACGCCGGTCTGCGTGTGACGCGCGAGGCGATCCAGATCCACGGCGCGATCGGCTTCACCGACGAATACGACGCGGGGCTGTACCTCAAGCGCGCGATGGTGCTCGCGTCCGCGCTCGGCAACGGCGCGCTGCACCGCCGCCGCTATGCGCAGCTCATTCCTTCCGACCTGTGAGCTTCGCGGCGATTGCTTGGCGGTGGCATGCTTTCGCTTTGCGCCCACCGGTCGGGAGTCGCTGGACATGAGCCCCACCAGAATAACCGGAGGCAAACATGGCGCTGCCTGATTTCAACGCGATGACCGACGCGGCGTTTCGCGCCACGGTGCGCGAGTTTTTCGTGGCGCACTATCCGCAGCACCTGCGCTACAACCTGCGCCGCGCCCGCTGGCACGAGATGAAAGAGTGGTACGAGACGCTGTCGAGGCACGGCTGGATCGCACCCAACTGGCCGCGCGAGGAAGGCGGCATGGGGCTCGATACCGGCAAGCTGATGATCCTGTTCGAGGAGCAGGAAAGCTACGGCGTGACGCGCGCCCCCGACCACGGCATCGTCCAGGTCGGGCCGATCATCATGAAGTACGGCACCGACGAGCAGAAGCGGCACTACCTGCCGAAGATCCTCTCGGGCGAGCATATCTGGGCGCAGGGCTACTCGGAGCCCAACGCCGGCTCCGATCTCGCGAGCCTGATGACTTCGGCCGTGCCCGACGGCAGCGATTTCGTCGTCAATGGCCAGAAGATCTGGACGACGCTCGCGCACGATGCGACGCACATCTACCTGCTCGTGCGCACGAGCAGGGAAGGCAAGAAGCAGGAGGGCATCAGCTTTCTGCTGGTCGATGCGAAGTCGCCGGGGATCACCATCCGCCCGATACGCAACATCGCGGGGCACGAGGAGTTCTGCGAGGTGTTCTTCGAGAACGTGCGCGTGCCGCAGGCGAATCTCGTCGGCGCGCTCAACAAGGGCTGGACCGTGGCCAAAGCGCTGCTGTCGTTCGAACGCGTCAACATCGGCAGCCCGCGCCGCCCACAGTACGCCCTGAAACGCCTCGAGATGCTCGCGCGCGCCCAGGGCCTCTTCGACGATCCGGGGTTCGTCGATAAATTCACCGTGCTGCGGCTCGACATGGCGGACCTGTCGTCGCTGTACGCGCGCTACGTCGAAATCGCCAAGCGCGGCGAGGAGCTCGGGCAGGACGTCTCGATGCTCAAGATCTGGGCGGCAGAAACGTGGCAGCGGCTCACCGATCTGCTGCTCGAAACGGCCCAGGAATACGGGTGCGTGCCGGGTGAGCTCGAAATCGACGGCGTAGAGGTCGATCTGCTGAGCCCGTTCTACTACGCGCGACCGGCGACGATTTACGGTGGCTCCAGCGAAATCCAACGCAACATACTCGCCAAGTACGTGCTCAAGCTGCCGTCGTAACGCGCTTCCACGCAGTCCTGGGTAGGGGTGCGATCGCGGGTGCGCGCCTGATTTGGGCGTAGGGTGTGCTTGCGCACCACGCAAAAAAGATGCTCGCATCAGTCGGACACGATATCGGTGCGCAAGGAGGGTGTTGTCAAGGCGGACATTCCGCTCCCTGCTTGCGGGCGAAGGTTAGGATGGGGGCGGGTTTTCACCGCAGAAGTGACGGGTTTTCTACCGGACTGCTTGAGCCACCTTCAGCGGCAGGATCACCAAGAACACGGCCATCGCTGCCTCAGCCCGCGGCCTGCTGTTTGCGGATGCGCGCGGCGAACACCGCCATTTCCTTCGCCGCCTGCTTGTCGCCTTTGCGCTCGGCGACCGTAATGCCGCTTTGATACGCCCGTAGCGCTGCGTCGAATCGCCCGCACTCGGTCAGCGCGCGTCCCAGCAGTTTCCACGCCGCGGAATAATCGGGATCGAGCGCAACGGCGCGTTCGAGGTGCACGACGGCGAGTTGCGCATCGGCGGCCTTCAGGTGCTCGTTGCCGAGGCTGAAGCGCAACAGCGCGCTGTCCTTGCCTGCGGCGAGCATGCGCTCGAGGTTGGTGATCGCGTTGGAAGTCACGCGGAGTAGGCTGCCTGACGGCTGATTGAATTCTGCGCGTGCAGGCATCATGATAACGCAGATGGGAGACCTCCGACCACAGCGGCGGCAAGTGTCGACGCAGCCGCAGCGAGCCGCTGCCAGGCGTGCCGCATGCGCATGGCATGCACGCCTCCCGGACATCGGCGTGCGGTCCCGCTCGATCGCGGGGTGAAGCGCCCTGCGCAAGACACGGGACAGCCGGCAGTGCGCCGCACCCGCTCTGCGCCAGGCGATGCCGCGTCGTCAACGGTGACGGCTTTTATCGCGAGGCAGGGCAAGGCGCAGCAGGCAGCGCTCGCCAGGCTCGGGATCGGCAGCGAATTCGATCTCGTGCTACACCTGCCGCTGCGATACGACGACGAGACCCGCCTGCTGCGCATGGGCGACGCGCCGCACGGCGAGCACGTGCTCGTCGAAGGCACGATCGTCGAGAGTTCGATCAAGTACCGGCCCAAGCGGCAGCTCGTCTGCACCGTCGAGGACGACTCCGGCGCGATCGCGATGCGCTTCATGAATTTCTACACGAGCCAGGCGAGTCAACTTGCGCCGGGCGTGCGCGTGCGTCTCTTCGGCGAGATTCGCGAGGGCTACTTCGGCCCGGAGATGGTGCATCCGAAATACCGCGTGGTGCAAGCCAACGCGCCGGTGGCCGACACGCTGACGCCGGTATATCCCACCACTGCGGGGCTGAGCCAGGCACATCTGCAACGCATGGTGCGCGCTGCGCTGGCGGCGTGCGACCTCGCCGACACGCTGCCGGCGCAATTGCTGACGAAGCTCAGGCTGCCCGCTTTCATGACGTGCGTCCACTATCTGCACACCCCGCCGCGTGAGGCGGAGCGCGCGTCGCTGGAGGAGCGCAATCATCCGGCGTGGCGCCGCATCAAGTTCGACGAACTGCTCGCGCAGCAGCTGTCGATGCGCGTGCACTACGACCGGCGCAAGCGGCTCGATGCGCCGCGGTTGCCGCCGCGCGGCCGGTTGACGCGCGCGCTGCTCGACCAACTGTCGTTCAAGCTGACGCGCGCGCAGCACCGCGCGGCGGCGGAGATCCGCGCCGACCTCGCGCGCGCCCACCCGGCCCAGCGCCTGCTGCAGGGCGACGTGGGCAGCGGCAAAACGATCGTCGCCGCGATCGCAGCACTGCAGGCCGTCGAGAACGATCATCAAGTCGCCATCATGGCGCCGACAGAAATTCTCGCGGAACAGCATTTTGGCAAGTTCTCCGCGTGGTTCACTCCACTCGGCATCAACGTGGCGTGGCTTGCCGGCGGCCTCACCCGCCAGAACAAACGCGACGCGCTCGCCCGCGTCGCCAGCGGCGCGGCGCAGGTCGCGGTGGGCACGCACGCGTTGTTCCAGGACGAAGTCGAGTTTCAGCGGCTGGGGCTCGCCATCGTGGACGAGCAGCACCGCTTCGGCGTGCGCCAGCGCCTGGCGCTGCGTGAAAAAGCCAAACAGGCGGGGCGCTCGCTGCAGCCCCACCAGCTGATGATGAGCGCGACGCCGATACCGCGCACGCTGGCGATGAGCTATTACGCCGACCTCGACGTGTCGGTGATCGATGAAATGCCGCCCGGGCGCACTGCCGTGGCGACGCGGCTCGTCGCGGATGCGCGCCGTGACGAAGTGATCCAAAGAGTGCGCGACGCGTGCATGGAAGGCAGCCAGGCCTACTGGGTTTGCCCGCTCATCGAGGAGTCCGAAGCGCTGCAGCTGCAAACCGCGCTCGACACCTACCAGCAGCTGCTGGCGACTTTTCCCGGGCTGCGCGTAGGGCTCGTGCACGGCCGGCTCGCGGGTGCAGAGAAGGCGGCAGTGATGCAGGCGTTTCAGTCGGGAGAAATTCAGCTGCTCGTCGCGACCACCGTCATCGAGGTGGGCGTCGACGTGCCGAATGCAACGCTGATGGTGATCGAAAATGCGGAGCGGATGGGCTTGTCCCAGCTCCACCAGCTGCGCGGGCGCGTGGGTCGTGGCACAGGCCGCAGCATCTGCATCCTGCTCTATCAGAACCCGCTGTCGGACCTCGCGCGCGAGCGGCTCAGGATCATCTTTGAAAACACCGACGGCTTCGAGATCGCGCGCCACGACCTCAGGCTGCGCGGCCCGGGCGAGCTGCTGGGTGCGCGCCAGAGCGGCGTGCCGATGCTGCGCTTCGCCGATCTCAGCGTCGACCTCGAGCTGCTCGACATGGCGCGTGCCGTCGCGCCAGAGCTGCTCGCAACCCACCCGGAGCTCGCGGCTCGACACCTGCAGCGTTGGCTCGGCGGGCGCCAGCAGTTTCTGCGCGTTTGAGGTGATAATACGTACAAACATGAAGAAAGCATGGCCTGTTAGCCATTTCCGCAATACGCAAGACGTGTTGCTGTGCCTGCGACAGGGTCTGCCGTGACGCTCAATGAACGATTGAACGTCTATGAGAAGCTGATGCGGCTCGACCAGCCGATCGGCATCCTGCTGCTGCTGTGGCCCACCCTGTGGGGATTGTGGATGTCCTCGTACGGGTTTCCGAACCCCGGGGTCGCGGTGATTTTCATTCTGGGCGTCGTCCTGATGCGCTCGGCCGGCTGCGTCATCAACGACTACGCGGACCGCAACTTCGACGCCCATGTCGAGCGCACGCGCGAGCGTCCCCTCGCGGCGCGGCGAATACACCCTGGTGAGGCGCTCGCGCTGGCGGCGTTTCTGGCTTTGCTCGCTTTCCTCCTCGTCTGGCAGCTGAACGCGTTGACCATCCAGCTGTCGTTGATCGCGCTCGCACTGGCCGTCGTCTACCCGTTTCTCAAACGCGTCTTCTGGCTGCCGCAGGCGTGGCTGGGCATCGCGTTCGGATTCGGCATTCCGATGGCATTCGCTGCGCACCAGGATCGCATCGTCCCCCTGGCGTGGGTCATGGTCGCGGCGAACGTGTTCTGGGCCATCGCCTACGACACCGAATATGCGATGGTGGATCGCGATGACGACCGCCGGCTCGGCCTCAAATCGTCGGCGATATTGTTCGGGCGCTACGACGTTGCCGCGGTGATGGCGTGCCACGGGTTGTTCCTGATCCTGATGCTGTACGTCGGCTGGGCCGCGCGGCTCGGCGTTTTTTATGTGATCGGCCTGCTGATCGCGGCGTGTCTGGCCGCGTATCAGTACCTGCTCATCCGCGGGCGCAGCCGCGAAGGGTGTTTGCGCGCGTTCCGCAACAACAACCTCGTCGGCGCTGCGGTGTTCGCCGGCATCGTGGTCGATTTCCTGCTGCGCATGCCGCTCTTCCCGGCCCCGGTCCTGCCGGCCGGCGGGTAGATGAAGTATCGCGACCTGCGGGACTTCGTCGCGCAGCTGGAATCCCTCGGGGAGTTGAAGCGCATCGGCGTCGAGGTCGATCCCCGGCTCGAAATGACGGAGATCTGCGACCGGGTGCTCAGGGCGCACGGGCCCGCGCTGATATTCGAGAAGCCCCGGGGGCACACGATTCCCGTGCTCGCCAACCTGTTCGGCACGCCGCGTCGCGTCGCGCTGGGAATGGGCGCGGACGGGGTCGGCGCCCTGCGCGAGATCGGGGTGCTGCTGGCGAGCCTCAAGGAACCCGAACCGCCCGGCGGGTGGAAGGATGCGTGGGACCGGCTGCCGATGCTGAAGCAGGTGCTCAACATGCAGCCGAAGCAGGTCTCCGCCGCTGCGTGCCAGGAGCTGGTATGGGAAGGCTCCGACGTCGATCTTGGCCGGCTGCCGATCCAGACCTGCTGGCCCGGCGATGCAGCCCCGCTGATCACGTGGGGCCTGGTCGTGACGCGGGGTCCCCAGAAAAAGCGGCAGAACCTGGGCATCTATCGTCAACAGGTGCTCGGGCCGAACAAGGTCATCATGCGTTGGCTCAGCGCCCGCGGCGGGGCACTCGACTATCGCGACCACTGCCTCGCGCACCCGCGCGCGCCGTTTCCGGTAGCCGTCGCCCTCGGCGCGGATCCCGCCACCATGTTGGGCGCTGTAACGCCGGTGCCCGACAGTCTGTCCGAATATCAATTCGCCGGTTTGCTGCGCGGCGCCAGGACCGAGATCGTCAAGTGCATGACGCACGATCTGCAAGTGCCCGCCGCCGCTGAGATCGTGCTCGAGGGATGGCTCCAGCCCGGCGAAACCGCGCTCGAAGGGCCTTTCGGCGACCATACGGGCTACTACAACGAGCAGGAGCATTTCCCCGTGCTTACGCTAGAGCGCATCACCATGCGCCGCGAGCCGCTTTATCACAGCACATATACCGGCAAGCCGCCGGACGAACCGGCGGTGCTCGGCATGGCATTGAACGAGGTGTTCGTGCCGCTGCTGCAGAAACAATTCGCGGAGATTGTCGATTTTTATCTGCCGCCGGAAGCCTGCTCGTACCGCCTGGCAGTGGTCAGCATGCGCAAACAGTATCCGGGGCACGCGAAGCGCGTGATGTTCGGCGTCTGGTCGTTCCTGCGCCAGTTCATGTACACCAAGTTCATCATCGTCACCGACGAGGACATCGACGTGCGCAACTGGAAGGAGGTCATCTGGGCGCTCACCACGCGCGTCGATCCGGCACGCGATACGCTGATCGCCGACAATACGCCGATCGATTATCTCGATTTCGCGAGCCCGGTGTCGGGCCTGGGCTCGAAGATGGGCATCGACGCGACCGCGAAGTGGCCGGCCGAGACGAGCCGCAAATGGGGGGTAACCATCGAGATGGACGACGCGGTCAAGCGGCGCGTGGACGAACTGTGGGATCGCCTGGGTCTGCAGATGCCCGGCGAACGCCCGCCGCAGGCAACAAAAAAGCCGGGATAAACCCGGCTTTCCTTCGCAGCGCGAGTCTCCGGATCAGAACTTGAAGACCACGCCCGCGCTCATCACGTTGACGTCGCTGCGGCCGGTCGTCGTATCTTCGCCGACTTCGTTGTAACGCTGCCACTCCGCCCGGATCGCGACATTGCGGTTGATGTGGAAGTTGAGGCCGAATCCATAGGTGAAATCGTTGCCCTTGTCACCGATCCCGGTCGGCACGCCGCCGACTACTGCCCGGGCATCGATGTCCCAGCGATACATGCCCGCCTTCGCATAGACCGAAAAACGGTCGTTGATCGGCAGGGTGCCGACCGCGACGATCTCGATCGCTTTGGCTTCGGCATTCGCGGTCACCGGAACGCCGCGGATCGTGCCTGCGGCATTGGCTTCGCCCAGATCGGTATAGCCTAGCTCGACACCGATGTGCCGGTTGAACTGATACCCGCCGAACACCTTCCACGCGGTGTCCTTCTGGTCGCAGCTGCCGACGAATCCGGCGGCGGGCAGACCGATACAGGCGTCCTTGAATTTGGATTGACCGATGGATGCCCCGATGTAACCACGAGTCTCCACATCCTGTGCCTTGGCCAGCGTTGAAGTGCCCATGGCCGCGGCTAATCCGATCAAGGCGATTGAGAGGTTTGTTTTCATTTTTGCCAGCTCCTTGGTGGACTGCCTGCCGCGTAACAACCGGACACCGCCGGGCGACCGCGCTGTCATGCCCTGTAACTGAAAAAATAGCCGGGGGCGACCCGGCTATTAAGCATTTGGCGCAGCTTTGTGGTTAGAACGTTTAGTACCGCGCCAATTAGAAACTTGTTCATATTTCGAGCTCTGTGTCGTCGCGGACAGAACCGCGTTTGGTGTCCTGTTCCCGCGATTGTTGAGTTCAGCTTAAAGAAAGAACTTTAAGATGTCCACATAACCCCCTTTATTTATTGCAATAAACGAAGATATCTGTTGTATTTTGGCAACAGTGTGTCTCAAGCATCTGTTTCTAATCGCTTAGCTATCGTGCATACACCCATTTCAGCAAGGCGTCGTGCAGCCCCTGCGCGGCTTGCGCCTTGGGGTGGTTGACGAGGCACACCACCACCATCCGGCGGCCTCTGCCGTCGAGCACATAGCCGGCAATCGCGCGCACGCCGGTCAACGATCCCGTCTTGATGTGTGCCTGTCCCGCAACGTCGGCGCTCGCGAGCCTTTTTCTCATCGTGCCGTCGACGGCCACCAGCGGCAGCGACGAAACGAGTTCGGGCATCACCGGCGCGCGATGCGCAGCGACGAGCAGCAGCGCGAGGCTGCGTGCACTGATGCGCTCGACGCGCGAGAGGCCGGAGCCGTTTTCGAGCACGAGCTCGGGGATCGACACGCGGCGCGAGCTCAGCCATTGGTTGATCGCACGCGCGCTTTTGTCTCCCGTCGCCGGCGGCCCCAAGGCGATCGCGCCCAGCGACAGGTAGAGCTGGCGGGCCATGACGTTGTTGCTGAACTTGTTGATGTCGCGCACGATCTCCGCGAGCGGTTGGGTTTGGTGCGCGACCAGCAGCCGCGCGCCGGACGGGGTCTGCGCATCGCGCACGCCTCCGGCAAAGGTGCCGCCAAGCTCGCGCCAGAGCTGGGAGAACAAAGCGTGCACGTACTGAGGATGGCCGAGCACACTGTAGCTGCGCGTTTTCTCACCGCACGTCGTCGAATAATTGCCGCTGAACAGCAGCCGCGCGCTCGCGGCATCGCCGAGTGCGGAAAGCTTGAGCCGCGCCACCCAGTCGCCACACGGCTCGTTGTCGAGGACGATATTGTTGAGTATCTGCACGCTCGCCAGCGGCGGCTCCGCAGCGATGGTGAGCGTGCGGCGTTCGACGTCCGGGGCGAACTGCAGCCGCACCGCCTTGAAGTTGACGAGCAGCGCGTCGGGCGGGGTGTTGTAGGGACGCGTGGGCTCGTTGTCGAAACGCGCAGAATCGGTATTTTCGCCCGCGAAATAGCTGCGGTCGAGCCACAGGTCGCCGCGGATCTCGCGGATGCCGCGCGCGCGCACGGCACGCAGCATGAGCCAGAAATTCTCGAGCGTCAGCCGCGGATCGCCGTAACCCTTGATGATGATGTCGCCGGTCAGCGTATCGCCCTGGTGCGCGCCGTTCGTGTACACCTCAGTGGTCCACGCGTGCGCGGGCCCGAGCAGATCCAGGGCCGCAAAGGTGGTGACGAGCTTGATGGTCGACGCGGGGTTGAGCGCGCGCTCTTCCCCAAGCGCGAGCACCGGCCGCTCCGCATTCACGTCCTGCACGTAGAGACCGACGCTCGTTTCGGGTATACCCGCCTGCTGCAACGCCTGCGTGAGCGGCTGCGGCAGGCGTGTCGTGGTTTCCTGGGCGAGCGCGCCGGTGGCGATGCCCCACCACGCGATGACAACGAGCAGCCGCAGTCGAAATCGATGCATCGTTCAGGCGAGCGCAGCGTCCAGCGCTGCGAGCGTGCGCGCGGCCAGCAGCTCGATCTCGTCGTCGTCGATCACGTAGGGCGGCATGAAATAGACGGTGGTGCCGATCGGCCGCAGCAGCAGCTCGCGCTCGAGCGCGGCGCGATAGAACCGGTGCGCGAAGTCAGCGTCGGCGGTGTCGGCCTCGAACGCCCAGATCATGCCGGTGTTGCGCCAGTTGCGCACGCGCGGATGCTGGGCGAGGGGCAGCGTTGCGCGCGTGATCCGCGCGGCCCTGGCACGATTGCCCGCGATCACGTCATCGCGCTCGAAAATGTCCAGCGCGGCGAGCGCTGCGCTGCATGCCAGCGCATTACCGGTATACGAGTGCGAATGCAGAAAACCGCGCGCAGCGCTGTCATCGTAAAACGCGCCATATACGTCCGCGGTGGTCAGTACCACCGACAGCGGCAGGTATCCCCCGGTGATGCCTTTGGACAGGCACAGGAAATCGGGGGTGATCGCCGCCTGTTCGCACGCGAAAAAAGTGCCGGTGCGTCCGCAGCCGGTCATGATTTCATCGGCGATCAGATGGACGCCGAAGCGATCGCAGAGCTGCCGGGCGCGGCGCAGGTACTCGGCGTCGTACATCGCCATGCCGGCGGCGCCCTGGACGAGCGGCTCGACGATGACCGCAGCGGTGCTCGCATGGTGTTCTTCGAGGTGGCGCTCCAGAGCGATCGCGCAGCGCTCGGCGTAGGCGCGCGGCGACTCGCCGCGCTCGGCCAGACGCCAGTCGGGGCTGGGCACTTGAACGCTCGCGCGCAACAGCGGCGCGTACGTGCGTTTGAATATCGCCACATCGGTGACCGACAAGGCCCCGAGCGTCTCGCCGTGATAGCCGTTGGCGAGACTCACGAACGTGTTCTTCCCGGAGCACCCCGTGTTGCGCCAGCAATGGAAGCTCATCTTCAGCGCGATCTCGACCGCCGATGCGCCGTCGCTGCCGTAAAAACAATGACCGAGCCGGTTGCCGGTCAGCGCACCCAGGCGTTCCGAAAGCTGGACGACGGGCTCGTGCGTGAGTCCGGCCAGCATGATGTGCGCCATCTGCTCGAGCTGGGAAGAAACCGCGGCGTTGATCTCCCGGTTGGCGTGTCCGAAGAGATTCACCCACCACGAGCTGATGGCATCGAGATAACGCCGCCCGTCCGTGTCGTACAGCCATACGCCCTTGCCGCGCGCGATCGCCACCAGCGGCGACTTTTCGAGGTGCTTCATTTGCGTGCATGGATGCCACACCGCGGACGCGCTGCGTGTCAGCATTGTGGTGGCGAGAGTGCTAGCAGGCACGAAAGCGGGATCGCGGCTCACGCAAGACGCGGGCGAAATGGCGCGTCTGCCAAGCACGAAAGCGAGGGAAAAACATGCAGTGACGCGTGAGAAGAAACCTTGCGGGCAATTGAAACCGATGCAAACAAGAAGCGGCTCCCGGTAACATCGCATTCGTGCCCCGCATGCGTCAACCGGGATTCGGCGCGCGGCGTTCTGGGGGTAAGGGCGCTGGCATCAAATTTGCTCGCTGTTGAGTGTAGCATTCCTGTGGAGGTCGACTCGCATGGTGTTACTCGATCGCATCGAAGATCAGGTCAGCTCGACCGGCCTGCCGTTGTTCGCGATTACGCTCGCCGCGGTTCCCTGTCCCGACACGCCGATCATTCTCACGCTGCACTGGCACGGCTTCATCAAAGAAAAGCTGGCGGAAGTCGAAGAGGCTCAGTGCGTCTCGTACACCTCGATTCCCAGCTCCGCATTGCAATTGAACGAACGCTGGCGCGATCTGGTCGCTGTCGATCGGGCGGCGATGGATGCCGCGTGGGAGCTCGGGGCCTGGGACGTGCAGCGCGCCGAGCGCCGCGGTTGTGGCCGTCCGGGTGCAGAGTCGAGAGAAACGCGCGAGTGCCTGCAGGCCTTCGGCGCCTTTCCTTTCGGCATCAATGGCAACCAGATGGTGGTTGCGGACGCGCCTGACGTGGACGATCTGGTGGAAGTTGCCGCGCGCCGCGGCTACCTCATGTGGCTTTTCCGACCCGTGCGCGGGGGCATCTGGGGCGACTACACTGACGATGCGACGCTGGACGCCGCCGGCCGCCGCAACCCTCCCTGCCCGGTGTCGCCGATTCCGCCGACGTGCGATGGCGACCGCAAGACGGTTTACCGCTTCGGCATGCCGACATCGCTCGTCGTTTAACCGTCCAAAGAAGGCCACCCCAAACCGTTCCCCCGGATCAAGTCCGGGTAAGCTCTGAGGGTCTCGAAGGGGGCACGCTGCTCCCACGGATCCAAATCAGACTACTCGAGCAGTTTGATATGTCGAACAACTCCGTTCGACGGATCATCGCGAGCGGTTCTTCTTGCGGCTCGCTAATCCACTGAATTAACTTCACTTTCGCTGCGGAGCCCGGCTTTCGTGGCCGCCTCCCCGTCCTTTCTCGTCCCCGGCGCTTGAAATTGTGCGCCCGAGGGACTATTATTAGCACTCGCTCCCTGTGAGTGCTAGCAGTTTTCCCCAGTAGTTTTTTATAGTTTAGGTAACGAGGAGAATTTTATGAAGATTCGGCCATTACACGACCGCCTGATGGTCAAGCGGGTGGAAGAAGAGCGCAAGACCGCCTCGGGCATCGTCATTCCCGACACTGCCGCAGAAAAACCCGATCAAGGCGAAGTCAAAGCGATCGGCAAGGGCAAGATACTCGAAGACGGCAAAGTGCGTCCGCTCGACATCAAGGTCGGGGATCGTGTGCTCTTCGGCAAATATTCGGGCCAGACCGTCAAGGTCGAAGGCGAAGAACTGCTCGTGATGCGTGAAGAAGACGTCATGGGCGTGATCGAGTAACCAAAGCATATTAGGAGAATCAACATGGCAGCAAAAGACGTCAAGTTTCATGACTCGGCCCGCACCAAGATCGTCGCGGGCGTGAATATCCTGGCCGACGCGGTGAAAGTGACCCTCGGACCCAAGGGCCGCAACGTCGTGCTCGAGCGCTCGTTCGGCGCCCCGACTATCACCAAGGACGGTGTGTCGGTGGCGAAAGAGATCGAGCTCAAGGACAGGTTCGAAAACATGGGCGCGCAGATGCTCAAGGAAGTCGCCAGCAAGACTTCCGACATCGCCGGCGACGGCACCACCACGGCAACCGTGCTCGCGCAATCGATCGTGCAGGAAGGCATGAAGTTTGTTGCCGCCGGCATGAACCCGATGGACCTGAAGCGCGGCATCGACAAGGCCGTGGAATCCGTCGTTGACGAACTGAAGAAGCTCTCCAAGCCCTGCACGACCTCCAAGGAAATCGCGCAAGTCGGCTCGATCTCCGCCAACTCCGACAGCAATATCGGCGACATCATTGCCGAAGCGATGGAAAAAGTCGGCAAGGAAGGCGTGATCACCGTCGAAGACGGCTCGGGCCTGCAGAACGAGCTCGAAGTGGTCGAGGGCATGCAGTTCGACCGCGGCTACCTGTCGCCGTATTTCATCAACAATGCTGAAAAACAGATGTCGCTCCTCGAGAGCCCTTACGTGCTGCTGCACGACAAGAAGATCTCGAACATCCGCGAACTGCTGCCCGTGCTCGAGCAGGTTGCGAAAGCCGGCAAGCCGCTGCTGATCATCGCCGAAGACATCGATGGTGAAGCGCTCGCGACGCTGGTGGTCAACAACATCCGCGGCATCCTGAAAACCTGCGGCGTCAAAGCGCCGGGCTTCGGAGATCGCCGCAAAGCGATGCTCGAAGATATCGCGATTCTTACCGGCGGCACCGTGATTGCCGAGGAAGTCGGACTGTCACTTGAAAAAGTGGCGCTGACCGACCTGGGCCAGGCCAAGCGTATCGAGATCGGCAAGGAAGAAACGACGATCATCGACGGCGCCGGCGACGCTAAAGGGATCGAAGCGCGTGTGAAAAACATCCGCAAGCAGATCGAAGAGGCGACCAGCGACTACGACAAGGAAAAACTCCAGGAGCGCGTGGCGAAACTGGCCGGCGGCGTGGCGTTGATCAAAGTCGGCGCTGCGACCGAAGTCGAAATGAAGGAAAAGAAAGCCCGCGTGGAAGATGCACTGCACGCGACACGTGCGGCGGTCGAGGAAGGTATCGTCGCCGGCGGTGGCGTGGCGCTGATTCGCGCGCGCTCGGGCTTGAGCAAGCTCAAAGGTGACAACCACGATCAGGAAGCAGGCATCAAGATCGTGCTGCGCGCCTTGGAAGAGCCACTGCGCTGGATCGTCGCCAACGCCGGCGATGAGCCGTCGGTGGTGCTCAACAAAGTGGCGGATGGCAAAGGCAATTACGGCTACAACGCCCAGACCAGCCAGTACGGTGATCTGATGGAGATGGGCGTGGTCGATCCGACCAAAGTCGCGCGCGCAGCATTGCAGAACGCGGCGTCGGTTGCCGGCCTGATCCTGACCACTGCGGCCATGGTGGCCGAGTCGCCGAAGGAAGAGCATGCGCACGGCGGTGGCGGCGGACATGGCGGCATGGGCGGCATGGGCGGCATGGATATGTAACGTCCGCCGATCAGGCGAGTCATCCCAGCAGCAGGCGACGTCATCCCAGCGCAAGCTGGGATCCAGTAAAAAGAAACCCCGCGCGAGCGGGGTTTTCTTTTGCTGATGCCGCAACCAGTTCAAGTCGTAGCTGAGTCAGGTCTTTCACGCAATGCGGTGCTGAGTTCTCGCATGCGCGCCACGCAGCTCCATTCAGTCAACCAGGTTTCTGTGCCCCGCAGAAGGGAGCGACGCGGTTGCTTGACGCACCCGGTGATCCGGGTTTTAATAGCGCCCTTTTCTCGCTGCCGGCGTTCGCAGGCAGTCCGGATACGGCCAAGTAGCTCAGTTGGTAGAGCAGAGGACTGAAAATCCTTGTGTCGGTGGTTCGATTCCGCCCTTGGCCACCAAAACACAATGTAACCAACTACGTACATCATCGTGGTGTGGGGCGGCCAACAACCCGCTGGGTAAGCGCGCGATTACCCGTCACTCGAGTTTGATGTTGTTCTTCTTGATGATCTCGGCGAAGCGCGTGCGCTGTACCTTCAGATAAGGCCCGAAGTCCGCGGTGCGGCGATAATCGACCTCGAGGCCGGCGGCGCCAAGCTTTTCGTGTGTGTCTGGCGCCTGCATCGCCTTGTCGACTGCAGCCGAGAGCTTGTCCACGATCGGCTTTGGTGTGCCCGAGGGCACCATCACGCCGATCCATGCCGCGGCGTCGAAGCCCGGTAGATTCGCGGCGGTCGCAAGCGGCTCGATACCAGGCGCG
>JBKJZR010000083.1:0-9452 GCA_046715035.1 Burkholderiales bacterium | reverse complement strand
GGCCGTCGCCGCCGAGAACGCACCGCCTGGTCTACTGAATTCTGGTTCTGCACGCGGCGCTAATCGAGCTCGGGTTGTGTCCCGCAAGTTTCTTTAATAAGTGTCATCCCAGCGAACGCTGGGATCCGGGCGTGGCTCCAGATACCTGGATGCCGACTTTCGTCAGCAAGACGGCGCTTTATATTGCAAGTTATCAACGGGACATTACACTAGGCGAACGCCGCGCAACGCGGCGGTCCCGGGCCCTTCATGTCGCATGCGCGCTCCCCAAAAAAAAGGCAGGGATGCTCCTGCCTTTAAGCGAATCTGCAAAAATTACTTCTTCATTGCGTCCTTTTTGGCAGACTTGCAATCCTTTGTTTGAGGGCGCAATTCATTCGCCGCCGATGGCGCACGGCGTTAAAGAACATCGATTCGAACCGCTACGCGGGTGAAGCTACTATGTTCCTGTCATATCGAATAGCCTTTGCTATTGTCGCAATGTCGTGGAGCCCGCACGGCGTGGCGGCGCCCTACGTTCCACAGACCGACGCTGTCGTCCTCGAGCGGCTGCCGCTGAGGCCCAGCGATCCGGTCGCCCGCGAGATCCGCGAGATGCGCACGGCACTGGCACGCGACCCCCAGGACCTCGCGATGGCCGTGCGGCTGGCGCGGCGCTTTTTCGAGCAAGCGTCCGCCGAGGGCGATCCCCGATATATCGGTTATGCGCAGGCCGTGCTCAGGCCATGGTGGGAGCTGCGCGAGCCTCCGGTCGAGTTGCTGGTGATGCGTGCCACACTGCGCCAGTATCGCCATGACTTCTCGGGCGCGCTAGCCGATCTCGCGCAGGCGGTGGAGCGCGACTCGGGCGACGCCGGGGCCTGGTCCCTGCGCGCGGTAATCCATCTGGTCCAGGCCGACTACGAAGCTTCACGCCGCGATTGCGCAGAGCTGGCCAAGCTTCACCCCGGCCTGACTGCGGTCGGATGCAGCGCCTTTATCGACGGGCTCACAGGGCGCGCACGCGAGGCGTATGACGCGCTCGACCGTGCGCTTGTCGCAGCCACCGACGCCAGCCCACAGCAGAAACTCTGGGTGTTAATCCGGCTGGCAGAAATTGCGTGGCGCCTGAACGATCCGGGACTTGCCGAGCGACACTTCCGGCGAGCGCTGGCACTCGGGATCACCGATGGTTTTCTGCTGGCTGCGTATGCCGATTTTCTGCTGGATTACGGGCGTCACCAGGAAGTCATCGCGCTATTGAAGGATCGCGTGCGCGCGGATCCGCTGCTGTTGCGCCTGAGCCTGGCGGAGCAGGCGGTAGGGGCGCAGAGCCTGCGCGAGCACCGCGCCGCGCTCGCCGACCGCTACGCGGCGTCGCGGTTGCGCGGTGATACCACGCACGAACAGGAAGAGTCGCGCTTCAGCCTGCACGTGTTGCAAATGCCTGAGGAGGCGTTGAAGCTGGCGCAAAGCAATTGGCGGGTGCAGCGCGAGCCGCGTGACGCGCGGGTACTGCTCGAGGCCGCGCTTGCGACGCGCCGACCGCTGACAGCCCAGCCGGTCATTGACTGGATGGCGCAGTCGCGGATCGAGGATTGGTACTTGCAGCAGCTTGCGCGGCAGCTCGCTGCTATCGGCAAGGGTGGGTCATGAAGCGAGCAGCACTCGCGCTGTTGCTGTTTTTTCATATCGCGCTCGTTAGCGCACACAAGCCGAGCGACAGCTACTTGGCGCTGACCGTTGCCGGCAACCAGGTGAGGGGTCAGTGGGACATCGCGTTGCGCGACCTGGAGTTTGCGATCGGCCTGGACGCCGACGGCGATGGCGAGATCACCTGGGGCGAAGTGCGGGCGCGCCATAGCGAGATCGCGGCTTACGCGCTGGCGCGGCTGACGGTCGCCATCGATGGAGGCGGATGCGTGGCGCGGGCGACTGACCATCTCATCGATCATCACAGCGATGGGGCTTACGCCGTGCTGCGGTTCGAGGCGCAATGCCCGCGCGAAGGCGCGACGCTCGAAGCAGCGTATAGCCTGTTCTTCGATCTTGACCCGCAGCACAAGGGGCTGCTGCGTATCGAGCACGCAGGGATCACGCAAACCGCAATCTTCAGCGCGGACGCTGCGCGGCAACGCTTCGCGCTGGAGCGGCCCAGCCGCGTCACCCAGTTCATCGACTACGGTCGCGAAGGTATCTGGCATATCTGGATCGGTTTCGATCACATTCTGTTCCTGCTGTCGCTGCTGTTGCCGGCCGTCTTGGTGCCGACGGGGCGCGGTTGGCGTCCTGCCGAACGTTTCGCGACCGCTTTCTGGGACGTATTCAAGATCGTGACTGCTTTTACGGTCGCGCACTCGCTCACGCTGAGCCTTGCGGCGTTGGGCGTAATCGCGTTGCCCACGCGGCTCGTCGAGTCGGCAATCGCGCTTTCGGTCGTGCTCGCAGCGCTCAATAATATTTTTCCGATCTTTCAGCGCCGGCGGTGGGTCGTCGCCTTCGCCTTCGGGCTGATCCACGGCTTCGGGTTTGCGAGCGTGCTTGCAGACCTGGGCCTGCCGCGCGATGCATTGTTGCTGGCACTGGTGGGTTTCAATCTGGGCGTCGAGGTCGGACAACTGGCTATCGTCAGCGCATTTTTGCCGCTTGCCTATGCGCTGCGAAAAACCCGGTTCTATCAGCGCGGTGTGCTGCTGGGCGGCTCTGCACTGATATGCCTGGTGGCGTTCGTATGGCTCGTCGAACGCGCGCTCAACGTCAAAGTGCTGGCGATGGCATAATCGACAGCTGCGCTGCGAACACGCCACCGCCATGTTGTTCCCGAAGCAAGATCCGGCGTATTCCCAACCCGTGGATCAGCCCTCTCTGCTGCTGACTGCGCTGCTCATCTCGCTGGTGATACATGTGCTTGCCGGCGGACTGTTTTTCGGGAACTGGCATCGACTGCCGATCGAACCGCCGCGTCCGCTCACGGTTACGGTAGCGTCGCCTCCGCCACCGCGGACCGAGGCCGTCGGGCAATCGCCGCGCGGCCCCCGGCAGGTGGAACGCCCGCCTACAAAAGCTGCGCTTAGAATTCCTGCTATCAAGCCGGTGCCGGAAGAGCGCGCACCTTCCCCCAGCGCGGTGGTCGTGGAGCGCGCCGACCCAATTCCTCCTCCGGTCGCCGCCACGCCGGAAACTGCGCCAGCGCCGCCCGCGAGTGTCAAGCTTGGGGCGACGCCCGCTCCCGTGCTCCGCGCAGAGCAGATCGAGCCGCCAAGCTTGAACGCCGCGTATCTGAACAATCCGCGGCCGGTCTACCCGCCCATCGCGCGCAAACGGGGTCTTGAAGGCGTGGTCGTGCTGCGCGTGCAGGTCAGCGCGGGTGGCGCGCCCGAGCGGGTCGCAGTGGCCAAGTCGTCAGGCGCAGCGGTTCTCGACGAGGCGGCATTGAAAGCGGTGCAGGGCTGGACGTTCGTGCCCGCCCGGCGCGGTGACACAGCGATCGCATATCCCGTCGACGTGCCCATACGGTTCCAGCTGACAAATGCGGGCGGTTGACGAAGGGGAGAATTTCTCGCAGAGCGACGCTATTGATGCATCCGCGCTTGCCGGGGAGACAACGGTTCAGCGGCAGACTCCGCCATAAAAAAGGCAGGGATGAACCCTGCCTTTTTCCAGCGAAGCGAAAGATTACTTCTTGTCTTTCTTCATTTCGTCTTTGGCGGGCTTGCAGTCTTTGTGATCCACATTTTTCTTGTCTTTGCAGTCGACTTTCGGCGCGTCT
This sequence comes from Burkholderiales bacterium, assembly GCA_046715035.1. Taxonomy (GTDB): domain Bacteria; phylum Pseudomonadota; class Gammaproteobacteria; order Burkholderiales; family SG8-41; genus PALSA-1004. The sequence continues at coordinate 5,704 of JBKJZR010000083.1, read as the reverse complement.
TTCATGGGTTGCGCGCCAGTATGCGCAGCGCCAAAGGCACCGGAAGTGACGACAGCGAAGGTAGCGGCAAGGCCAGCGGCCAGAAGTTTGCTCATGGTTGTCCTATTATAGAGTTGAATTGCGTCGATTGATTCGTGCCAGGACCGAATTTCCACGGTCACGCGTTTAACGCTCGACCCGACGGGCAGTTGACGCGCCCATACTGGGAGTCGGGGCGCGGGATTGTGTGCTTACAGAGCAAAGGTTTAGCCTGCCCCTAACCCTAGGCTACGGTTTGCGACGGCGTCTGATCAGGCATGAAATGGGGTCATGCCGCAAACGCGGTCTTCGGCTTGGCGGTTTGCGCCGTGATCAAGTCGTAAGCGGGAAGGGTGAGGAATTCGACGTAGTCGCCCGTGGTAATGCGGTCGAACAGGGCCGCCGCATCTTCGTACCTTGCGGCATTCCAGGCCTCAATTCCAACGATGGTCTTGACCTTGGTCAGCTCGTCGGCGAGCAGACTGCGAAACATTTCGCTCGTGACTTTGCGGCCATCGTCGAGGACGCCTTTCGGGCTGCGCATCCACTGCCATATCTGCGAGCGCGAAATCTCGGCAGTGGCCGCGTCCTCCATCAGATTAAAAACCGGGACGCAGCCGTTACCTGCGAGCCAGGCGCCCAGGTACTGGATCCCGACGCTGATGTTATTGCGCAAGCCGCTTTCGGTGATCGGCTGCTCAGGCTGGAAGTCGAGCAGCTGCTGGGCCGTGTAGTTCACATCGGGCCGTTGTTTGGAATACTGGTTGGGCCCGGGCATAATTTGATCGAACACGGCTTTGGCAACCGGTACCAGCGCAGGGTGGGCTACCCAGGTGCCATCGCAGCCGTCGGTCGCTTCGCGTATTTTGTCCTGGCGCACCTTTTCGAGCGCAGCTTCATTCGCGGCAGGATCGTTCTTGATCGGAATCTGCGCAGCCATGCCGCCCATCGCCGGCGCATTGCGGCGATGGCACGTCTTGATGAGGGTAAGGGCGTAAGCGCGCATGAAGGGAGAGGTCATGGTGACCTGCGACCTGTCGGCCAGGCAGAAATCCGGATTTGAACGGAATTTCTTGATGCACGAGAAAATGTAATCCCAGCGACCGATATTAAGGCCCGCCGAGTGCTCGCGCAGCTCCCACAGGAACTCATCCATTTCAAAGGCAGCAAGCACCGTTTCAATCAATGCGGTCGCCCTGATCGAGCCCCGCTTTACGCCAAGCTCGTCCTGCGCGACATTGAAAATGTCATTCCACAGCCTGGCTTCCAGATGGGACTCCATCTTGGGCAGGTAGAAGTAAGGACCCGTCCCGCGCGCCAGTGCTTCCTTGGCATTGTGGAAGAAGTACAGCGCAAAGTCGAAAATGCTTGCCGACACGGGCTTGCCGTCGATCAGCACGTGTTTTTCGTCGAGATGCCAGCCGCGTGGACGTGGGATCACGACGGCCGTTCGCTCGTTCAGGCGATACCGTTTGTCATTCTGTTCGAGTGTGATCGTGCGGCGTATGGCATCGCGCAAATTGATCTGGCCGTCGATCATGTTGTCCCAGGTCGGACAATTGGCATCCTCGAAATCGGCCATGAAGGTAGAGGCGCCGCAGTTCAGCGCGTTGATCACCATCTTGCGATCCGTGGGCCCGGTGATTTCGACGCGACGGTCGAGCAGGTCGGCGGGCTGGTCTGCGATTGTCCACTCCGACTCGCGGATTTTTCTGGTCTCGGGTAAAAAGTCGGGTAGCTTGCCGGCGTCGAACTCGAGCTGGCGCGTAGCGCGACTCGCAAGCAGTTCTTGACGCCGCGCGTCGAACTGGCGATGCAGTTTCGCCACCAACGCCAAAGCTGGCACGCTGAGGATTTCAGCATAGTGCGGCGTTACATTGCCGAGTATTTCCACCCCTTGGGGGGAGACGATGCCATTCATATGGGGGTCCTATCGATTTGGATGCGTAGCCGAGTATTTCACAATATGAAATATGATTTCGTAATATGGATAATTATATCTTAACTGCGTTTTCGCGGGCAGAAGCAGGGGATTTTTGTACACCGCAAGACAGCGGGAACTCTCCATCACGTCGCGCTCTGCTTCGGCGTTGAACTTCGGTCGGATGCGGGAGCGGTCACAACCACGTTCCGCGCCGGAATTTTGGACGAGCGGCCCGGCATTTCGCAAAACCGCAGCGCTTGCGGATACGGAAACACGTCCTTGATGTGGCCCGCGCGAATATGCTCCTGGGTGTTCGTCCAGAATTCCACATCGAGCAGATCCTGGTGATGCGCGAGAAAAACCTCCCGCAGCTTCGGATCGGTGAGCAGAAACTTGCCGAACTCCTCAGGGAAAACGTCGTTGCGATCGACGCTGTACCACGGCTCTGCCGCAAGCTCGTCTTCCTCCGAGCGCGGTAAAGGGATGCGACGGAAATTCAAGTTGGTCAGGTAGTCGATCTCATCGTAGTCGTAAAACACCACGCGCCCGTAGCCCGTCACGCCGAAGTTCTTGAACCACAGGTCGCCCGCGAAGATGTTGGCGCCGGCGAGCTCCTTGAGCGCAGCCCCGTATTCGCGCAAGGCGTGGTGCACGTCCTCGCTCGCGCCGTCGCGTGCGGCCTCCTCCAGGTAGAGATTGAGCGGCGTCATGCGCCGTTCGATGTACATGTGCTTGATGACGATCTGATCACCCTCGAACTCGATCGACGAGGCGGCGTGCGCCGTGAGCTCGTCCAGCAGTTCGGGCGAGAAGCGCTGCACAGGCAGCGCTACAAGCGAATATTCCAGCGTGTCAGCCATGCGCCCCACGCGGTCGTGCAGCTTTACCAGCAAATACTTGTCCTTTACCGTCTGCCGGTCGATGTCCTTGGGCGGGGCGAAGCGGTCCCGGATCACCTTGAACACATAAGGAAACGAGGGCAGGGTGAAAACCAGCATGACCATGCCCTTGATGCCCGGCGCCGGCACGAAAACGTCCGACGAGTGTTTCAGGTGGTAGTGCAGATTGCGGTAAAAGAGCGTCTTGCCCTGCTTGGCGAGGCCGACCGACATGTACATCTCGGCGCGGGGCTTCTTCGGCATCAGCGTCCTCAGAAACGACACGTAGGCCGCCGGCACTTCCATGTCGACAAAGAAATAGGCGCGCGCGAACGAGAACAGGATCAGCATCTGGTCGGGGTCCAGCAGCAGCGTGTCGAGATAGAGCTCCCCCTTCTCGTTCTGCAGGATGGGCACCGCGAACGGATATTCGCGGTGGCCATTGACCGCCTTACCGATGATGTGGGCTGCCTTGTTGCGGAAAAAGAGCGATCCCAGCACCTGGATCTGCAGGTCGGGCTGTGCGCGCGCCGGGCGCGGGAAATGGGCGCGCAGGGCTCGCACCAGGCTGTGCACGTCGCGCGCTAAGTCCTCGAACGGGTTGGCGAGCCCGAAGCTCGTAACGATCGCACGGAATGTCGAGCGAAGCCCGGCGCTTTTCGTACCCGATCGCGGGTAGTAGCAGCGGTAAGTCGGGATCTCGCCTTCCAGGTGTTCAGTCGCGACCGCGGGTCGCCAGAAGATGAACTCGTTGCGATAGTAGCGCCTGTGCAAAACTCGGCACGCGACCGAGTTGTAGAACGTCTCCGCGCACTCCGGTTGCTTGTGTTCGTGGAGCAGGCCAATGTAGGCGAGTTTGATTGCCGGCCATAACGCCTCGTCGCGCGCGGCCTGAGGGAACGCCGTGAGGACGGCGTCGACCCCCTCCTGTACGCGCTGGTCGTACATATCGATGCGGTTGCGTGCGAGCTCGCGCATCGCCGCCCAATCCGCGCGCTCGAAGCACGCTTTGGCTTGGCGTGCGGCCTGGAGAAACAGCCGATAGTGCTTGTCGAAGCCGGCGAGGATAGCGCGCGCGATCTCCTGTGAGAGATCGGCACGCTCCTCGTGCAGGCGGAGGACTTTGGCCCCGGCGCTCACGTGCGGGAATCAGGCAGCGGCGCGCTTCGGCTTGCTGTTCTCGTCCAAGAACTGCGCGTTTTCGGTCGAGCCGTGCAGCGCGGTGGTCGACGCCAGGCCGCCGCTTACAACCTGGGTGATTTCGTCGAAGTAGCCGGTGCCGACCTCGCGTTGATGCTTGGTCGCGGTAAAGCCGAACTTCTCCGCGGCGAACTCCGCTTCCTGCAGCTGCACGAACGCCGACATGCCCTTCTCGGCATAACTGCGCGCCAGATCGAACATGCTGTAGTTCAGCGCATGGAAACCGGCGAGGGTTATGAACTGGAACTTGTAGCCCATGGCGCCCAATTCGCGCTGGAATTTCGCAATCGTCGCGTCGTCGAGATTGCGCTTCCAGTTGAACGACGGCGAGCAGTTGTAGGCGAGCATTTTGCCGGGGCACGCTTTCTGCACTGCCTCCGCAAATTTGCGCGCGAACGCCAGATCGGGCGTGCCGGTCTCGCACCAGATGAGGTCCGCGTACTGCGCGTACACGACGCCGCGCGAGATGGCCTGATCGATGCCGTTCTTCACGCGGTAGAAGCCCTCGACCGTGCGCTCGCCGGTGACAAACGGCTTGTCATTTTCGTCGATGTCCGAAGTAATCAGCGTGGCGGCCTCCGCGTCGGTGCGCGCCAGCAGTACGGTGGGAACGCCCATGATGTCCGCCGCCAGGCGCGCGGCGACCAGCTTCTGCACGGCTTCCTGCGTCGGCACGAGTACCTTGCCTCCCATGTGGCCGCACTTCTTCGCCGCTGCGAGCTGGTCTTCGAAGTGCACGCCGGCGGCGCCGGCTTCGATCATCGCCTTCATCAGCTCGAACGCGTTCAACACACCACCGAATCCCGCTTCGGCATCGGCCACGATCGGCGCGTACCAGTCGATGCCGTCCTTGCCCTCGGCATGATGCAGTTCGTCGGCGCGACGCAGGGCGTTGTTGATGCGGCGGATGACCGACGGCACCGAGCTTGCCGCGTAGAGCGACTGATCTGGATACATCTGCAGCGAATCGTTGGCGTCGGCGGCGACCTGCCAGCCCGACAGGTAGATCGCCTTCAAGCCCGCTTTGACCTGCTGCATCGCCTGGTTGCCGGTCATTGCGCCGAGCGTGTTGACGTAAGGCTCTTCGCGTAGCAAACGCCACAGCTTCTCGGCGCCACGTTTGGCGAGGGTATGCTCGATTTGCACGGTGCCGCGCAAGCGCTCCACTTCCCCGGCGCTGTAGCCGCGCTTGATACCCTGCCAGCGCGGATTTTCGGCCCACTCTTGTTTGATGGCGGTCACGGTCTGCTCACGTTTCATCTCAGCGTCTCCTTGTCTATGATCGATATATCTGGTCAGGCGGTCGCGCCACCTGCGTGCGCGCGACATCCCCGGTGGGCCGGTTGGCTGCAACGCATCGCGGGTAGGAGCGCGGACGGCGGAACCAGCCTGTAATCACAGCAAGCTTTAGCGCCTGTCGTGATCGCATCACGCGGGCGGCCAGAGGTCGGTCTGGCGAAGCGCCGTGGGCTGACGAGATAGCATCTGCCCGCTGGAACGCCGGCGCCTGGGTAAGGCGCAGACGGTCGTGTATGAATCAAGTATAGCCAGCGCTTTTTTGCGGTGCAACAAAAAATTGAGCTACGAAAAAGCCAATATTGACTTATACATATGAGTTTGCTACTTATAAAACTATTCGACGCTCTCTGGTGCAAAGCAAAATCAATGCCTGACTCGCTGCGCC
>JBKJZR010000082.1:0-21847 GCA_046715035.1 Burkholderiales bacterium | reverse complement strand
CTGGCGAGCCTCCCCCCTGAGCAGGGCGGCGAGGAACGGCATTTGCGCACCCTCATCGACGAGAGTTTCCTGCATCTCAACTCGAGTCAGCGCGCGGCGGTTTTCGCGAGCATGCAGAATATCCTGCGCGACCCGCAGAATGCCGCGAGCAAAGCGCAGATTCTGGGGGAGTTCTCACTGCAGGCGCGCGCCGTGCGCGATGGCTACCGCCAGCTCGACAGGCTCAGCAGTTCCGAAAAACGCACGCTCGCCGCGCAGGCGAAAGAGGAGTTCAGGCGCCTGCCCACCGCCGACCGCCAGCAGCTGCTCGCGGTGCTGCAAGCGGGAATGCTGCCGGTACCCCGCGATCTCAGCGAGATCATGGTCGCCGAGTTCAGCAGCGTGGCGCCGTGAGGGGGCGAGGCGCACCATAAGGCCCAGCGGATGTCTGAACAAGGGGGCGATGCCCCTTGTCAATCCCCCAAGTCGGGGGAAGTTGGAACCGGTAGAAAATCGTAATCAAGCTTCGTTAAGCATTTCGACAAAACAGGGCGAAACGCCTATAGTTGCGCCTGGTTTTCGCGCGGTCGGCTCGTGCACGAGGAAAATGTTTAATGACGTGGCGTTCGGTTGCAGTCCTGCTGGGTGTCTGTCTCACGCTGCCGGCGCACGCGCTGCAGGACAGCGCAGCGCAGTCGTTTCCCACTAAACCGATACGCGTGATTGCGCCGTTTCCGCCGGGCAGCGCCGGTGACATCGTGCCGCGCATCATCGGGCAGAGCCTGGGCGAGGAGCTCGGCCAGAACATCGTCATCGACAACCGCCCGGGCGCGGGCGGCAACATCAGCGCCGAGATCGTCAAGAACAGCGCGCCCGACGGTTACACGCTGATGCTGATCACGATCGGCACGCACGCCATCAATAAGAGTCTCTACTCCAAGCTGCCCTACGATCCGGTCAAAGATTTCGCGCCGGTCGTGCTGGTCGGATCGAGCCCGAATATCCTCATCGCCAATCCGTCCCTGCCGGTCAGCTCGGTGAAGGATCTGGTGGCGCTCGCCAGGGCGAAACCCGGCAGCCTCAATTTTTCGTCATCGGGCAGCGGCACATCCGTGCACCTGTCGGGCGAGATGTTCAACATACTCGCGGGTGCGAAGACCACGCATGTGCCGTATCGAGGCGCTGCGGAGGCGATGACCGACCTGATCGCGGGGCGCGTGCAGTTCATGTTTGCAACCGCCTCGTCGGCGCTGCCGTTTGTCCGATCCGGCAAAGTCAAAGCATTGGCGGTCACCAGCGGCCAGCGGCATCACACCCTGCCTGATGTGCCGGCGATGAGCGAGACGCTGCCGGGTTTCGTGGTCACCGGATGGTATGGATTCGTCGCACCCGCGCAGACGCCGCGGCCCATTGTGGGCAAGCTCAACGCTGGCTTCATCAAAGTGTTGAATACGCGCGATTTGCGCGAGCGCCTTTCGGCGCAGGGTATCGATCCGCTGACGAGCACGCCGGACGAGCTCGGTGCGCACATCCGCAGCGAGATCGTGAAGTGGGAAAAAGTCGTCAAGGAATCGGGCGCGAAGGTAGAGTGAAGGCCGACATGAGTGATGCGCACGCAAGCAACCGCCGCGAAGACCTGCGCCTGATTACCGGCCGCGGCCGTTACGCCGCGGACTGGAATATGCCCGAGCAGCTGCATGCGGCATTCCTGCGTTCCGATCGCGCACACGCGAAAATCCGCGCGCTCGACACCGGTGCCGCGCTTGCGCGTCCCGGGGTCGTTGCGGTATTCACCGGCGCCGATGCGGTTGCCGCAGGGTATACGCACTTTCCCAATCTGCTGAGTTTCGCCGGCCGCAACGGCGCAGCTCTGCTCAAGCCGCAGCGGCCGGTGTTGTCTCATAAAAAGGTGCGCTTCGTTGGCGAAGCGGTGGCCATGGTCGTCGCTGAATCACCACTGGCCGCACAAGACGCCCTCGACCATGTCGAAATCGAATACGCCGACCTGCCGCCGGCAGTGGCGGTCGAGGATGCGCTCGCACCGGAGGCGCCGCAGCTGCATGCCGACGTGCCCGGCAATCTGTGTTTCGAGTGGGAGACCGGCGACGCGGCGGCCGTGGACCTGGCTTTTGCGCAGGCAGCGCACGTCACGCACCTCGCAGCCGCCACGACGCGCGTAGTACCCAGCCCGCTCGAACCGCGCGCGTGCCTCGCCACCTATGAGGCTGCGAGCGGCAGCTACGACGTGTACACGTGTTCGCAGGGCATGATCATGCTGCGGCGGCAGTTTTCGGCCCTGACCGGCGTGCCCGAGGACAAATTGCGCATCCACACGCACGATGTCGGCGGCAGCTTCGGTCAGCGCAGTGCCGTCTATCCGGAGTATGCGGCGCTGATGATCGCGACACGCAAGCTCGGCCGGCCGGTCAAATGGGTCTCTTCGCGGTCGGAAAGCTTTCTGTCCGACAGCCACGGGCGGGCGATGACGATGACCGGAGCGCTTGCGCTCGATCGCGAGGGCCGTTTTCTGGCGGCGCGCTACGATTTCATCTGCGACATGGGCGCCTATCTGACCCCCACGGGCGCGGCAAGCCATTTGCGTAATCCCGCCATGTGCCTGACCGGCGTGTACCGGATTCCTGCGCTTTATGGCAGTTTTCGCATCGCGCTCACCAACACGGTGCCGGTGGCGGCCTATCGGGGCGCGGGACGCCCCGATGTCGCTTACATCGTCGAGCGGCTCGTCGATCAGGCAGCAGCCGAGCTGAACGTCGACCGCGCGGAGTTGCGGCGGCGCAATTTCATTCCGCCGGAGGCATTCCCATACAAGACGCCGACCGCGTGCGTTTACGAACAAGCGGATTTTGCGGGGTGCCTCGCGCAGGCGATGCAGCAGGCCGATTGGAACGGCTTCGAAGCGCGGCGCACCGCGTCGCGGCGGTCCGGAAAACTGCGCGGCATCGGCATGTCGACGATCATCGAAGGCACGGGCGCCGGCATGTTTCCCAAAGACCAGGTGGCGATCGCGTTCGACGCCGCCGGCAGTGTGACCGTTTACTGCGTGGCGCAGTCGTCAGGGCAGGGGCACGAGACCACGTTCGCGACCATCGTCGCGCAAACGCTCGGCCTGCCGCCGGAGGCGGTCACGCTGCGCGAGGGCGACGTGGGCCAGGCGCTCACCGGTAATCACACCGGCGGCTCGCGCTCGCTGGTCGGGGCAGGCAGCGTCTGCAAGCTCGCCGCGCTCAAGCTCATCGAGCAGGCCACGCCGCTCGCCGCCGAAGCGCTCGAGCTCGAGCCGTCGCAGATCGATTTCGCCGATGGCGCATTTCGCCAGCGCGGCGGCGCGAAGGTGATCGCACTGCAGGACCTCGCGCGCCGGCTCGCAAGCCGCGAGCCGCATCCGCTCAACACGCTCGCCGAGGCCTCGATCGGGTCGACGTTTCCCAACGGCTGTCACGTGGCGGAAGTCGAGATTGATCCGGCCACCGGCGTGAGCGAAATCGTCTCGTATGTCGCGGTCGACGACAGCGGCAACGTCATTAATCACGCCATCGTCGAAGGCCAGGTGCACGGTGGCGTTGTCCAGGGCGCGGGACAGGTGTTCGGCGAGCACGCGATCTACGACCGCAGCAGCGGGCAGCTCGTGGCGGGGAGCTTCAGCGACTATTTCATGCCGCGTGCCGGTTTTCTGCGCACCATCCATGTCGGCGATCATCCGCTGCCGAGCAACGCCAATGCGCTGGGCGCCAAGGGTGTCGGCGAATCCGGCTGCACGGCATCGCTGCCGGCGCTCGCCAACGCGACGGTCGACGCACTGCGCCCGCTCGGCATTCAGCATCTCGACATGCCGCTGACGCCGAGCCGGGTATGGCATGCCATCCAGTCCGCAGGAACGGAGTAGTGAACTATGTTCGCATTCAATTACGTCAAAGCGAAATCCCTGTCCGATGCGTCGGCGTTCATCGCCGCACATCCGGACGCGAAGCTGCTCGCGGGGGGCATGACGCTCATTCCAACGCTCAAACAACGGCTCGCCCAGCCCACCCATCTCGTCGACATCGGCGGATTGCCCGAGCTTGAGGGAATCGAAGCGCGCGATGGCGCGCTGGTCATAGGCGCGGCGACGCGCCATCACGACATCGCCTCATCGGGCCTCGTGAAACGATTGCTGCCGGCACTCGCGTCGCTGGCAGAAGTGATCGGTGACCCGCAGGTGCGCAATCGCGGCACTCTGGGCGGTTCGGTCGCCAATAACGACCCCGCGGCTGACTATCCCGCGGCAGTTCTTGGGCTCGGCGCGACCATCGTCACGACGCGGCGTGAGATCCCGGCCGACGAGTACTTTCAGGGCATGTTCACCACCGCACTCGAGGACGGCGAGATCATCGTGCGGCTCATCATGCCCGTGCCGCAGCGTGCAGCGTACGAAAAGTTCGCGCACCCTGCGTCGGGCTACGCGATGGCGGGCGCGTTCATCGCTGAAACCGCAACTGGCATTCGCGTCGCGGTCACGGGCGCAGGCCCGGGCGTGTTCCGGTGGACCGCTGCGGAGCAGGCGCTGGAGCGCAACATGAGCGCTGCGGCGCTCGCACCGCTTGCCCTGGATGCGGCCGACATGAACGAAGACATGCATGCGACCCGCGAGTATCGCGCCAACCTGGCCAAAGTCATGACCAAGCGCGCGCTGCTGAAACTCCTCGCGCCACAGTAAGATCACTCCACTTCAAATTGCGAATCAAGCTATGACAAAAATTGCAATGACCGTTAATGGCGAACAGCGCTCGGGCGAAGTCGAGGACCGTGTGCTGCTCGCGGATTTTCTGCGCGACCACCTCGGCCTTACCGGTACCCACATCGGCTGCGATACCAGCCAATGCGGCTGCTGCACCGTGCACGTTAACGGCAGCGCGATCAAGTCGTGCACCCTGCTGGCGGTGCAGGCGCACGGGTCGGAAGTCGTGACGATCGAGGGCATGGCCACGAACGGAAAGCTGCATCCCGTGCAGCAGGCGTTTACGGACAGCCACGGACTGCAGTGCGGGTTCTGCACGCCGGGCATGATCATGGCCGTGGCCGCGATGCTCAAGGAGAACCCGCATCCGACCGACGACGAGATTTATCACGGCCTCGCCGGCAACATGTGCCGGTGCACGGGCTACATCAACATCGTCAAAGCGGTGAGGCTGGCGGCTGAGCGGGGAAACTGAGTTTGATCAGCAGGCCGTGGCAGTAAACGGCGGTCTGTTCGCGCCGCCACGGACCCGCCGGCAGGCACAGGACATTGGTTATGGCGTCCGCGCCGACCCGCAGCGCCCGCTGCTGCATGGCCGCGACGGCTGCCGCCGCATCGGGAAACTTGGGTACGCGCCCCGCGCTGTGCCACGTGCCTGTCCACAGGCGTTCGACGACGGTATACGCATCGGGGCGTATGGTGCCCGGCTCGTAAACCATAATCTGCTGCGGGGCCCGCGGCTGCGCGGGCGCGGCGGCGCAGGCGAGCCCGACAGCGCACGCGGCGGCGATGGATAATCGAGGGAACCTCACATGTTGCTCCGCAGATGGACCGAAGCCCATTATCCACCCTAGCAGCCTGTCGGGCTTAGAGGGACCGGCAGGCGGCTAAAAGCAAAACCGCGCTATTTTTTCTGAATGATGTCTCATTCCGCAGCCGCTTCACCTCGGTCAGCACGTAGCCACGCCATTGCGATGGCTTTTGTGACGATACTTGCGCATTTTTTCCCGGGCGGTTTTGCCTAGGGACTCTGCTCGTGGCGGAACCATGGCGGGGACCCCGGTTCTCAGTACAACAGTCAAGCAGCGAGGATGGATATGAGAACTCAGACAGTGCGATGGATGCTGGCGATAGTGACGGCACTGGCGATGCCGGTTTCCGCGCAACAGTCCTGCAGCCCCCTGCTCAACCACGCGTTTCCTGCGCTGGACACCGGCAAGCCGCGCTCGCTGTGCGAGTTCGGCGGCATGGTCGTGCTGGTCGTGAACACTGCAAGCCAGTGCGGCTACACGCCACAGTACGAGGGACTGGAAGCGCTCCACAGGCGGTATCACAAAAGGGGCCTGGCCATCATCGGCTTTCCATCCAATGACTTCGGCGCGCAGGAGCCCGGCAGCAACAAAGAAGTCGCCGAATTCTGCAAAGCCAATTACGGCGTCAGCTTCCCGATGTTCGAGAAGACCAACGTGGCCGGAGCGCGGGCGCATCCGTTCTATGCCGATCTCGCCCAGCGCACCGCGGCGCCGCCGCGCTGGAATTTTCACAAATACCTGATCGACCGCACCGGCAGCCGCGTGACGAGCTTTGCCAGCGACGTCACGCCTGCGGACTCCCGGCTGGGGCGCCAGATCGAGCGGCTACTCGCAGAGCCAGCAGTCGCGCGCTAAGCGCCAGATACTTACGGCTCCGGACTTTCCACCCCAAGGCTGTCCCGGGCACAAAGCCGCAGGCCCGCCCTATGCGGGATTACGGACGCATTTCGGCTTTAGCACTGCGCCGGAAAACAAGCTCTTAATTCCATTGACGATCCAGAAGCATGCATCGACCAGGATCTCGGCATCACGCAGCGCGTTCAGCGCAACTTGGCGCTCGATCTCGGTTATGGGCATTAGCCGAATGCGTGCATACAGGTCGGTATTTGCGGGTCTTGCTTTGAAGCGTTCCATTACAGGTCTCCTTGTCTATTTGATCCCACAGTCGGACTAGCTTTACTATATCGTCCTTCCGCAGCGTTCAGATGATAGACCTGTTTTCTCCCTTTATGTTGCACTGCACCAGATGATATATTATCATCCATCGATTAAGTTTTTCTAATGTGATCATGTCGGAACGAATGCCGCCCCTGAACGCCTTGAGAGCCTTCGAGGCGGCCGCGCGCCATTTGAGCTTGAAGCGGGCGGCCGAGGAGCTCAGCGTGACGCCTGCCGCGGTCAGTCATCAGATCAAAGCGCTCGAAGAAAACTTGGGAACGCCTTTGTTTTTCCGAGTGAATCGGGGCCTAAAGCTCACTCCTGCAGCACGCGCGGCGCTGCCTCAACTGAGCGCCGGCTTCGCGAGTCTCGCGCAGGCGGCAGCCGCCCTGCGGCCGCAGGCAACCCCCGGGGTGACCGTGAGCGTGGCGCCATCGTTTGCAGCGCGCTGGCTGATGCCCCGGCTGCATCGCTTTTTCGAAGCGCATCCCGGCGTCGATGTGCGCATTTCGGCGCGCACGCGTCATGTCACGCACGCGGGGCATGAAGCCCCGCGCGAGCGTGCAACGATTGCTGCCTGGCTCGAGGAATCCGATATCGCCATACTTTATGGGCACGGCGACTATCCCGACTATCGGGTCGATAAGCTGCTCGCGCTCACCATCGCACCGCTGTGCAGTCCACGCCTTGCGCAGGGGGTGGATGCGCTGCACGCGCCCGCGGACCTCGCCCATCACACGCTCCTCCACGACGACAGCGGCGCCCTCTACGACGGCGTCGCGTTCTGGGACGTCTGGCTCGAAGCGGCGGGCGTGAGCGGCATCGATACGAGCCGCGGCTCGCATTTCAGCCAGCCCGTGCTCGCGCTCGATGCGGCGAGCGATGCCCTGGGCGTCGTTGCGACATTTCCCGTACTGGCCCAGGCCGAGCTCAGTGCCGGCCGCCTCGTACTGCCGTTCGCGCTGCAGGTGGCCCTCGCGTCCGCGTATTACCTCGTGTGTGACGAACCGGCCGGGCTGCGTCCCGGCGTTGCCGTATTTCGAGACTGGCTGCTCGGCGAGGCGCAGGCTGAACGGGCGCGCGAATCGGGCATAATTCCCGCGTAGTGCGACCGCTCGCGCGCGATGCGACCGGTATCAGCACTCGGCAAGCCAAAACGCGGGGGACGGATGAAAAGCAGCAGGCCGCACGGACATAAGATTATCGAACAGGTGCGTTCATCGCCGGCGACGCGAGTCAAGGTGGCGGTGACCGACATCGATGGCGTGCTGCGCGGCAAGTACATCCACAAGGAAAAATTCTTGTCGGCGGTCGAAAGCGGTTTCGGCTTCTGCAGCGTGGTGTTCGGCTGGGACGCGGGCGACCAGTGCTACGACAACACGACGTGGACCGGCTGGCATACCGGGTTTCCCGATGCGCTGGCGCGGATCGACCTCGATACGTCCCGCCGCGTGCCGTGGGACGACAACGTGTTCTTTTTTCTGGCCGACTTCGTCGACGGCGAGGGCGAGCCCTTGGCGGTGTGCCCGCGACAGCTGCTTAAGAAGGTCCTGGCCCGCGCGGCAGGCCATGGCTTCAAAGTGCTCGCCGGCAACGAGTACGAGTGGTTCAATTTCCGCGAAACGCCGCAGAGCCTGGCCACCAAGCATTACACGCACCCCGAGCCCGTCACGCCCGGCATGTTCGGTTACTCGCTGCTGCGCGCGAGCCAGAATCAGCCTTATTTCAAGGCATTGATGGAAGAGTTGCCGCAGTTCGGCATACCGATCGAGGCACTGCACACGGAAACGGGCCCAGGGGTGTACGAGGCGGCGATTCTCTATTCGGAGGGCCTCGAGGCGGCCGATCGGGCGGTGCTGTTCAAGACCGCGGCCAAGGAGATCGGCGCGCGTTACGGCATCATGCCGAGCTTCATGGCGAAGTGGCATGCGCAATATCCCGGCTGCAGTGGACACATTCATCAGAGCCTGTGGGACGGCAACAGCAACGTGTTCCACGATCCCAAGTCGCCGCGGCGGATGAGCAAGGTATTCGAGAGCTATGTGGCGGGGCAGCTGCATTGCCTGAAAGACATCCAGGTTTTCTTTGCGCCTACGGTCAACAGCTACAAGCGCCTGGTCGACGGCTTTTGGGCGCCGGTCAAAGCCACTTGGGGACTCGACAACCGCACGGCCAGCCTGCGCGTCATTCCGGGGTCGGCCAAGTCGACCCGGCTCGAGACGCGCTGCCCCGGCGCTGACACCAATCCGTATCTCGCGCTGGCGGCGTGCGTCGCAGCCGGGCTCTACGGCATCGAGCAGGGCCTGAAGTTAACGACCCCGCCGCTGGAGGGCGACAGCGCCAAGGCGCGTCAGATCCCGCGCCTGCCGCGCAATCTCATGGATGCCACACACAACCTCCAGCGCTCGAAGATCGCCCGCGAGCTGTTCGGCGACGCATTCGTCGACCATTTCGTGAAAACCCGCGAGTGGGAATGGCGGCAGTTCCAGGATGCGGTCACCGATTGGGAGATCAAGCGTTACTTTGAAATCATCTAAGGAAGCGCTGATCCGGTCGTGCGGGCCTGCCCTGAGGCGAACGGCGCGCCATATGACGGTTCCCGCAAGCTATTAATTACTGATGACCATACATCGTTTCGCATTTCCTACCGACATTCATTTTGGTCCCGGCGCGCGGCGCGAAGTCGCGCCCTATCTCAAAGCGCAAGACTGCCGGCGTCCGCTGATCGTGACCGACCGGGGCATCGCGTCGCTGCCGCTGCTCGGTGAATTTTTGCAGACGCTCGGCGGATTGTCGCCCGAGGTCTACGCGGGTGTGGCCGGAAACCCCGTCGCCAGCCAGGTCGAAGCAGGGACAGCGGCGTATAACGCGCACAGCGCCGACGCTGTGATCGGCTTTGGCGGCGGTGCGGCGCTAGATGTCGCGAAGGCGGTGGCGCTCATGTCCAGCCACCCCGGGCACATCCTGGAGTACGCGTGGGACCACCCGCAGGCGAGGCCGATCGAGCGCGAATTGCCCTGTCTGGTCGCGATACCGACCACTGCGGGTACCGGCAGCGAAGTCGGGCGCTCGAGCGTGATTTCGGATGACGCGACGCATGTAAAAAAAATCATTTTCTCGCCGCAATTGCTGGCGCGCGCCGTGTTTGCCGATCCCGAGCTGACGGTCGCGCTGCCGCCCCAGGTGACCGCTGCCACGGGCATGGACGCGCTCACCCACAACGTCGAGTCGTATATCTCGACGGGCTACCACCCGCTGTGCGACGGCATCGCGCTGGAGGGTGTGCGCATCGCTGCCGCGGCGTTGGCGGTCGCGGTGCGTGAGCCGGGCAACCTGAACGCGCGCGCGGACATGCTGATGGCGTCGATGATGGGCGCAGTGGCGTTTCAGAAGGATCTCGGGGCAACGCACTCGTGCGCGCACGCGTTGTCCACCGTCGCGAACCTGCACCACGGCCTGGCCAACGGCATCATGATCGATCACGTGATGCGCTTCAACCAGTCTGCCGTGCCCGAGCGCTTCGCGCGCATGGCACAGGCGGTGGGCGTGGCGGGTGATACGGCGGCAGCGAGCGCAGCCGCGTTCGTGGCGTGGCTCACCGCGCTCAAGCGCGAGATCGGCATACCCGCAACGCTCGGCCACGTGCAGGTCACCAGGGCGCAGCTGCCGCGTCTGCTCGATGTCGCCACCGACGACATCTGCCACCGCACCAATCCGCGGCCGTGCACGCGCGCGGATTTCGAGCGCATCTTCGCAGAGGCGATGTAAAACGTGCGGCCGCCCACCCTTAAAATCGGCGTGTCGGCGCGGATCTTTCATCCGGAGCCTGGCAGCGTCGGCATCTACAGCAAGACACTCCAGTACCTCGAACAGTCGGTCGCGCACTGGCTGATGTCGCGTGATGTGCTGGTGTTCATGGTACCTTCGGTCGACAAGGACGGGCTCATCCACCGCAGTAACATCCGGCTGTCCGACTATGCGCAGCACCTCGACGGCCTCGTCCTGCAGGGCGGAGCCGACGTCGCGCCCGAAAGCTATGGCGAAAAACCCCTTACCCCCGAGTGGGCCGGTGACCGCGTGCGCGATATCTACGAGATGGAGCTGATTCACGAGTTTATCGAGGCCGACAAGCCGGTGATGGGCATCTGCCGGGGTGCGCAGATGATCAACGTCGCGCTGGGCGGGACGCTCTATCAGGATATCAACACGCAGGTTCCCGACACCGCCGTGCACCGCAATGCGCAAGCTTACGATCAGAATTTCCACGAGATCGTCATTGCGCCCGAAACCGGGCTGGCACGGATGTATCCAGGAACGTCGCGCGCGCGGGTCAATTCCATTCATCACCAGTCGATCAAGAATCTCGGCAGCGGGCTCGTAGTCGAGGCCTGGTCCGAACCGGATCGCATGGTCGAAGCGATGCGCTGGCAGGGAAGCGGTTACGTGTTCGGTGTGCAGTGGCACCCTGAATTCATCCGCCCGGCGGACGACTCGCTGCTCAACCCCGCGCCGCTACTCGACGAGTTCCTGTCGGCGGTGCGCGCGAGGACCTGAGGCCCCCATGCTCGACATCGTCAACCCCGCCGACGGTGCGACCATAGCCAGGATCGGGACCGACAGCGCGGCGTCCGTTCGCAGGAAATACGCGCGTGCGCGCAGCGCGCAGGCGGCATGGGCGATGACTCCGCTCACCCAGCGTATCGATGCGATGATCGGGTTTCGCGAGCAGATCGTCACGCGGCGCGAGGAGCTTGCGCACATCCTTACCCGCGAGGTCGGCAAGCCGATCGCGCAGTCGCGCAACGAATTGAAAGGAGTGCTCGGCCGTATCGATTTCTTCGTCAACAACGTAGCGCGGATCGCGCGGGACGAGGTGGTGTTCGCCGACCGCGGCGAGAAGCTCGAGGAGCGGATCTCGCACGAGCCGCTCGGCGTCATCGCCAACATTTCGGCCTGGAACTACCCCTATTTCGTCGGCGCCAACGTGTTTGTGCCGGCGCTACTGACGGGCAACGCGGTGCTTTATAAACCGTCCGAATTCGCGACCCTGACGGGCCTCGAGATCGCGCGCATGATGCACAAGGCGGGCGTGCCCGAGGCGGTGTTCGTGCCCGTCGTCGGCGCGGGAGAAGCGGGCGCCGCGCTGCTGGAACAACCCGTCGACGGCGTTTTTTTCACGGGCTCGAACGCGACAGGGCGCAAGATCGCTGCCGCGGTAGCGGGACGGATGATAAAGCTCCAGCTCGAGCTTGGCGGCAAGGACCCGATCTACGTATGTGACGACGTCGACGTCGAGGCGGCGGCGTGCAGCGTTGCCGACGGGGCGTTTTACAACACCGGCCAGAGCTGCTGTGCGGTCGAGCGGGTCTACGTCGACAAACGCATCTACAAGCCTTTCGTCGCCGCGTTCGTCGCGGCGGTGCGCTCGTTCAAGGTCGGCGATCCGCAGGACGAAGCCACGTATATCGGGCCGCTGGCGCGCAAAGCGCAGCTCACGCAACTGAAAAAGCAGGTGGCGGACGCCAGGCGCAAGGGCGCGCGCGTGCTGCTTGGCGGCGAGCAGCTCAGCCGCACCGGCAATTACTTTGCGCCCACGGTGCTGGTCGACGTCGATCACCGCATGGCGGTGATGCGCGACGAGAGCTTCGGCCCCATCATCGGCATCCAGCAGACGCGTGACGATGGCGAAGCGGTTCGCCTGATGAACGACACGCACTACGGGTTGACCGCCGGCGTTTACACCCGTGACCGCAGGCGTGCGGAAAAGCTGCTGGCCGAAGTCAAATCCGGGTCGGTTTACTGGAACTGCTGCGATCGCGTGAGCGCCCGCCTGCCGTGGTCCGGTGTCGGGCAATCCGGCATCGGCCTGACGCTTTCGACCTACGGCATCCAGTCTTTCCTGCGCCCCAAGGCCTGGCACCTGCGGTCGGTCTGAAATGCTCTCGGGGACCGTAGCCGCATGAATGGTCGAGCGATTGCCGATCTTTTACGCGCCGCGCGCCGCTTCGATCCAGCAGCGCACGTGCCGTTGCTTTGCGCGGCCGACCGCATCGGCTGGCTGCGCCATACGCACGCGCAGCGCCTGCTCGCGTGGACCAACGTGTTCAAACGCGATGCCGCGGGCGTGCATATCGCGTCGTCTCTCGGCACTTCAGGAGCACGCACGACAGCGCTCGATGCGGTCATCGCTACCCTGCACGGGGAGGGCGCCATTACCGGCTGGCGCAACGAACGCTACGCGGTCGTTGCCGGTTTCGACGATCCGCCGCTCTTCCACATAGAACGCGCCGCAGCGCGTTATCTGGGAGTCACCACGTACGCAGCCCACGCCAACGGCTATTGCGGCGCCGGCGAGCGCTGCGAGATGTGGCTCGCGCGGCGCGCGGCCACGAAACCGATCGATCCAGGCATGCTCGACAATCTGGTCGGCGGCGGCATGTCGGCGGGCGTCCCACCGTTACAAACCATTGTCCGCGAAGCGCGGGAAGAGGCGGGGGTTCCCGTGCAACTGGCGCGCAAGGCGGTCGCGTGCGGAACGGTGCGGCTCATGCGCGAAGTGCCTGAAGGCGTTCAGTCCGAGCTGATATTCGTGCACGATCTCGAGTTACCGTGCGATTTCGAGCCGCACAATCAGGACGGCGAGGTCGCGGGGTTCAGACGCGTGCCTATCGCAGAAGCGGTAGGCATGCTTGATGGTGGCCCCGGCATTACGCTCGATGCCAGTCTGGTGATGTTGAGCTTCTTGATGCGCCGGAGCTGCGTCGCGATCGAGGATGCGGCACAGGCCGGCGCGATATTCGATCGCTGACCGCCGGCAGCCCGCGCTCAGAAACGCCGTCGTCAGGATCGTTGGCTGACTAACCCATACACATGCTGGCGATGGCCAACGGCCATGAGGCGGATGACGCGCGCTTTGCGATCGACTGCGTAGACGATCCGAAAGCGCCGCACGCGGTATTTCCACAACCCGTCTGATCCTCGATAGTAAGCAGGCAGAGGCGTCGGATGACGACTACCTGCCCGATAGCGTCCCGCTGGGCAATACGTGGCTGCGATCGAATCCGGGGGCAGCTTCTACTCCTCGTGCGCGAGCACGCGAATGATGTAGCCGCCCGATTTCTCGTCGCGATCGAGTTTCAGCAGCTGGCGCGCCTGGGCTTCCTCGAGCAGCGCGTTGAACGAGCGGAAGCCGTAATAGGATTCGTTGAAACCGGGCTTGCGGCGCTTGAGTGTCTGTTTCACCATCGAGCCCCAGATCTTGCCGTCTTCGCCGCGCTCGGCGCTGAGCGCCTCGACGGTTTCCATGATCAGATCCAGCGCGTCGCGCTTCTTGTCGTCGTCCGGCTTTTTCGGCGCTTCGGCGCCAGGCGTTTCGGTGGAAGAAGGCGTTTCGGTGGAAGCAGGCGTTTCCGTAGACGAAGGCTTGGGAGCGGTTTTGCGTGGGGGCGCGCGCTTGCGCGCGGGTTTTTCACGGACGAGGTCGTCATAGAAAATGAACTCGTCGCAGTTGGCGATGAGCAAGTCCGACGTGGAGTTTTTCACCCCGACGCCGATCACGTGCTTGTTGTTTTCGCGCAGCTTGCTCACCAGCGGCGAAAAATCGGAATCGCCGCTGATGATGACGAAAGCGTCGACGTGCGCCTTGGTGTAGCACAAATCGAGCGCGTCGACGACCATGCGGATGTCCGCTGAATTCTTCCCCGACATGCGCACGTGCGGAATCTCGATCAACTCGAACGACGCCTCGTGCATCACGCCCTTGAACCCCTTGTAGCGGTCCCAGTCGCAGTACGCTTTCTTGACGACGATGCTGCCCTTCAGCAGCAGCCGCTCGAGCACTTTGTCGATATCGAACTTCGCGTATTTGGCGTCGCTCACGCCGAGCGCGACGTTTTCGAAGTCGCAGAACAGCGCCATGTTGGTGATTTCGGCCGTTGCAGCCATCGCTTACTCCATCTTGGACGGGGCGGCGGCGCCCGCGGCGGGCCGGCCCGGCGCCATGTTACTCGCCGCCGGCTGAAAAGTCGCCGTGCCCGGCGCCGGCGGCCCGGCAGCCGCTCAGATCTGCGCCTTGACGTCGAGCTGGTTGCCTTTGCGGCCGCCGCCGACCATCTCGACTTCGCCGATGGCTCCGGTGACGAGCAATCTCGCCATCTCCAGCGTGCGGTCGACGAGCGCCGTCGCACCGTGGTGCAGCGCTTTGCTGTTCGCCACGTAATGGATGTTGTTCTCCATGTCCTCCGCGCTCCAGCCGCGCGAATGGGCGATGTAGGGAAATTGTGGAAACTGGCAGCCGACTTCGGCGAAGAACCCCAGCATCTGTCCGGCGACTGCCTGCACGTTATCCTGCCCGCCGGTGATAATGAATGCCGCGGCCTTGTTCTTAAGCAACTGCCGGTTGGCGATCGTCTCCTGATTCTGGATGCAGTTCATGCGCTCGACCATCTTGTAATAGAGGCTGCTCGCGACGCCCCAGCGGATGGGGGTCGTGACCAATATCGCATCGGCCCAGTGCACGAGAGCCTCATAGACACGGTCGAGCTGATCGGCCGCATCCATCTGCGTGATCGAGCACGGCCAGGTGCAGGCATGCGCGCTCTTGGAATAATAGCCTTCGCAATGCCGGAAGTTGAGCTTGCGCAGATAGATGGTCTGCACCTCGCAGCCGCGCGCCTGCGCGTGCGCGATCGCGGTTTCCAGCAGGGCGTCCGACGTGCTGTAGCGCGCGTGCTCGGGGTGCATGACGGTCGTCGATATGCCCACCATGCGCAGCGGGCCCGGCGCGCGTTGGATTGGGCGCGCCAGCGGGTGCGGCGCGTGCGGCTTGCGCGTGCGCGGGGTGGCCGCAGCGATGTCGACGAACACGCGGCCATTTTCGGTTTTCACCGGGTAGCTCGGCACGCGGTCTTCCTCGAACCCCGGCTCGCCCATGCCGGTCTGGCAGTGGAATTTCCAGAAATGCCAGGGGCACGTCACATACTCACCGTCCAGCCAGCCTTCACCGAGCGGACCGCCGACGTGGTTGCAGACCCCGGAAATGGCGCTGAACCGCGCGTCGCGATAACACAGCGCGATGCGTGCGCGCTTGGCGACGACCGGCTGCAATTCGCGCTGCGACAGCGCGTCAGCCGCGCCGACGTCGACCCAGTCGTGGCCGGCCATGCTCAGGCAGCGCGCAGCGGAACCGACAGGAACACGCCGAATTCCGCCGCCAGGTTGCAGCTGACGCGGGCGTGGACCCGGCCCTGCTCATCGTAGAAATTCGCCCGCTCCGCGAGCGGAAATACCGCTTCGTGCCAGACGTTGGGATGGATGTAGAGCCCCCGGCCGCCATCGACGTAGAAAGCGACGAAATCGGCGGGCTTCACGTCGTCACCCGGCAGCGCGAGCGGGCACACGAACGCAGTTCCATCCAGCGGATAGAACAGCTGACCCCCGTCGGGATGGTAGTTGGCATGCCACAGCAGCACCCGCGAGCGGTCCCTGCCCGTGCCGCCGGCCGCAAGCGTGCCGGGATTCCTCGACCAGCCCAGGAGATAGTGCGAGCCCACGGCCTGATTGCTGCCGTAGAGCACGTCACCCTCCCACCAGAAGTCGAAATTCCCGCGCGTCGTGCCCGCTTCATTGCCCGTTCCCGGATCGCAGGCGCGCCAGCCGGCGACGGGCCACGTCACGATCTCGATGGGATAGTCGCGGCAGTCGTCGACGAGCTTGCCATAGCCCTGCAGCGACGCGGGCGTGGCCCTGATCAGCGGCACTTCGTGCCATGGCAGTTCCCCGGGCACGCCCGGCGCCAGATACGCCGCGCGCGCGATCGCGTTGTTTCTGGGATGCTCGGTGGAGGCGTGCATCGTCAGGCGGCCGCGCGCTGCGCGGGCGCGATTCTCTTCACGTTCATCTCGCGCAGGCTGCGCGCAATCGCATCGACGGCGGCACGCATTTCGCTCTCGCCGATCGCGCCGATGCAGCCCACGCGGAACGTTTCGACCTGCGTGAGCTTGCCGGGGTAAATGATGAAGCCCTTGTCGCGCACGCGCGCGTAGAAATCGCTGAACTCGTAGTTCGTGTCGCCCGGCGAATGAAACGTGACGATGATCGGCGCCTGCAGTTCGCGTTTCAGAAAAACGCGGAAACCGAGCGCTTCCATGCCGTCGATCAGGGCCTTGCAATTGCGCGCGTAACGCGCGCCGCGCGCGGACTGCCCGCCTTCGTCCTTGAACTGCTGGATTGCCGCAGCCAGTGCCGCAACGACGTGCGTGGGCGGCGTGTAACGCCACTGTCCCGTCTTCTGCAGATAACTCCACTGGTCGTGCAGGTCCATCGCCAGCGAATGGCTGTGGCCGGCGCTGTTCTCGAGCACCGCACGGCGCATGATCGCGAAGCCCATCCCGGGCACACCTTCCAGGCATTTGCCGGACGCCGCAATCACCGCGTCGAACGGCATGCGGCGCGCATCGATGTCGATCGCGCCGAGCGAGCTCATCGCATCGACGATCAGCCCGCGGCCGTGCCGCGCGACGATGGCAGCGATCTCGGGCAGCGGATTGAGGATGCCGGTGCCGGTCTCGCAATGCACCTGCGCCACATGGGTGATGGCCGGGTCGCGCGCGAGGGCTTCGTCGATCTGTCCCAGGGACGCACAGCTGTCCTCCGCCGCCTCGATCACCACGGGCATGCGGCCGAGATACTCGCAAATGCGCACGATGCGTTTGCAGTAGGCGCCATTGACGGGCACCAGCACCCTGCCTGATTTGGGGACCAGGGTCCCGAGCGCGGCCTCGACCGCGAATGTCCCGCTGCCCTGCAGCGGCACGCACACGTGGGTGTCGTCGCCGCGCACGACGGCGACCAGATCCCGGCAGACCCCGGCAGTCAGCGCGTTGAAAGCGCCATCCCAGGACCCCCAATCGGTCAGCATCGCCTGCTTGGTTGCGAGCGTCGTGGTCAGCGGTCCCGGGGTAAGCAGAATCGGTTCTTTACCGGCGAACATGGCGTTCTCCTTATGACAAGTATAGCGCGGACATCTCAGTGGCTTATGCTCCCGGTCGGCGCCACGCCTGCGTGCTGGCTTCGAGCCATCGGTTGAGCAGGTAATAGATCCCGCAGACCGCCGCCGAGGTCATGACGATCAGGGTCGCCATCGCCGCGGCGGGCCCGATCTCGCCGGCCTCATCGAGATTGAGTATCGCGATCGCGGCGAGCATCGTGTCGGGGGAATAGAGGAACACCACCGCCGAGATCGTCGTCATCGCGTTGACGAATAAATAGCGGCTGATCTCGAGGATCGCAGGCAGACACACCGGCACGGTTACCACGCAAAACGTCTTGAAGAAAGGCACTTTGAGTGACGCCGACACCGCTTCGAACTCGTTGTCGATCTGCTTGAGGGCAGTCACTGCCGTCATATGGCTGGAGGTGTAATAGTGGACGACCGTCGAGATCACCAGGATGGCCATCGTGTGGTAGAAAAAGTTGAGCGGATTATCGGGATGGTTGAAGAAGAAGATGAAGCCCAGGCCCAGCACGAGGCCCGGCACCCCCATCGGCAGTACCGCGAACAGCCGCAGCGCGGGCCGCAGCCATTCGAGGCCGCGCGTTTTTTCGAGCAGGTACGCGCAGACGAAGACGAAAATCGTGCCGCCCGTCGCGCACCATAGTGCCAGTTTCAGGCTGTTGAGGTAGGCATCGAATATGCCTGCCTCGACGAGACCCATGCGATAGTGGTGGAGGCTGAAGCTCAGATCGTAGGGCCACAGCTTGATCACCGACGCGTAAACAGCCATGCCGAGCACCGCCAGCATGAACGCGCCCACAGTCCAGCAGACCGCGGTCATGCAGAAATCGAATACGGGCGCGGGCCGCGGCACATACGGCACTGAGCGCGAGGTGAGCTGCGCCAGCTGCCGGCGCTGCACCATGATGTCGACGACGTAAGTGATGAACACCGGCACCAGCAGCAGTATGCCGACCACGGCGCCGCGCGCGAAGTCCTGCTGGCCGATGACGAGCTTGAAGATGTCGGTGGCGAGCACGTTGAAATTGCCGCCGATGACTTTGGGCACTCCGAAATCGCTGATGGCGTAGGTGAAGACGACCATCGCTGCACTGATCACGCCGTATTTCACCGCGGGCAGCGTGATCGTGAAGAATTTGCGCAGCGTGCGCGTGCCCATCGAGTCGGCCGCCTCATAGAGGCGCCCATCGGTCAGCGACAGCGCGGTGACGAGGATCATCAGCGCGTGCGGGAACGTCGCGTATACGAGCGACAGCACGATGCCGGTTGCGCCATAGATCTGGCGCTCGCCGATCCACGGTTTGAGCGCGCCCTGGTTGCCGAACCAGTAGATGAAGGAAATGGCCGACAGCAACGAGGGCGCAAGCAACGGAATCAGTGCGATATTGCGCAACAGCGATCGGTAGCGCATGCAGCTGCGCGTCAGCGCATACGCAAACGCAAACGCGGCGGGCAGCGTAATCAGCGTAACCAGTGCCGAGACCCAGATGCTGTTCCAGATCGACTGCGACAATGCAGGGGTCTGGAAATAGGCGACGAAATTCGCGACGCCTGCGTAGCGGCCGTCCCGGTCCTCGACGCTCTTCGCCAGGATCATCCAGATCGGCGCGAACAGCGCGATCCCGAGCATTGCGCCCATCGCGAGCAGCACGACGTGGCCGATGCGCTCGGTCCAGTGGACTTGCTGCGAGACCGGCCGCGTCCGCGGCGCCAGCACGGCATTCATCGCAGCTCAGCGTCGAAGAGCTTCATGCTGTGTGCCGGCATCAGCAAACGCACCGGGCAGTCGCGCTCCAGCCTGAAGGCGAGCATGCCGCGCGGCGAAAAATCGGCATACACGAGCTGCGATTCGATACCCGCGACGCGGATGCCCAGCCGGCATACGGCGCCGAGGAATTCGATGTTTTCGATACTCCCGGGAAGCGAACCGGCAAGCGTGTCGGTGGCGCCGCGGACCACGACGTCCTCGGGACGCATAAAGACCCTGACATGCGCGCCTGGCGGATACTTGCCGGCCCAGGCGCCGGCGTCGAGCGTAATGTTGCCGACCCCGATCGCGCCGTTGTCGCCGACGATGGCAGGGATAATATTGGACTTGCCGACGAAGTCGGCGACGAATGCCGTGGCCGGCTCGCGGTAAACCTCCATCGGCGTGCCCACCTGGTCGATCGCGCCGTTGTTCATGACGACGACACGGTCGGCCATCGACAGCGCTTCCTCCTGGTCGTGGGTGACGAGGATGGTGGTGACGCCGAGGCGCTGCTGCAGCATGCGGATCTCACCGCGCAGCCGCACGCGCACACGGGCGTCGAGGGCCGACAGCGGCTCGTCGAGCAGCAGCAGGCCCGGCGAGGTTGCGAGAGCGCGCGCGAGCGCCACTCGCTGCTGCTGGCCGCCGGAGAGCTGGGCCGGAAATTTGGCGCCGCTGTCCGGGAGCCCTACCAGCGCCAGCAATTCGACCACACGGGCCCGGATGTCGGTTTTGGCCAGGCGGCGGTTGACCAGGCCGTATGCGATGTTGTCGCGGATCGAGAGATTCGGAAAGAGCGCGTACGACTGGAATACGATGCCGTAGTCGCGTCGCATGGGCGGCAGGCGCGAAACGTCCTTGCCGTTCTGGAGAATCCTGCCGCTCTCCTGCACTTCGAGCCCGGCGATGATCCGCAGCAGCGTCGTCTTGCCGCAACCTGAGGGACCGAGGAAACAGACGAGCTCGCCCTTGCTGACCTCCAGGCTCACGTCGTTTACAGCCGTGAAGTCGCCAAATTTCTTGACGACATGCTCGATGCGCAGCGCTGCGGAATCGGTTTCGGCCATCGTCGTGCGGCGCTAGGCAAGCGCCGGCGCGGGTCCTACTGCGCCGGGCCTGTTGCCCGGGGTGTTACTTTTCGACCTTGGCGCTGTAGCGTTTTTGCCACTCGGCCAGAATCTTGTCGCGGTTCTTGGCCGCCCACGTGAAATCGTTCTTGATCAGCATCTGCTCGTAATTTTCCGGGATATTGGGCTGCGGCTGCGCAATCCCGGGCAACGCCACCACCTGCCACCACCGCGCGTAGAGCTCGTTCGCTTCGCGGCTCGCTATCCAGTCCATGAGCTTCTTCGCGGCGTCGAGCTTTTTCGTGGTCTTGACGATGCCGCTGGCCTCGATGTCCCAGCCTAGGCCTTCTTTCGGAAACACCAGCATGATCGGCGCGCCGGATTTTTTGACCTGCTGTGCGCGGTACTCGAACGAGATGCCTACCACGAACTCGCCCGCGCCCGATTGCCGGCACGGCTTGGAACCGGAATGGGTGTATTGCGCGATGTTGTCGTGCAGCGCATCCATGTACTTCCAGCCCCTGGCGTCACCCCACATCTGCAGCCAGCCGCTGACGTCGAGAAAGCCGGTACCGGAGGAGGTCGGGGCTGGCATCGTGACCTGCCCTTTGTAGACGGGCTTGGTCAGATCTTCCCAGCTCTCGGGGCGCGGGATGCCGCGCTTCGCGGCTTCCACGACGTTGAAGCAGACCGTCGCGCCCCACGCATCCATCCCCACCCATGCGGGCGTGGGCTTGCTGTCGCTGTATTTGCGCGTGAGCTTCTCGAAGCCTTTCGGCTTGTAGGGCAGCAGCAGACCTTCCTGGTCGAACACCATCATGCTCGTGGCGGCAACGCCCATGATCACGTCGGCCTGAGGATTCGCCTTCTCCGCGAGCACCTTGGCGGTTATGACGCCGGTTGAATCGCGCACCCACTTGAGCTCGATGCCCGGGTCGAACTTGGCAAAGCTGTCGGCGTAGGCTTTGAGCTGATCGGTTTCCAGCGCGGTGTAAACAAGCAGCTGGGTCTTCTGGGCCGTGGCGACCGGCGCGGCGATGCTCAGCGCGACGGCGGCTACTGCGGCTGACAACCATTGGTGCATGTGCATCGTCGAATCTCCCTGTTTATTGACGAATCCGTTGAGGGCCTGTTCCAAACTGGCGAATAGTAAGGCAGGGGTTGTGACAGTTTACCGACCCCAACAATCTAGCACCGGCACACCCGGTTGTCGATTACAGATTGTTGACAGTTTACGATCGCGTGGGGTTAAATCGTGCATGACCCAAGACAGTCCGCGGCAGGCCGAACCGACCCCGTTCGAAATACTGCAGAACCAGTCGTTGACGATGC
>JBKJZR010000081.1:0-5430 GCA_046715035.1 Burkholderiales bacterium | reverse complement strand
AGATCGAACAAGTCGGTATTGGACAGCTTCACCGCTTCTTCCGCAGGCAGGTTGTGGCGGTTGGTATACAGCAGCGCGTCCGCGTGCGGCAGCAGCTGATCGCACTGATTGCAGTAGGGAAACATCTGGAACTCCTTCATGCGGTGCGCGTAGCGCAGCAGGCGGTATTTTTGGTTGTTGAGGATTTCGAGCACCGGCTGCTCGAACGCGTTGCCGAGCACGATGGCGTTGTTGTAGTCGTAGCAGCACGGGATCACTTCGCCGTTCCACTGGATCTGCAGTGGGCCGTTCTCGGGGCGTCCGCAGCTCGTCTTGTGGTCGACATCGTCGTCGCGGAAACGGTAATCGCGGCCGTCGCCGAAGTTATGGGGTTTCCAGATCTCGATGGCGTTGACCTTGGGTTCCCAAAACTCGCGGAATGCCTGCGTGTCCGACCGGTTCTCGGGCAGCTCGAGATAGGAGATCTGCACCTTGGTCGGCGCGCCCATCTCATCGCGCAAGCGCAGAAATTCCAGGATGCCCTTCATCGTCCGGTTGAAATCGAGTCCCTGCATGACCGCGTTGTAGGTCTCGGGGCGCATGCCGTAAAAGCTGACGCGCATTTCCGACAGCCCGGCCTCCATCAGCCGGCGCGAGCGCTTTGGCGTCAGCGCGGAACCGTTGGTAATGAAATACGTGGACAGCCCTTTGCGGCTGGCATAGGCGATCTTGTCCTCGAGATGACGGTCGAGCATGGGCTCGCCGAATCCCGTCAGCACCACCTTGCGCGCTCCCAGGGCCACGACCTCGTCGATGCTTTTCTCGTATTTCGCCTGATCCATGATGCCGTGCTCGCGCCCATGCTCGTGCAGGTCGCGGGGGCACATGATGCAGGAGGCATTGCAGTGGTCGGTAACCTCGTAGCGCACTTCCGGATGCAGCAGGCGGGTGATGGGCGAGTCGCCGGCGAGGATGCCCTCGATTTCCTTGAGCTCCGCCTGCGAGGCGGTCAGGCTGCCGTCCGCCAGCAGGCGTGCCTGGCTATAGCGGCTGTCATCAGCCACCCGGATCGGAAATACTTTTCTTGCAGTGGTGAGCATGACGCCCTCCGTAAAGCAGTGGCGCGCATTTTACACGAACTGGCTGATTTTAGGGGACATTTCAGCCCCCCAACACGGCGTCAAGCGCCGCTTCGAGCCGCGGCAGTGCGGCCGCCCCGCAACTGAAATAGTCGTCAAAACAGCGCATTACCCGGGCGCGAAAACGGGCGTCGTGCAGCGCCGCATCCCACGCGTCGCGCAGCCCCCGGGCGTCCGCGGCAACCATCGCCGCGCCGGCCTCGCAGAAGGGCGGAATTGCGTAGCCTTTCTTTGGCTGCAGCCGCGCACCCCCCGCGTCCGGCAACAACACGTGCAGGCTGGGAATGCCATAAAAACCGCCCTCGATGGCCACCGAGGAAAACTGCGTCACGATGAGCCGGGGAGCCAGGGCGAAGGTCTGCGGCACGCTCAGTGTAGTCACATCCAGCCAGTCCACGTCCGCTGCGGCGAAGAGCCGCGCATAGACGTCCGTCCCGTACCCCGCATCGCGCGGATGCGCCTTGAAGAGGAGGCGGGCGCGATCTGCCCGCAGGAGGGGCAGCACGGCGCTGAGCGTGGTCAAAGCGTCGCCCGTTTCCGGCTGTCCTGCCCACAGGATGGCGCCTGCGCCACTCTGCATGCTCCACGTGTGCGCAGTGGCGCTGCGCAACTGCGCTGAGGCGGCGCGCTCGGCGTCGTAGCGCACGGAAGCGCAAATCGTAATCTCCGGGCAAGCGGCTGCGAGCCGGACGCGATGCAAAGCCCGAACGGAGTCGCTTTCGACCACGAGCAGACGGGTGT
This sequence comes from Burkholderiales bacterium, assembly GCA_046715035.1. Classification (GTDB taxonomy): domain Bacteria; phylum Pseudomonadota; class Gammaproteobacteria; order Burkholderiales; family SG8-41; genus PALSA-1004. The sequence goes on along the minus strand of JBKJZR010000081.1, from coordinate 3,571 downwards.
CGGCGCGCGCGACGTGTTGATAGTTGCCGGGATAATCCTCGATCGCCACCACCGCGACGCCGCGTTCTGCGGCCGCACGCCGTGCAGCCGCTTCGACGGCACGCCCGGTGGCGCTGTCGGAGGTGCCGACCACGATCGCGCGGGCTGGGGACAAAGCGTCCCGCCAGTAAGGCTCGTGCTCGGCCCTGGCAGGCGCGAACTCGAAAGCACGATATCGAGGACTCGCGGCGAGCGGCGCGATCGCCGCTCGCGCGCCTGGGTCGTGCGCGATCAGGAGGATGGGCGGCATTAGACAGCTCCAGCGCTGTGCAGCGTTATCCTGGGCGTTGACCGCGCCCGCCGTTACGCCGCGACACTGGCTACTTGAGAAATCCGCCGACCTGTTCGGTGCGGCCGGTCAGCTCGGACCAAATTCCGGCGGCGTTGCCGCGCGCCCGCGACCAATAAGCCCCGTTGCCCATGAATAGCGCTGCCCCGGCATTGAGCAGCAGCACGCCGCAGCTCGCCAGCCATGCATGCAGCGGCGACAGGCCGCGCGACCGGTATTTGCGCACGATATACATGCGGTTGAGGACCTGCCAGCGGCCGAGCAGGAACTGGCGCTCGCGGCGCACGGGGTAGCTGTAATGGGCGAGCTTGGCGTCGCCGACCAGCGCGAGCCGGTAATGGCGGCGCACGTTGAAACTGAAATCGACGTCTTCCATGAAGCCGGTGCCGATGAACCATTCGTCGTAAGGAAAGCGTTTGATCACCTCCCTCCGCCATACTGTTGCGCCGCCGTACAGCCATTCGGTTTCTATCGTTTTCTGCTGGCATCCTATGCTCGAGGGAAACCCCGAGCGCATGAGGATGCCGGGGGTCGGGTGATCGACGCCGAACAGTCGCTTGAGCGCAAGTCCGCGCGGGCGTGGATTATTCGTGATGTTGAACGCGGCACCGCCCACGTCCGCGGGTGCGGCGTCCCAGAAGGCGAGCATGCGCTGCACCGCCTCGGGCTCGAGCACGATGTCGTCGTCGATATAACCGGCAAGGGTGATGTCCGGGCGTAGCGCCGCCATGCCTGCATTGCGCTGGCGGGCGAGGGAAGGCGGGATAACGCGCACGTATTCCGGTGCCAGCGTCGAGGCGAACTCCTCGACGACGGACCGCACGTCGGGGTCGCTGCCGTCCACGACGATCAGCTGGTCGGGCTTGCGCGTCTGCGCCTGCAGGCTCGCCAGCATCTTGCGCAGATCGTCGGGGCGGTCTTTGGTGGGAACGACGATGGCGATCTTGTGCACGTCAGCGAGTCAAAGCGGTTTTCGCTATCATTATAGGACTTTGCCGCACCACATCCCCCCATGCTGAGCCTGCGCCGCAACCCATTTGAATTCAGCGCGCCGTCCCTGGTCGAGAAGAGCCTGCGGCGGCTGCGCTTTCGCGACTGCTACGCGCGCCTCGAGGACGTCCCCGCGCCCGACCGCCGCCAGCTCGAGATTGTCGCGGAGCTGCGCGAGCAGGGCACGGTGGTGCTCGAGAATTATCTTTCGCCGCAGACGCTGGCCACGCTGCAGGCGGAGTTCGAGCAGGCGCTGCGCGAGCTGCGATTCGAGATGCCGTGCCTGGCGCAGTCGCGGCTCGATCCGGTGCGTCACGGCGCGCTGATCGACAATTTTCTCTACGGCTCGCCGCAGCAGTTGCGCGATGCCGGTGTCGCGTTCGAGCGGCACGAAGCGCAGAGTCTCGAACAGGTGGTGCGCGATTTCAATCCGTCGACGCTGACCGCCTATCCGCTCGAGGGCTCAGCCGCCTATCGCGAGGTGTGGCTCGACCCCTATCTGCTGACGATCGCCGTGCACTATCTGGGCATGGTGCCCAAGCTCGCCGAAGCCTACGTGCGCCGGAACTTTCCCTCGCCGTTTCGCACCATGAACCATTACTGGCACCGCGATCTCAACGATCGCCACCAGCTGCTCAAGGGTTTCGTATTTCTGAGCGATTGCAGCCTGGAGACCGGCCCGCATGAGTTCATCCGCGGATCGCACGCCGACTATGGCCGGCTGAACGGCAAGCGCTACTTTACCGACGCCGAGGTCGACGCCGAGCATCCGCCGGGGTCCGCGACGCGCCTCGTCAGCGAAGTGAAGGCAGGCACGGTGATCCTGGAGGATACGCGCGGCCTGCACCGTGCGCGGATGCCGCTGCAGGGCCACCGCGATCTCGGCTACATGGTGTTCATGCCCATGCCGGATGATACGCAGGTGCGTTGCTACGACTTCCCCAGGAGCGCCTGCTCCTCGTTATCGGCGTTTCAGCGAGCGTTCGTGCCAGCAATAGATCTGGTGTGAGCGTTACCGCGTCTGGATGATCCAGCGCAGGCCGATTCCCGGCGCTGACTCATGGTAGCGCCATACGCATGATTCAGGCGAAGCAGCAACCACCAGGCGATGTCGAAACGTGCCGGCACGGCGAATGCGAGTTGAAGCGCGCACGTGACCAGGCCGGCCGGTGACCAGCGACAAACAAGCCGAGTGCGACAACGATAAGTACCCGACACGGGTGATAACATGGCGGGATCGCTAGGGAAGGCGTGATGCTGAGTGCAGTCAAGACCACGCTACGAGCGCGTGCCACCGGGCGCCGGGTGCGCCTGGTGGAAGAGCAGCTTGCCGGTGAAACCCTAGCGCTCGCCGATGTCGGTGCCGCCTTTGGTGTCGAGCCTCGTTGGGCGCCGTTCGCCAGATACCTGGATTACATCGGCTTCGAGCCCGATGCCCGGGCCTACGCTAACCTCAAGCACGGTGGCGCGTTTCATTCCTATGAGGTTATCCCGAAGGCGCTGTGGAGCAGGGCGGGACCGCTCGATATCAACGTCTGCCAAGAGCACGGTTGCTCGTCGCACTTCCCGCCGAATATGAGCCTGATGTCCCAGTTTCCACGACCGGAGCGTATCGAGGTTGTGGGCAAAGCCACTGTGGATGCAATTACCCTGGACTCGGTGATGCAAGGCCGGAAGTGCGACTTCATCAAGGTGGATACTCAGGGCGGTGAGTTGGAAATTCTTAAGGGTGCGACGCGCACGCTGCAGGATTGTATCGGGCTGGAACTCGAGGTCGAATTCACGCCCATCTATCACGGCGTGCCGCTCTTCGGGGACCTGTGCGCTTTTATGTCCGATGCGGGTTTCGAGTTCGTGGACTTCACTCATCTTTGCCGCTGGGAGCGCGACGGGTTCACCGAAGTCGGTCGCTGCATATTCGGTGATGCACTATTCCTGCGGACGCAGCCGGTGGATAGCCCACGCTATCGGGCCATCCTCGCCATTTACGATCGGCTGGACTCGCTGCAGGCGCTGACGGGCAGCAAGAGCGTTGCGGCCCGGCGTGCAGCGGCAAAAGCAAAGCGGCGCGTAGCCGCTTTTGTTGCCAACGTGCTGGATGTTATCTAGCCCCGCTCACTTCGCTGCAGGTAGCCAGTGATCGACCCGGTGCGCAATGCCGACCTGATACAGCACAATTTGTGCGACGCCGCAGGGACTCAGGACGCGCGGACGAGCAGTTTCTGGAAATTCTCCGTTCGCGCCGAGCCCACT
>JBKJZR010000080.1:0-12834 GCA_046715035.1 Burkholderiales bacterium | reverse complement strand
CAAAAACGTTCCCGAAGGCGCCGTGCTGCAGCCGTGTGCACGTAGGATTGCATCGATGGCTCTGCGCCGAACGAGCCGCCTGTCCATGCTAGGATGAATTCGACAAATGCGCAGCACGGTTTCACCTCGAATCCGAGCCCGTGAGGCACGTGTCGCCCATCATTACGGAGTAGCAAATGGCAAAACACCCGCGAGGCAGCGCACAGGCGACCGACGACGCGAGCGCGATGCGCCCGGACCTGCGGTTCGAGTACTCGGCGATCGTCGACCGCAAGCCGCTCAGGCTGCCGCGCGGCGCGCGTCTGGTGGTGTGGCCGGTGGTCAACGTCGAGGAATGGGACATCATGCGGCCGATGCCCCGGCAGCTGTCGAGTCCGCCCGGTGGCACGTCGATCGTTCCCGATACCCAGAACTGGGGCTGGCACGAGTACGGCATGCGCGTGGGCATCTGGCGCCTCTTCGAGTCGCTCGCCGCCCAGCGCATCAGGCCGACGATCTCCATCAACGCGCGAGTCTGCGAAACGCGCCCGCGCATCGCCCAGGCTGCGCTCGATGCGGGTTGGGAGTTCATGGCGCACTGCTACGTCCAGATGCCGATCCACCAAGTGGAAGATCAGCGCGCGATGATCCGCCAGACGGTCGAGGTGCTGAAAAAATTCACCGGCAAGATGCCCTCGGGCTGGCTCGGTCCCGGGCGCGGCCAGACGCCCGCGACGCTCGACTACGTCGCCGAAGGCGGCTTCAGGTGGTTCGGCGACTGGGTGATGGACGATCAGCCGTTCTACGTCAAGACGACACATGGCCCGCTCCTCTCGATTCCGTACTCGGTCGAGCTCAACGACATCACCATCATGCTTGCCGGCCATCACGAATCCGACGCCATGCTCAAACGCACGCGCGACGCTTTCGATCAGCTTTACCGCGAATCGGCGCGGGGAGCGCGCATCCTGTCGTTCGGCGTGCACCCATACGTGAGCGGCGCGGCCCACCGCATTCGGTATTTCGATGCGATGCTCAGGTACATGAAGAAGCAGAAAGGCGTGCTGTTTTGGAATGGCGACCAGATCTATGACTGGTACACCGCCGCGACGCGAAAGTAGCGATCAAGGCCCGGCAACTGCCATCCGCCACTGCTGTAGGCAGGTGCGATAATGCGCGTCATGCATCGCGCCAGGACGGCGCGCCCAGAGGAGCCCCATGAGCCTGCATAGCACCCTCGCTGTCGCCGCTCTGACCGCGCCGCTCGCTGCGGCCGCATGGCCTGCGCTGGCCCAGCAGGCTGCTGCTTATCCGACGCGCCCGGTGCGCTTCGTCGTGCCTTATCCGCCCGGGGGCACCACCGACATCGTCGCGCGCGGGATCGCCGCCGAGCTTGCCAAGAGCTTCGGCCACCAGGTGGTCATCGACAACCGCGGCGGGGCGAGCACGATGATCGGCGCGGACCTGGTCGCGAAATCCGCCCCTGACGGCTACACCATACTGCTGGCGACAGCGACGACCCTGTCGATCAACCCGCAGATCTATCCCAAGATTTCGTACGACGTGATGCGCGATTTCGCGCCGATCACGCCGGTCGTCTATTTTCCGTACGTGATCGCCGCGCATCCGTCGCTGCCCGCGAATTCGATCAAGGAGCTGATCGCGCTCGCCAAGGCCAAGCCGGGAACGATTTCATATTCGACTCCGGGAACGGCCTCGACCAATCATCTCGCCGGCGCGCTGCTCGAGACGATGGCGGGCATCAAGCTGCTGCACGTGCCCTTCAAGGGATCGGGGCCGGCGATGGTTGCCGTGCTCGGCGGCGAGGTCAACTGCGTCATCACGGGCGCGGCGACCGTGCTGCCGCACGCCAAGACCGGCAAAGCTAAAATCCTCGCTTTCGCGTCCGAGAAGCGTCATCCGAACTGGCCCGACATTCCCTCGACCGGCGAAGCGGGGCTCAAAGGCTACGACGGCGGCACGTGGTTCAGCGTCGTGGCGCGCGCCGGCACGCCGCGCCCGATCATCGACACGCTCAACAAGGAAATCATCGCCGCGCTCGCGATGCCGGACCTCAGGCAGCGCTTCACCGACATCGGGTTCGACATCTACACGAGCACCCCGGAAGAGTTCGCGCGCTTCATCAGGAGCGACATGGTGCAGACCGCGAAAGTCATCAAGGCCGCCGGGATCAAGGCAGAGTGAACGGCACCGAGGCGATGAACAGCGACGTAATCCGTATCAGCCGCGCCCTCGACTTCGCTGCGCGTAAGCACGTCGATCAGCGTCGCAAGGGCCTCGCGCAGGAACCTTATATCAATCACCTCGCCGAAGTCGCGCTGCTGCTGGCCGAGGCCACCGATGGCGGGGATACCGATCTGGTCATCGCCGGGCTGCTGCACGACTGTATCGAAGACCAGGACGTGGAATCCGCAGAGCTGGCGGCGCTCTTCGGCAACGACGTCGCCGCCCTCGTCGTCGCAGTCACCGATGACAAGTCGCTGCCCAAGTCCGAGCGCAAGCAGTTACAGATCGACCGCTCCCCGCACAAGACGGACCGCGCCAAGATGTTGAAGATTGCCGACAAGACCGCGAACCTTCGCGCGCTCGCGGTCAGCCCACCCGGCAACTGGGGGATGGAGCGCAAGCGGGAATACTTCGAGTGGGCCAGGAATGTCGTCGCCGGCTGCCGCGGAGTGAACGCCTTCCTGGAAGCACAGTTCGACGAGGCCTACCGCAAAGGCGTGTTCTGAGCTAAGTCGAATAAGAAAGGGTCGTTATTCCAGTGGAAACTGGAATCCACCGGCCATCCAATTTACAAACGCCCGAACGCCATCCCGTCATCCCTGCGTGCGCACCCCGCGCCGCTTCTCGAGGATCTGGATCACCGCTGCGGCAAGCGCGTGCTCCAATCTCGCCAGCAGCTCGTTCCTGTTTGCCGCGCCGTGTTGCAATCGTGCCCAGCCACGCGTCCAGTGGAGAACGGCGCGCGCGCCGGCAGAACCGCCGAGCCTCCTCTTGCGGTTGCCCTCACGTGCTTTCGCGTTGCGCCCGGGAGTTGCCGCGACAGTGGGGGACTTTTTAGTGGACGGCGATTGCCTGGACATAAAGCGGTTGCTCCTCAAAAGGTGGTGTAAGTCACACATGGCACATGCATTCAAGCCATTGCATTTACGTCGCAGCAACAACCGTGCCCGCGCGCGTATCACATCGTGCCGGACAGCGCGCTCGCGGCGGCGGCTTGAGCGACGCGACTCGACCCAGTCGGTTTTGAAGAGCCCCGTGACCGAGGGCTCTCGTGAGGCTCCCAATCGTTCGCCCTGAGGTTCTCGAAGGGTGAACGGTTGCGCTGCGTAAGCGGCGTCGAAATAGGAACGACGTGCAATCAATTGGAGCGCTTCGACTCCACGCCTGCGGCGTTGCTCAGCGCGAACGGGGATTTCAACGAACTGCTACTGGACGATCAACTCGAGACACGCCGCGTAGCCAACGAATCTTCCGCCCAGGTCCACTGCCTGAATCCTGCTGGCTGGCGATCGACGATGATTATAGAGCCGGCGGATGACATTGATTGAGGGGGAGTCCATCGTGGGCTCGAGTGACCGCACTGTTATCGTTCGCATTGCGGCGAATTTCCCCTAGAATGTTCGCAAGCCCCACTCGAACCGCGCGTTCCCTGTAAAAGGAAATTGCCATGCTCAGACGCGTCTCCGCAGGCTCCCGTTTATGTGTGCTCTTATTCGTCGTCGCGTGGCTGAGCGCTCCGGCATCCGCGGAAGATCTCGATTTCGGCAAGCCGGGCACGCCCGTCAAGCTCGTCATCGGCCACCCGTCGCACTACACCGCCACCTGGTCGGTGCACGTGCTGCGCGCGCGCGAGCTGTGGAAGAAATACCTGCCGGCCGGCTCGAGCGTCGAGTATCAGACCGGGCTCCAGGGATCGGTGATCGTCAACAACATGCTCGCCGGCAAGCAGCACATCGGCTACCTTGGAGACATTCCCGCGATCGTGTCGACGACCAAGCAGGAGATTGCCGACATTCGCATCGTCGCCGCGCTCGGACTCGGCTACGACCAGTGCAACATATTTCTCGCGCGCAACGACGCGCCTCGGTTCAGGGACGCCGGCGAGGCCATCAAATGGCTGAACGGCAAGCAGATCGCGATTCCAAAGGGGAGCTGCGCGGACCGCTTTGCGGACGTGATTTTCCAGAAGGGGAAGGTTCAGCCAGGAGCCTACCTGAATCAAAACATCGAGGTCGTCACCAGCGGCTTCCGCGCCGGCAAGCTCGATGCGACGGTGATCTGGGAACCGGTCGCCTCGCGGCTTGCCAAGGAAGGCCTGGCCCGGCGCATCCTCTCGGGCGCCAACTTCAACGAAATGGACGGCGCTTTTCTCGTGATGCGCGCCGAGCTGGTCAAGCAGCGTCCGGACATCGTCAAGGCGTGGCTGAACGCCGAGCTGGACGCCCAGCTCTACATGTCCGACCGCAGGAACGCGCCGGAAGTGATACGCGTGGTGAAGGAGTACACGGGGGGCATGAGCGAGGAATTCCTGTGGGCAGCGCTCTATGGGACATATCCTGACGATCAGGGCGGCAGCAAGAAGCGCCTGCTCTTTCCGTTCGTGATCGATGCCGACAGCACGGAGCTCATCACCAAGGCAGTGCGCTTCCTGCACACGATCAAAGGCATCAATACCGACAAGCTGCGTGCCGACGCGGTGATGCCCGAGTTCGCGCAGCAGGTGCTCGCAGAGCGCAAGCTCAAGTCCCCGATCGGCGACGTCGCCGCGCTGCCCGACTCTGCGTATCTGAAGAAATAGCGCGGCTTGCTCGCATGCTGAATGATGCTTGCGAAGGCGACGCTGCGCGACAGGGAAACGCTCCCTCATGTGGCAACCGGTAATCCATCTCGATCCGGCCTTCGGCGGCGCCGCTGTCGGCGAAATGCATCGCGCGCTCGGCGAGTTTTCGGCCAACGTCGAGTATGTCCTGCATGAGCTTCCGACGATTCAGGAGAACGCCGCGTTGCGCGACAGCGTGCACGAGATCTTCATGGCGTTGCGTGGCACGGTGCACGATGTGCGCACGGAAATCCTCAACCTCACCGACAAGCTCGGGCTGCGCCCGGGAGAGGAGCCTTACGATCCCGACCTCGGCCCCGACCCCCGGGGAACGCTGAGCCTCATCGCGTGCTGGCTCGGCGAAGATCTCGGCAAGGTTCACGCTCTGGTGCAGAGCCTGGGCGAGCCCGGGCTGCTGCAAGTCCTCGTCACCGAATCCGCGGCCAACATGCTCCGTGCGGGCGGGCGGATCCTGGAGGAGGTCGGCCGGGTCCATACGGCCGTCGCTCCCCTCATGGAGCAGTGGGAGGCGACCAGCGGAGTGCTTCGCAACTAATGCGACATCCCTCCCCTTCAAGGGCTAGTGCTGAGAATCAGACGTTTCGAAACATGAAGAGCTGCTACGGCATCTGCGACGGAAAGTTGAAGCTCCTCCCCCTTCAAGGGGAGGGGATGTTGCGAATACTCCGTGTCAGGAGCTCATTCATGAAGGCGATCGCTGTCGTCGCTGCGCCGCTTCTTGCGGCGATGTGCGGGGCCGCAGACGCACAGAATTACCCGAGCAAGCCGATCCGTTTCATCGTTCCGTTTCCGCCCGGCGGCGCAGGCGACATGGTTGCGCGCTCGATCGGACAAAAGATCACTGAAAACGTGCACCAACCGGTCGTCGTCGACAATCGCTCCGGCGCGGCGGGCGCGATCGGCGTTCAGGCTGCGGCAAAGGGCGCGCCCGACGGTTACACCATCGTTCTGGGTACCTCGAGCACTCACGTGACCGGCCCGTTGCTGCAAAGCGATCTGCCCTACCATCCGCTCAAAGATTTTTCGCCGATCACACTTGCAGTTTTTATCCCGAACATTCTCGTCGCACATCCTTCGGCCGACGCGGCATCGGTGCAGGAATTGATTCGCGTCGCCAAAGCCAGGCCCGGTCAGCTCAGTTACGCTTCCAACGGCACCGGAACGTCGTCTCACATCGCTGGAGAAATGTTCAAGCGCGCTGCCGGTATCGATATCGTGCACGTGCCGTATAAAGGCGCTGGAATCGCGATCAACGATCTGCTCGGAGGACACGTCCAGCTGCTCTTCGGCGGGATGTCCACCTCGCTGCCGCATGTGAAAACGGGCAGGTTGCGCGCGCTTGCGGTGACGAGTCTGAAACGCTCGCCTGCGGCGCCGGATGTTCCCACTGTCGCCGAATCAGGCCTGCCGGCCTTCGAGGTCGTCCAGTGGTTTGGCGTGCTCGGACCAGCGGGACTCCCCCCAACCATTGTCGGCAGACTGAACGGCGAAATCCGCAAAGTGCTCGACTCGCCGGACTTCAGGGAGCGCATGTCGAGCCAGGGCCTCGACACGGCCGGCAGCACACCCGAAGCATTCGCGGCGTTCATCAAGACCGAAATCGCCAAGTGGACGAAGCTCTTCAGGGAAGCTGGCATACGTGCATCGACGGCAACAAACGCACGGCCATGACCGCAGCCATCGTCTTGGTGCGCAGATATCTCGTCAGATGCGATAGCGCTCGACTTTGCTCCAGTCGACCATAGGCGCGAACCCACAGGCATCATTGAGGGTAACGCTGCCATCCCGGATACGGGGCGCTTCGTGCGTGATCTGGTCGGCGTACGAAAGGAAGAAAGTCGACTCGGCGGGCAGCGAGCCGCCGCGCTTCGGGAATGCCGCCGCGACGTTCAGGCTTGCGAACGCGCCCAGCGCGCTTTCCGCATGCAGGCCGACGTTCACGCGGCAGCCGGCCGCGTCGGCCAGGCGCGCGATGTCGAGCGAGATGCTCGAGCCGACGCGGGCCGACTTGATGCCGATCGCGCGCACGCCCTGTTCCAGAAACAACTCGGCGTCCTCGGCCGAAAGGCAGCGCTGATCGACCACGAGCGGGATCGGGCTCGAGCGCTGCATGTCGCCGAACCAGCGGTTCGGCTGCAGATCGCAGGGATCTTCGGCGTGCGTCGAACCGTTGTCGGCGAGCATACGCACGTAGCGCGGTGCTTCATCGCGCGTGTAAGCCGAGTTCGCGTCCACATAGAAGCTCACGCTCGGGCCCACCGCCGCGCGGATCTCCGTGAACGCGTGGGCATCGGTCTCGAAGCCCTGGCCCCCTTTGACCTTCAGGGTCCTGAAGCCGTGCTTCTCCACCATGTCGGCCGCTTCGCGCGCCATGGCCGACGGCTTCTCGCGGGTCACGGTCCACGACAGCGGCACGTCCGGCGCGCCGCCCCACATACGCCACAACGGCAGGCGCTGCGCCTGCGAGCGCAGGTCCCAGCACGCGTTGTCGATGAGACCCTTGGCGAGCCGGTTCTCCGGAAAAGGCGCCAATCGCCTGCGCACTGCGGCTGCGTCAGCGAGATCGACGCCATCGAGCGCCGGCAGCAGCATCTCCTCGAGCGCGGCGGCGAGCGAGCCGCGGGTCGTTCCGGTCCAGGTCGGCTTGATCGGGCCTTCGGCTACGCCTTCCAACCCGTCGTCGGTGTAGAGCCGCAGCAGCATGAATACGCACCCGTCCTCGACCGTGTCTTTCCAGTGTATGGGACGCGGGTAGGGCAGCTTGTAAACGGTGAGGCTCGAGCGGGCCAGACGCATGCGGCTCTTTCAGCGATTCGCTGCCGCTTCGAGCGCGTCGAAGATGCTGCGATCGATTGAAATCCCTTCGCGCATATGACGCGCGCGCTCGCGGAACGAACGCTCGGAAGGAATGCGGATTTCCCCGACGCCCGCCTGCCGCGGTGTGGCCTTCACGCGGGCGACGAGCTCCGCGACCTCGTGCTTGAAAGTCTCGAGCGGAACGAGCAGATCGGGCTTAATCGCAATGATCAGATAGCCATAGTCCCTGTTCAGGTTGAAGCCGGACCCGGCGAGCACGCCGAGCGCCTGCATCGCAAGCGCAAGCCCGAACCCTTTGTGGCCGCCGAACGGCAGCAGCGCGCCGAGGCGAGCCTCGACCGGATCGCGGGTCGGCAGCCCCTGGGCATCTATCGCGGTGCCTTCGGGCAGCAATTCGCCCACGCGTTCGCGGTACGCGAGGTCGCTGTACATGAATGCTGCCGTGCCGATGTCGATGACCAGCGGATCGCTCGCTGTGGGAAAGCCGAACGCGATGGGATTGGTGCCGAGCGCAGGTCTGGCGCCGCCCGGCGGCGCAACATGCGCCTCGGCGCTCACGGTGTGGATGCCGATCAGGTCCGCCTTCGCGACCATCTCGACGTAGTAGGCGCTGCGACCGCTCGTCCAGCTATTGGTCACGCCGACGACCGCGAACGAATGCGTGCGCGCTTTGGCGATCGCGGCCTGGGTCGCGTGATACAGCGTCAGCATCCCGATGTTGTTCCCGCCGTCGTACAGGACCGAAACCGCGGTCTCGTGGATCGCGCGCATCGGCGTGCGCCCCTCGCGCGCTTTGGGGTGCTCGACCGTGTTGAGAATTTTCGGCAGCCCGGAATATTCGTAGCCGCACAGCGCCGCGTCCAGCATGTGATCGGCGAGGATGCGAGCCTCCTCCGCATCGTGTCCGCTCTTGCGCAGCACGCGCTCGGAAAGCTCGCGCGCCTGCGCGACGCTCAACTGCACTCTGCCGTGGGAAATATCGTTCATGCGTGAGGGGGAAACCGAAGCGCTGCAGCGAGTGCAGTATACAATGCGCCCTCGCGAAGGAGAAAGATTTTGCGCATCGAGCTTTACGTAAATAAGCTACATCGCTCGATCCCTCACTTGCAGTGCGCGCTCCAGCCTGCATGCTGGAGCCGCTCGTCGGGCGCAGAGCATGCTCTGCGAAACCCCCGACTCGCCCCCCATCCCCTCTCCCAGAGGGCGAGGGAGCGTCGAGCGAAACCGGACCGTCATCCGATTTCGTAACGTTCATTGGATTGCTCATCGCCATTGCCGCATGCGCGCTGTGCGCCGCCGTGGCGCGCGCCGCCGATCCGCAGCCGTATCCGATCAAGCCGGTTCGCTTCATCATGCCCGTCGCGCCAGGCGGCGGAACGGATCAGTTGGGCCGTATCGTCGCGCAGAAGCTCACCGAGAAATGGGGGCAGGCCCTCGTCGTCGACAACCGCGCGGGCGCGGGCGGCGTCGTCGGCACCGACATGGCGGCGAAGGCCGTGCCCGACGGCTACACGATCGTCATGGGCTACTTCGCGCCGATCGGCGTCAACGTGAGCCTGTCCAAGCTTCCGTACGATCCGGTGCGCGACTTCGCACCCATCACGCTGCTCGCGACTTCGCCGAACCTGCTCGCGGTGCATCCGTCGGTTCCAGCGAAGACGGTGAAGGAATTCATCGCTCTCGCGCGCGCGAAACCGGAAGAATACCGTTACGGTTCGGGAGGCAACGGCAGCGCCATGCAACTCTCGGCGGAGCTGTTCAATATGATGGCGGGGGTCAGGACGACGCACGTCCCGTATAAAGGCGCCGCTCCGGCGCTGATCGACCTCTTGAGCGGCCAGGTCCATATGGCCTTCATCAGCGTTCCGTCCTCGCTAACACAGATCAAGGCAGGCAAAATCCGTCCGCTGGCGGTCGCAAGCGCCAGGCGCGCAGCGGCGCTTCCCGACGTTCCGACCGTGGACGAGGCCGCCGGCTTGAAAGGTTTCGAGTCCTATCAGTGGTACGGCGTGCTCGCGCCGGCCAGGACACCGGACTGGATCGTCAGGCAGCTGCATCGGGACTTCGTGGAGGCGCTCAATCGTCCGGACGTCAAGGCGAAGCTGCACGACGCCGGCTACGACCTGGAGGGCAGCAGCCCTGCGGAGTTCGGCAAATTCATCAAGAACGAAATCGCGAAGTGGGCGAAGGTGATCAAAACCGCGAACATCCGCGCGGAGTAGTCACCGTAATCGACTTTCCTGCCCGCCCGACTCGGCGTGCGGCACAGCGATGACGAGGCGCGGCTTTATTGCCGGTTTTACGTTGGAACGAAAGTTGGCGACAAGCATCTCTGCGTAGTCGCGAAAGCAACGCCGGCGGATGCATTTGCAATTACCGCCTATCTGACCGACAAAGTGAAAAAAGGTGAGCGGTTATGGCCGAGAAAAGACTGAGAATCTGGTTCGACCGCGAAGCCGATTATCTCGAGGTCACATTCGATCAACGGCCGGGCTTTTTCCGCGAGACTGCGAACGATCAGGTCATGGAGCGACCCCGCTTCGCTAGTGCCGTGTCCCGCAAGTTTCTTTAATAAGTGTCATCCCAGCGAACGCTGGGATCCAGGCGTGGCTCCAGATATCTGGATGCCGGCTTTCGCCGGCAAGACGGCACTTCATATTGCAAGTTATCAACGCGACATCACACTAGCGGGAAGTACTTTGCCCTTAACGAGCGGAGTGCCATAGGCAATTTCGCCGGGCCTGTTGCGCGCCAGCGTGATCAGATCCTTCAGCGACTTCTGTTTTGAGTTTTTACACGGCCTCGGCCGAAGCCCGCCGTTCGGCGCAATCGACCGCATGCAAGACGCTAGCGATCCTGTCCCTACACGCGCAGTGGGCAGTGCGAGGCGGCTCGGACAAAGTCATTGTCGGTCGTCAGCAGCGTCAGTTCGTGACGAATGCAGAGCTGAGCGAGCAAAGCGTCGATGGTGCCAACCTGGACGCCGGCGCGACGGCAACGATTGCGCAATTCCGCGGCGTCAATGTGATCCTGCCGGTCCGGGGCAAGGAGGGGGAGGGCCGCGAACCGGTCAATAATGTCTTTACGCGCACGCGGGCCGGCGAACCCTTGCAGCAATTCCTGCAAAATCAGTCCAGTGATCACGATGGCTTCGCCGCCTTCAAGGGCGCGGCGCAACGCGCGTACCTCCTGGGAATCGGAGAGCTCGTCGCGACAGAAGCAAGCGACCAGACGCTGGTATCGACGAACAGCGTCACCGACGGGAACGCTCGGCCTTGTAGTCGAACGACTTATCCCATTCCAGCTTACCCATCAAATCGACCAGGCGTTTCTGCCTGCGGCGGGCGATGAACTCTTCCAGCGCGCGGGTAACCGCGGCCTTCTTGGTCCGTTCGCCGCTCACTTCCAGGGCGCGTTCGATCAGGTCAGGGTCTAGGGAAAGATTGGTGGCCATGTGCGACTCCTAACACATAAGTCTGCACAACCAGCATTCCGCTGGCAACTACTGACGTCAAGACCTATCACTCGCCCGCGAAGGCCGGGCGCGTTTCTGAATTTGATTCCCAAGCTGGTCGAGGACATGGCCGACTGCGGCTTGATTCTGTATCAAGCGGGCGCCGACCCGCACATCGACGATCCGCTCGGGGGCTGGCTCACCAACGCACAGCTGGCGCGGCGCGACAGTCGGGTGTGTGCGCACGCTAAACGCCGCGGCATTCCGATTGCATGGAACCTAGCCGGCGGTTACCAGACGCCGCTCCAGAAGGTGCTCGACATTCATGACAACACGATGCGGGAATGCAGCCAGATCTTCATCTCTGAAGATGACAGGAGCGAATTCAATGCCACAACTACCTAGCGGGAAGCACTTTGCCCTTAACGATTATGAGCTACGCCACAAGTTTCTTAAGCTGGCCGCCCTGATAAGGCGTGTGCACGAATTGCGAGTTTGTCAGCAGCCCGAACTGCTCTGCGATCAAATGGTGCCACGTTATCTCCATGGTTGCGAGCGCCGGCGTCTCCGAGGGCGTCTTATCTTCCGGGTGCTTTGAAAGGGTATACTGTCGACGATCGGTGCCGCTGAACATTTGGGAGGAAACTCATGAGAAAGCCATTCCTAATCGCCAGTTTGCTGGCGCTAGCTTCAATTCCGATCTACGCGATCGCTGCTGATGACCACCACGCGACAGTTCAACCCGATGGCTTGAAATGGTCGGCTCCGGCTGCCTACGGGATGGGCGCTCAGATCGCAGTGGTCAGGGGCGACCCGACGAAAGAGGGTGTGTACGTGGTTCGCCTCAAGGTCCCGGCCGGTTTCAAGATCCCTGCTCACACCCATCCCAATGATGAGAACGTGACCGTCCTTTCAGGGAGTTTCAACATCGGCACGGGCGACAAGCTCGACGAAAAGAAAGGTACGCTTATCAAAGCTGGCGGCTATTCGTATGTAGCAAAGGGCATGACGCACTACGCATGGTTCACCGAAGAGACCGTCCTCCAGCTTCATGGCATGGGACCGCAGGGCATCACCTACGTCAATCCAGCTGATGACCCGCGGAAGAAATAACCGCGCGGCTGAAATTACCTCAGCGGTACGGATCGGCAGCCGGTGACTGACCCCACTTCTGCGCATCAGGCTTTTCACCCGGTACCCGCCCTGGCTTGATCCTGTTCGTGCAGACCTTCGGGGATCTGGCGAACTTCAACCCGCAAGTGCACGTGCTTGCCTCCGATGGGGCGTTTCTTCCCGGCGGTCGCTTTGTCGCACTGCCGCGTGTTCCAGCACATCTTCTTGCGGAGGGCTTTCGGCGCGCGCCGTGCTCGATTTTCTGGTGAAAAACGAGGCGCTATCAAGGGAACTGCGCGCCCGCATGCTCGCTTGGCGCCACGGGGGCTTCTCGGCGCACAACGAGGTGAGCGTGGAGGCCGAATCTCCCCCGGTCCGCCGCCAGATCAGTCGACTTTCACGCTGGCATCGCGCGCGATCTTCGCATAGCGCGCCGCATCGGTGCGTAGCAGCGCCGCGAATTCTTCCGGCGTCGATGGCATGGCGTGCATGGCCGGGCTTTGCCTTGCAGCCCAATATCCATGCGGCTCTCCGGCTTTTTTGCGACGAGACTTAGAGCGCATTTCAAAATGACGGTAGCGCAGGCGCCCCGCCTGCTCCGTCC
>JBKJZR010000079.1:0-4501 GCA_046715035.1 Burkholderiales bacterium | reverse complement strand
CTAGCAGCCTGTCGGACTAAGCGGATGCGACAGGCTGCTAAAAGCAAAACCGCCCATTTGTTCTGAATAAGGTCTAATTCCACAGCCGTTTCACCTCGGTCAGCACGTGGCAACGCCATTGCGATGGCTTTTCTGACGATACTTGCGCATTTTTTCCTGGGCGGTTTTGCCTAAGGAGCTTGTCGGACTCAAGCCCGACAAGCTCCTAGAGACCCCATGCTACGAGGTGCCGGCGGCGGCAGGCGGTGGAGCGGCGCCGATTTTGTCCGACAGCAGACCGGCGATGACGATCAGCGCGCCCCCGCACCACTCGTTCAGCGTCAGGGTTTCTCCCGCCAGGAGCCACGCTGATAACGCTGTCACCACCAACTCGAACAGGTAGATGACGATCGCGCGGTTTGCCGCAAGGCTCGCGAGGCCGTACTGCACCGCAACGTTCACGCTTAGTATCACCACCGCGAGCAGCAGCAATAGCGATGACTGCTCGACGATTCGCATTGCGATCGCCGCCAGCGGCGGATCGAACGCCATGCACAGCAGTCCGACGGCTGCGCATCCGGCGAACACGGCGAGTGTCTTGACTTCGATCGCATAGCCCGTCGTCCTGCGCACGAGAACGTTGGACAGCGCGAACATCGCGCCCGCGCTCAGCCCGGCCCACTCCGCAGCCGAGCGTGGCAGCGGCCAGCCGATGCGCGGATCCCACAGCATCACGACCGCGCCGGCGAGCGCGACCAGCATGAGGCCATAGCCAGCGCCGCTTAGCCGCTCGCCGAGCAGCAGGCGTGCGCACAGCACGGTCCATACCGGCGCCAGATAGAACAGCAGCACCACGCGCATCACGTCGCCATAGATGACGGCGAGCGTAAAGCCGACATTCGCCCAGCCAGTCGTGAGCGCGATCAGCACCAACGGTGCGCTCAGGTAACGCTGGCCTGGGGGGCGCTGCAGCACGACGAGCCCGAGCACGAGCGCCGCCGCATAGGTGAGCGTTACCGCCACCACCCCGCTCACGCCTTCGCCTGCAAGCACGCGATAGGGATACCAGATCAGTCCCCAGACCGCAGCTCCAGTCAGCAGCGCGGCGATCGGCACGGCGGCCCCAATAGCCGGTTGGGTGTGGCGCACCTCAAGACCCTTTATAATCCGCTGTCGCAGCGTACTCGGCCATCTCGGCCGGCGCCCGCGCTTTGTCCCCACGTGAATCCAGACCTCGAGCGCCTGCAGAGCTATCCATTCCAGAAGCTGAACGCGCTTCTCGACGGTATCGCACCGGCGCCCGGCCTCGAGCGCATCAGCCTGCACATCGGCGAGCCCAAGCATCCGACACCGGAATTCATCCGTAAGGCCGTGATCGACAATCTCGGCGGGCTGGCGAACTATCCGAGCACGCTCGGCGCCGAAAGTCTGCGCACGGCCATCGCCGCCTGGCTCAAACGCCGCTACGGTTTGCAAAAAATCGACGCGCAGAGCGAAATCATACCGGTCAACGGCAGCCGCGAGGCGTTGTTCGCCTTTGCCCAGACGATCGTCGATCGCTCGCGGCCGCAACCCGCCGTGGTCGTGCCCAATCCGTTCTATCAGATCTACGAAGGCGCAGCGCTGCTCGCCGGCGCGACTCCCGAGTACGTGCACGCGTTGCCCGCTGACAATTTCGCATCCGACTACGATCAGCTCCCGGCAGCGGTGTGGGAACGCACGCAGCTGATCTACGTCTGCTCGCCCGCCAATCCGACCGGGCGCGTCATGACTCTCCAGGAGTGGGAAACGCTGTTCGCCCTCTCCGATCGCTATGGGTTTGTGATCGCCGCGGACGAATGCTATTCGGAGATTTTTTTCGAGGAAGACCGTCCGCCGCTGGGCGCACTGCAGGCGGCCCAGCATTGCCGGCGCGACGGCTATCCAAGGCTGGTCGTGTTTTCGAGCTTATCGAAGCGCTCAAACGTGCCCGGCATGCGCTCGGGCTTCGTCGCCGGCGACGCGGCGATCCTGAAAAAGTTTCTCCTTTATCGCACCTACCAGGGCTGCGCCATGAGCCCGCCCCTGCATGCAGCGAGCACTGCGGCATGGCAGGATGAGGAGCATGTCATCGAAAACCGGCGGCTCTACCGCGAGAAGTTCGCTGCCGTGACCGCGATCCTGCGCGAGGTAACCGAGATCGGCATGCCCGATGCCGCGTTCTATTTGTGGCTCGATACGCACCGCGACGATACCGAATTCACGCGCCGGCTGTATCGCGAACACAATGTCTCCGTGCTGCCCGGCAGTTATCTTGCGCGCACCGCCCGCGGCGTGAACCCGGGCAACAATTTTGTGCGCATCGCGCTGGTTGCCTCGACCGCAGAATGCACCGCCGCGGCGCATCGCATCGCCGCCGTTTTCCGTCAATCCCAAGGATAACCATGGACGAATTGCAAGCCGTCATCGAACAGGCGTGGGAACAGCGCAGCGAGTTGAGTCCCGGCAGTGCGCCCGCCAAAGTCGGTGCAGCAGTAAACCACGTCATCGGCGAGCTCGATGCGGGGCGCCTGAGGGTTGCCGAGAAGGCAGGCGGCAGCTGGGTCGTGCATCAATGGCTGAAAAAGGCCGTCCTGCTGTCATTCAGGCTCGAGGACAACACCCCTATGCCGGGCGCCATGACGCAATACTATGACAAGGTGCCGAGCAAATTCGCCGACTACACGCGCGAAGATTTCGCGCGCGGCGGTTTCCGGGTCGTGCCTCCAGCCATGGTGCGCCGCGGCGCGTACATCGGCAGGAACGCGGTATTGATGCCCTCCTACGTCAACATCGGCGCCTACGTCGACGAGGGCACGATGGTGGACACCTGGGCGACGGTGGGGTCGTGCGCGCAGATCGGCCGCAACGTGCACCTGTCAGGCGGTGTCGGCATCGGCGGCGTGCTGGAACCGCTCCAGGCCAACCCCACCATCATCGAAGACGACTGCTTCATAGGCGCGCGGTCCGAGATCGTCGAAGGTGTCGTTGTCGAAGCGGGGTCTGTTGTTTCAATGGGGGTTTTTATCGGCCAGAGCACGCGCATCTTCGACCGCGCCAGCGGTGAGGTCTCGTATGGCCGCATTCCGGCCGGCTCGGTGGTCGTATCCGGAACACTGCCCTCGAGCGACGGCCGCTGCCAGCTTTACTGTGCCGTCATCGTCAAACGCGTCGATGCCGGCACGCGCGCCAAGACGAGCATCAACGAGCTGTTGCGCGGCGCTTAGAAAAGCGCCCGCCCATCCTCAACAAGTTGCGCAATAAGCTTTCCAAGTCCTTCAGACATTGGCAGAATAGCCGCTTCCGAGCAGTGATTCCTCGACTCGCAAAACGCTGAAGGAGCGCGGCATGTTCCTCGATCCCCTATTCAAGCTGATGGCGGAGAAGCAGGCGTCGGATATGTTTTTCACCGCCGGCGCACCGATTCAGATCAAGATCAACGGCGTGGTCATGCCGATCAATTCTCAGGTCCTCGACCCGGCAACCGTGCAAAAGATCTCCTACGAAGTCATGTCGGAGGATCAGGTCAAGGAATACGAGAAGAACTTCGAGATGAATTTTGCCGTCGGACGCCCCGATCTCGGCAGCTTCCGGGTCAACGTGTTCCGCCAGCGCGGCGCTGCGGCGATGGTCATCCGCTTCATCAAGCCCAATATTCCGACCATCGAGGACCTGAAGCTGCCTGGCATCCTCAAGGAACTCGTGATGGAGAAGCTCGGCATGGTGCTGATCGTCGGCTCCACCGGCGCCGGCAAGTCCTCGTCCATGGCCGCGATGATCGATTATCGCAACAGTACCCAGACCGGCCACATCCTGACGATCGAGGATCCGATGGAGTTCGTCTACAAGCACAAGAAATCGATTGTCAACCAGCGCGAAGTCGGCATGGATACGAAATCTTACGATAGTGCCCTGGTAAGCGCGATGCGCGAAGCGCCCGACCTGCTGATGATCGGCGAGATCCGCGACAAGCCGACCTTGCAAAGTGCACTGCTGTTCGCGCAAACCGGACACTTGTGCCTTTCGACGCTGCACGCCAACAATAGCTACCACGCGATGAACCGCATCATCAATTTTTTCCCCCGCGAGGCGCGCGAGGCGCTGCTCGCAGACCTCTCTATCAGCCTTAAATGCGTGATTTCGCAGCGCCTGGTGCGTGCCAAGGACGGCGGGCGGATTCCGGCCGTCGAGATCATGCTGAACACGACACATATCGCCGAGCTGATCAAGAACGGCGAAATGGGCGAAATCAAGGAGGCGATGGAGCAGAGCCTCGCGCCCGGCAGCCAGACTTTCGAGCAGGCGCTCTTCGCGCTCTACAGTGCCGGCCAGATTACGCTGGAGCATGCGCTCGCGAACTCCGATTCGCCGACCAATCTGCATTGGCTGATCAACAATGCCGGCAGCGACAAGACCGCTGCCGCTGCGCGCAGCGCCGGCAGGACGGATTCCAGTCCGGTTACCAAGTCCGACGACCTGAGCAGCATCACCCTCAATCTCGACA
>JBKJZR010000078.1:0-15910 GCA_046715035.1 Burkholderiales bacterium | reverse complement strand
GGCGGTAGCACTTGAGGAAGAAGCGCTCGCCGAGCTGTGCCGAGGTGTTGGTGCTTTGCGTATGCAGCGCCACGAGCTGAAGGGCCGCCACCTCTTCGGCGCTCAGCTCCGGACAGGCAGCGCTGCGGGTGAAGCGCAGCGAGCCGTGCGCCGTCGGCACGGTGCGGCCGCCGCAGATCGCCTTGACCACGTGCCGGCAGAAACCTTCGTCGGCGATCGCATCGCCGAGCACGCCGACGTTCGCCTGCTGGCGGATGCGGGCGACCGTGAGCGAGGCGAGCGCGCGCACGTGGTCCTCGTCCACTTCCCAGCCCATGGCGAGCGGCAGGAAATACAGGGAATCTTTGATGGAAACAAAAGACAAAAGCCAGCTGAGGCCGCCGACATCCCAGATCACGTAATCGGCGAGCGGCGCCTTGGCGATCGCCTCGCCCTTCGCCGCGTACCAGCGCTGCGAGCCGATGAAGCGCGGCAGCACCTCGCTCTCGAGCTGGGCGCGCAGCTGCTCGGCCATGCCGATGCGCCAGGGAACGACCTGGTCGCGGAAGAAGCTGGTCCAGTTGTCGAACAGCACCAGCATCGGCGCTTCATCCGGCACCAGCATGTCCTGGTGCCATTCCGGCGCCTTCGCGTCGGTGGCGAGGCGGAACCAGTAGAAGCCGTGCGCCGGCAGCGTCAGCAGGTACGGCAGCTCGCCGATCGGCGGGAACGAGGTGCGCCCGAGCATCTCGACCGGCACGCGTCCCTTGAAGCGCTTGAGGTCGAGCTCGACCGGCTGCGCGGTGCGCGAGAGATTCGCGACGCAGAGGATCGCTTCCTCTTCGAACTCCCTGAGATACGCCAGCACCTTGCGGTTGCCGGGGCGCAGGAAGCTGAGCTTGCCGCGGCCGAAGGCCTGGCTCGCCTTGCGCGTGCCGAGCATGCGCTTCATCCAGTTGAGCTGCGAGCTCGGGTCGCGCTGCTGCGCCTCGACGTTGACCGAGCCGAAGCCGTAGATCGGGTCCATGATCGGCGGCAGGAACAGGCGCTGCGGGTCGGCGCGCGAGAAACCGGCGTTGCGGTCCGGGCTCCACTGCATCGGCGTGCGCACGCCGTTGCGGTCGCCGAGATAGATGTTGTCGCCCATGCCGATCTCGTCGCCGTAATAGAGTATCGGCGTGCCGGGCAGCGTCATCAGCAGAAACGAGATGAGCTCGATCTGCGGCCGGCTGTTTTCGAGCAGCGGCGCGAGCCGCCGCCGGATGCCCACGTTGACGCGCATGCGCGGATCGTTCGCGAAGATCTGATACATGTAGTCGCGCTCGCGGTCGGTGACCATCTCCAGCGTGAGCTCGTCGTGGTTGCGCAGGAAGATCGCCCACTGGCAGTTCGGCGGGATGTCCGGCGTCTGCGCCATGATCTCGACGAGCGGGTGGCGGTCCTCCATCGCGATCGACATGAACAGCCGCGGCATCAGCGGAAAATGGTAGGCCATGTGGCACTCGTCGCCGTCGCCGAAATACTGGCGCACGTCTTCGGGCCACTGGTTCGCTTCCGCGAGCAGCAGGCGCCCTGTGTAATGGCTGTCGAGGGCGGCGCGGATCGCCTTGATCACGGCATGGGTCTCGGGGAGGTTCTCGTTGTTGGTGCCTTCGCGCTCGACAAGGTAGGGAATCGCGTCGAGACGAAAGCCGTCGACGCCGAGATCGAGCCAGAAGCGCATCGTGCGTATCACCGCCTGCAGCACGCGCGGGTTGTCGAAGTTCAGATCCGGCTGATGGCTGAAGAACCTGTGCCAGTAGTGCGCCTGGGCCACCTCGTCCCACGCCCAGTTCGACGACTCGGTGTCAGTGAAAATGATGCGCGTGCCGGAGTACTTTTTCGGGTCGTCGCTCCACACGTAGTAATCGCGCTTGACCGAGCCCTTGGGCGCGCGGCGCGCCGCCTGAAACCACGGATGCTGGTCGGACGTGTGGTTGATGACGAGCTCGGTGATGATGCGCAGACCGCGCCGGTGCGCTTCGCGCACGAACTGCCGGAAATCCTGGCGCGTGCCGTACGCGGGATACACGTTGTGGTAGTCCGCCACGTCGTAACCGTCGTCGAGCATGGGCGACGGATAGAACGGCAGCAGCCAGATCGTGTTGACGCCGAGGTCGCGGATGTAATCGAGCTTGTCGGTGAGGCCGCGCAGGTCGCCGATGCCATCCTGGTTGGAATCGTAGAAGGCCTTGACGTGCAGCTGGTAGATGATCGCATCCTTGTACCAGAGCGGGTCATCGCGGTCAGGCACCGCGCTTTCCGCGGCGGTGTCGTCGAGGGGACTGGGCTCATTCATGGTCGGTCGGCCTGGCGTTGCGCCGCGCGCTCGCGCGACAGTTGCAGGATGTGGGCGGGCGCCGTCGACGGATCGAGACGCACGAAATTGCGGCTGCCGTGCCATGCGTAGCGCGCGCCGGACAGCAGGTCGTGCACCTGGAACGACTCGTCGACGCCGAGCCCGAGCACGTCGAGATCGAGTGCCACCCAGCCGCTCTGCGCGTTACGCGGATCGAGGTTCACGACGACGACGATCGCGTTGTCCTGCACCGTGGCGATTTTCGAATAGCAGATCAGCGCATCGTTGTCGACGGCGTGGAACCGCAGGCTCCAGTCCGCTTGCAGCGCGGGGTTGGCCTGGCGGATGCGGTTGACGCGGGCGAGGAGCGGGGCGAGGGTGTCGGGGCGCGTCAGGTCCCAGTGGCGCAGCTGGTATTTTTCGGAATCGAGGTACTCTTCGCTGCCGGGCTCGCGCGGCACGTGTTCCATCAGCTCGAACGCGGGTCCATAGACACCGTAATTCGCGGCCAGCGTGGCGGCGAGCACGAGGCGCACCCTGAACGCCGGCGCACCACCGCGCTGCAGGTACTCGTGGAGGATGTCGGGCGTGTTGGGCCAGCAGTTCGGCCGGAAATACTCACGCCCGGGCCCCTGCGCGAGCTCGGTGAAATAGTCGGTGAGCTCCTGCTTGGTATTGCGCCACGTAAAGTAAGTGTACGACTGGCTGAAACCGAGCTTGGCGAGGCGGTGCATGACCCGGGGCCGCGTGAACGCCTCGGCGAGAAACAACACGTCCGGATGCTCGCGCTTGATGTCGGCGATCACCTGCTCCCAGAACCGAAATGGCTTGGTGTGCGGGTTGTCGACCCGGAACAGGCGCACCCCCTGGTCGATCCAGAAAGTGATTACGCTGCGCAGCTCGCGCCACAGCGCCGGCCAGTCGGCGCTTTCGAAATGGAACGGATAGATGTCCTGGTACTTCTTGGGCGGGTTCTCGGCATACTGTACCGTGCCGTCGGGCCGCCAGCGGAACCACTGTGGATGCCCGGTTACGTAGGGGTGATCGGGGGCGCACTGGTAAGCGATGTCGAGCGCAATTTCGATGCCCAGCGCGCCGGCGGCCGCGAGCAGGCGCCTGAAATCGGCGTGCGTGCCGAGCGCCGGATGGACGGCCTTGTGTCCGCCTTCGGCCGACCCTATCGCCCATGGGCTGCCCACGTCGCCGGGGGCGGCGGTTGCCGCGTTGTTCGCGCCTTTGCGGCGCACGCGCCCCACCGGATGGATCGGCGGCAGATAGATCACGTCGAAGCCCATCCCGGCGATATAGGCGAGGCGCTGGCGCACGTCGTCGAAGGTGCCGTGCGTGCCCGGGACCGTACCGGCCGAACGCGGAAAGAGCTCGTACCAGGTGCTGAAACGGGCGCGCTCGCGGTCGACGGTGACGCGCAGATCCGGGCCCGCCGCCACGCTACCGCGGTCCTGATGCAGTTGCGCGAGCGCCAGCAGCTCGGCGTCGAGTGCCAGCGCGCGCAGGGCTATCGCCGGCCGCCGCTCGCGCAATTGCGCAGCCCACGCATCGAGCCGGCTACGTGCCCCCGCATCGGCACGCTGCGCGGCCGCGGCGATCATGTCCGCTCCGGTCTGGGCCGCTACGGAAAGGTCAGCGGCGTCGACCCGCCGGCTGAACTCGCCGCGCCAGGTCGCCAGACGATCGATCCACGCTCTGATCTGGTAATGCCAGACGCCGATGCGGTCGACGCTGAACGCTGCGCGCCACCGATCGTTGCCCAGCGCCAGCATCGCGACCTTGCTCCATTCGGCCACGCTGTCGTGGCGGTAGAGGACCTCGCACGCCACCGCATCGTGGCCGTCGGTGTAGCAGTCCGCCTCGACCATGACCTGCTCGCCGACCACGCGCTTGACCGGGAATTGTCCGCCGTTCACGCACGGCGTGACCGCTTCGATGACGACGCGCTGCAGCTCGGGGGCGCTGGGCGATGCGGGCTTCACGCGTCGGGTTTGAGCAGCGTAATCGACAGCGGCGGCAGCGTCAGCAGCAACGACTGGTGACGCCCATGTGCCGGCAGCGGGTTGGCCTCCGCACCGCCATAGTTGCCCGCCCCGCTGCCGCCGTAGATGGCCGCATCGCTATTGAGAACTTCGCGCCAACGCCCGGATTGCGGCACGCCCACGGTATAGTTCCCGCGCACCACCGGAGTGAAGTTGCAAACCACCAGCATGGGCGCACCGTCGTCGGCCTTGCGCAGAAAGCTGACGACGCTCGCTTCGACGTCGCGTCCGTCGATCCACTCGAAGCCGCCGCTCGAGAAATCGAGCGCGTGCAGCGCGCGTTCCTCGCGATAGACGCGGTTGAGGTCGCCGATCCAGCGCTGCATACCCGCGTGCTCGGCGTAAGCGCACAGATCCCAGTCGAGACTCGCGTCGTGATTCCATTCACGGCGCTGCCCGAACTCGCCGCCCATGAACAGCAGCTTCTTGCCGGGATGCGACCACATGTACCCATACAACAGGCGCAGGTTCGCGAACTGCTGCCACCAGTCGCCGGGCATTTTCGCGCACAGCGCGCGTTTGCCATAGACGACCTCGTCGTGCGAAAGCGGCAGCATGAAATTCTCCGCGAACGCGTACCAGATCGAGAACGTGAGCCGGTCGTGGTGAAAGCGCCGATAGATCGGATCCTGCTGAAAATACTCGAGCGTGTCGTGCATCCACCCCATGTTCCATTTCATGCCGAAACCCAGGCCGCCGGCGTAGACGGGATGCGTTACCTGGGGCCACGAGGTCGACTCTTCGGCGATGACCTGCACGTCGGGGTGGTCGCGGTACGCGGCGTTATTGAGATCGCGCAGGAAGCGGATCGCGTCGAGGTTCTCCCTGCCGCCGTGCGCATTCGGTATCCACTCGCCTTGCTTGCGCCCGTAGTCGAGATACAGCATCGATGCGACGGCGTCGACGCGCAGACCGTCGATGTGATAACGATCGAGCCAGAACAGCGCGCTGGACAGCAGGAACGAGCGCACCTCGTGCCGGCCGTAATTGAAAATATAGCTGTTCCACTCGGGGTGAAAACCCAGCCGCGGGTCGTCGTGCTCGTAGAGCCGCGTGCCATCGAAATCGGCGAGCCCATGCGCGTCGCCGGGAAAATGCGACGGCACCCAGTCGAGAATCACGCCGATGCCGTGCTGGTGCATGACGTCGACGAGGTACATCAGATCCTGCGGCTCGCCATAACGCGCGGTCGCCGCGAAATAACCCGTCGTCTGGTATCCCCACGAGCCGTAAAACGGATGCTCGGTGAGCGGCATCAGCTCGATGTGCGTGAAGCCGAGGCTGGCCACGTATTGCGCGAGCGGCAACGCCGCTTCGCGGTAGGTGAGCATGCGGTTGTCATTGCCGCGCCGCCAGGACCCCAGATGCACCTCGTAGATCGCGAGCGGCGCATGCAGCGCGTTGTGCGCGCGGCGCGTCCCCATCCACTGCGCGTCGTTCCAGTCGTACTCGAGCGACCAGGCGCGCGAAGCCTGCGCGGGCGGGACCTCGGCGTAGATCGCGAAGGGGTCGGCCTTATCGACGACCCGGCCGCCGAACGCGGAGGTGATCCGGAATTTGTAGGCGTGGCCACGCCGCACCCCCCGCGCGCTGCCTTCCCACACGCCTGAGGCGTCCCCCCGCTGTCTCAGCGCGTCGGCCTGCGCGTCCCAGCCGTTCCAGTCGCCGAGAACCGATACCGCACGCGCATTGGGTGCCCAGACGCGGAACTCGGCGCCGGCCTGCGCCGCTGCTTTCAGCTGGCAGCCGAGCTGCCGGTAGAGGCTGGTGTGCGTGCCTTCCTTGAACAAATAGATGTCGTGCTCGCTGAGCATGGCGTCAACCCGTTCTAGTAGCGCAGGCGACCCCGCCTGCATCGCAATGCCTGATCCCGGATAAACGATGGCAGGCGAGGTCGCCTGCGCTACATATCGCGCGCGTCACGACTGGTTTCCTCGCTGGATTCTAAGTCTGATCATCGACGACGCGGCAGACTAGCGCAGGTGGTGCAATTGCTGGCCGAGCATTTCGGGAGTGATGAGCGTGATGCCCTTGTCGGTAACGTGAAACCGCTGGCGGTCCGCGTCGGGGTCCAGCCCCACACGCAGCCCGGGCGGTATGCGCGTGCCCTTGTCTACCACCACCCGGTGCAGCACCGCGCCGCGGCCGATCTCGACGTTGGGCAGGATGATCGCCTCCTCTATCGAGCAGAAACTGTGCACGCGCACGCTCGAGAACAACAGCGAATTGCGCACCGTAGAGCCACTGACGATGCAGCCGCCCGAGACCATCGAATCGACCGCTGCGCCGCGCCGCCCGTCCATGTCGAAGATGAACTTCGCGGGCGGGAGCTGCTCCTGGTAGGTCCATACCGGCCACGACTGATCGTAGAGGTCGAGCGCAGGTGTGACGCTGGTCAGGTCGCGGTTGGCTTCCCAGTACGCGTCGATCGTGCCGACGTCGCGCCAGTAGGGTTGACCGTCGTTGAGCTGCGTGCAGCTGTCCCTGAGCCGGTGCGCCGACACGCGGTAACCGCGCTCGACGAGGTGCGGAATGATGTTGTGGCCGAAATCGTGGGCCGAACCGGGATCGTCAGCGTCGCGTATCAGCTGCTCGTAGAGAAAGGGCGCGTTGAAAACGTAAATGCCCATGCTGCCGAGCGCGGTCTCGGGGTGGCCGGGGATGGCCCGCGGCTGCGCCGGCTTCTCCTCGAAGCCGATGACCCGGAAGCTCGCGTCGACTTCCATCACGCCGAGCTGCGTCGCTTCGGCGAGCGGCACCTCCACGCAGCCGACGGTCATGTCCGCGTGACACGCGACGTGGCCTTCGATCATGCGCGAGTAATCCATCTTGTAGACATGGTCCCCCGCGAGGATCAGCACGATGCGTGCGTCGTGCCGGCGCAGGATGTCGAGATTCTGGAAGACCGCGTCCGCGGTGCCTTTGTACCAGTCGGCCGTGATGCGCTGCTGCGCGGGCAGCAGCTCGATGAACTCGTTGAACCGGCCGTCGAGAAACGACCAGCCGCGCTGCACATGGTGGATCAGACTCTGCGCCTTGTACTGCGTGGCGATGCCGATGCGGCGTATGCCCGAGTTGAGGCAGTTCGACAGCGTAAAGTCGATGATCCGGAATTTGCCGCCGAACGGCACGGCGGGTTTCGCGCGCCAGTCGGTGAGCGGCCCGAGCCGCGAGCCGCGCCCGCCCGCGAGCACTACCGCGAGCGTCTGCTGGGCGAGATGCGCCATCGCCGGCGCATCGGCACCGCGTTGCTTTTGGGCGACCTGACCCGACGCGTCCGCCGGCTGGTCGTTCATAGCGCCCCCTGACGGCTTGCCGCGTGCGCGCGGTCGAGCGGATCCACCCTACCGAAATCCAGCAGCGCCGTGAGCGGCAGATGATCGGATGCGACGCGCGCGAGCGTACTCGCGTGCACCGCCACGCGCCGCAGCGCGCGCCGCGGCTTGACCCACACGCGGTCGAGAGCGATCAATGGCCGGCCGGCAGGAAAGGTCGCGGGCGCCGGGGTGCGTTTGAAATGGCCGTGCAGCCAGCGCAACGGTCGTCCCCAGAGAAACCATTCATTGACGTCGCCGATCAGCACCGTCGGCAATGCGCCCGACCCTTCGACCGCGCGCAGCAGCCGGCGAATCTGTGCGCGACGTTCCGCGGGGCGCAGACCGAGATGCGTGGCGACGACCCGCAGTGGCATGCCGTCGCAGTCGAGCTGCACATCGAGCGCACCGCGGGGTTCGCGGCGCGGCCAGCTCAGATCCAGCTGGCGCACCGCGGTCGTCGGGTAACGCGTCAGAATGGCATTGCCGTACTCGCCGCGCGGCCCGACCAGCGTGGGGCCGGCGATCGCGTGCAGCCGGCACGCGTGCCGCAGGTATTCGAGCATGTTGAAGCCCGGCGCCCCCAGCGACACCTCCTGCAGCGCCACGATGTCGGCCTTCATTTCCGCGATGACCGCGGCGATGCGATGTGGCTTGAACTGGCCATCGCGGCCGATGCCAAGGTGAATGTTATAGGAAGCCACTTTGATTCCGGGACTGGCGCCGCTCGCTTGCATCACCGCTTCTGTCAAGGCGCTGCTTTGAGGTGCTTCGCGTAACGCCCCGCCACCGCGGCGAGCCCGGCCGCCAGCAGCACAGCGAATGCCAGCCACGCGATGGTAGCGACGCCTGGCTGCCGCGCCGCGGCGTCGAGCCGATCGACCAGGAACACGATCGAGACGATACCGGGCCCCATTCCCAGCACAGTGCCCAGCAGGAACACGCGCGCCTTGACGTGCAGCGCGCCGAACGCAACATTGACGATCGTAAAGGGCGCCAGCGGAATCATGCGCACGAGCGCGACGGCCAGCACGCCGCCCTTGCCGCGCGCGCGCAGAAACCGCTCGACGCGCGATCCGGCCAGCCGTTGCACGGTCGGCGGCGCAAGCGCGCTGCCGATCGCGTGCGCGACCGCCGCGCTCGCCAGCACACCCGCCATCGCATACAACGCGCCGAGCACCGGGCCGAACGCGGCGCCGGTCGCCGCGATCAGCAATGTCACCGGCACTACGGCAAATCCCGCGAGCACGTACGTGATCACAACTGCAGGCAGCGCGAGCGGATGATGACGCCACGTCGCGGCGCCGTCGATCAACGACTTCAAATGGGTCCCCTCTCCCAGCGGCGTCCACTGCCATGCGGCCGCGGCGCTCCCCAAGATGAGCAAAAACAACGCCAGCCCGACGCTGCGCAGCGGCAGCGGCGGCCATGCGCGCCGTATGCGCTCACGTGATGGTTTCATCGAAAAATTACCAAATGAGATACGGGACAGACGATTCGGGGTCGGCAAAAACCGCTGCGCTCGGTTGTAACAATTACCGCTTCGTCCGCGGGTCGCTTTGCTTGCCACTAAAAATGATAGAGCCCGCGCCGTTCGTGTAGTTCCGCCTAGGAAAAAATGCGCAAGTGGCGTCAAAAAGCCCTCGATATGTCGTTGCTGTGCGCTGACCGAGGCAACTAGACATTATGCGGAAAGAAAATGGGGCGGTTTTGCTAGCATACGGCATTCTGCTGCCGTACGTTGCATTGCCGCCGCCGATGCAATGCTGCTATTCTGCCTCGCTGCCGGTTTCGATCGCGACGCACATGGCCGCCCCTTTGCGCATCCTTTTTCTGAGCTCGGAATGCGCGCCGTGGAGCAAGACGGGGGGGCTTGCGGACGTAGCCGCCAGCCTGCCCGCTGCTTTGCACAGTCTTGGCGCCGATGTCAGGCTCATGACGCCCGCCTATGCATCGGTGCCTGCCGAGGGCGCCGTCGAGACGATGCGTTTTGCAGCGACCGCGCATTATCCGCCCGCCCGCGTCCTCGAGGCGGCGCTGCCCACGGGCGTACCGGCGCTGCTGCTCGACTGCCCGCCCTACTACGTGCGGGCGGGCGGCCCTTACCAGAGCGCAGCGGGCATCGACTGGCCCGACAACGCGCAGCGCTTTGGCCTGCTCTGCCGTGTCGCCGCCGAGCTTGCTTGCCGCCGCGACGAAACGCTCTGGCGCCCCGATGTCGTTCATTGCAACGACTGGCAGACTGGCCTGGTGCCGGTCTATCTCGCGTATCGGCAACAGGCTCACGCGCCGACCGTCCTCACCGTACACAACCTCTCGTTCCAGGGAATTTTTCCCGCCGGAGCCGTCGCGGAAATCGGGCTCCCGCCGGAGAGCTTCAATGTTGAGGGCGTCGAGTACTACGGCCAGTGCTCGTTTCTGAAGGGAGGCATCGCGTGCGCAGACGCCTTGACGACGGTCAGCCCGACTTACGCGGACGAGATTCAAACCGCCGAGCATGGTATGGGTTTGCATGGTCTGCTCGCCCAGCGGCGCGACGCGCTCACCGGCATACTCAACGGCATCGATACTGCAGTGTGGGACCCGGCACGCGATACGCATCTACTGCGCCACTACACGGCCGCTACGCTCGAGGGGAAGGCCGCCAATAAACGCGCGCTGCAACGCCGCGCCGGATTGCCGCAATCCGAGCTGCCGCTGCTGGCGATCGTGAGCCGCCTGACTGCGCAGAAAGGCATCGATTTCGTCCTCGAGTTGGGCGCCGCGATCGCCGCGCTGCCCGCGCAACTGGTCGTGCTCGGGCGCGGCGAGACGGGCTACGAGCAGGGACTTACGGTGCTGGCCCGGTCGCATCCGCGCCACGTCAGCGTGACGATCGGTTTCGATGAGGCGCTCGCTCACCTGATCGAGGCCGGCGCCGACATATTCCTGATGCCTTCGCGCTTCGAGCCCTGCGGGATGAACCAGATGTACAGCCAGCGTTATGGCACGGTGCCCGTCGTGCGCGCGACCGGAGGTCTCGTCGATTCGGTCGAAGATTATTCTGAAGCAGCCGGCACCGGAACCGGTTTCGTGTTTCGCGAGCCCTCCCCGGCCGCGCTGCTCGCGGCGATCGGCCGGGCCATCGCCGCATTTGGCAACGCGACGGCGTGGCGGGGGCTCCAACGCAATGGCATGGCGCGGGATTTCAGCTGGACCGCGAGTGCGCGACGCTATCTGGAAATCTACCAGCGCGTTGCGGCAAAACCCTAGTGTCCTGAGTCGTTAGTTCGTTGATGAGGACCGCGATGTTCCACTACCCGGTCATGCTTCACAACTACTGCGACATTCCCTCCCCTTAAAGCGAGGGCTGGGGACGGGTTGGCATTTGCGTTTGATTACCCCATCCCCTCCCAACCTCCCCCTTGAAAGGCGAGGAGTTTCGCCCGGCGCGGAGGCAATGCGGCGAGCCCTGCATCAAGCCCAGGTCATCAAACCGAGCTCGAAGCGGTGCGTGAGCATCTCGTGGTATGGATAGCCCCGAATCAAATACTCGAGCCGTCCGCAAAGCTCCGGCGCGAGGTCGAGCGTATAGCGCCAGCTGCCATCGCCGCCGGACTGATCATCAACACTGAATCGCGCGCTTTGTCGATCAGGCTGGCCTTCTCCGCGGGCAGGCCGTTCCAGCAGCAGCTCTATGACAACTTCCTCGGGGCGCAGGCCCGCGAGGTTAGCCATGACTTCCAGTCGCGTGGTAACGCCGTAAGCCATGCGGGCCGGCGCCGCGTCGTTGCTGCGGATCGCAACGTGGGGCCAGGCTTCGCGTATGCGGGCTTTCCATGCCGCCAGCGCGGTGGCAGTGGACTGGCCTGATGCCGTATAGCGACGCCCCTGTTGCGACGCAGGCTGATAGAACTTGTGCAGATACTCGCCGAGCATGCGGGTCGCGTTGAAGCGTGGCAGCAGTGTGGCGACCGAGCGTTTCGCCATGCGGATCCACTCGACGGAACGTCCGTTCTCGTCGCGCGCATAGTACAGCGGCAGCACCTGGTCCTGCAGGATTTCGTAGAGGGTGCGCGCCTCCTCGCGATCCCGCGCTTCGCTGCCCAGCTGCTGGGCCGCCGGCTTGATGGCCCAGCCATTGCCGCGCGCGTAGCCCTCCCCCCACCAGCCGTCCAGGACCGACAGGTTGATAACGCCGTTCATGCCCGCCTTCATCCCCGAGGTTCCCGAAGCCTCGAGCGGGAACACCGGATTGTTGAGCCACACGTCCACCCCGGACACCAGCCGGCGCGAGAAATGGAGGTCGTAGCCTTCGACCAGCAATACCCGGCCCGCGAATTCCGGCGTCGCCGCAATGCGGGCGATCTCGCGGATAACGTCCTGGCCGGGCACATCGGCCGGATGCGCCTTGCCCGCGAAAATGAACAGGACGGGGCGACCCGCTTCGGACACTATCCTGCGAAACCAATCGAGGTCCGTAAATAGCAGGCTCGCGCGCTTATAGGTCGCAAAGCGCCGCGCGAAGCCCACCGTAAGCACGTTCGGGTCGTCTGGGTTCACGTAGCGCAGCACGCGCTCGAGGTGGGATTCGCTGCCCTGGTTGCGCAGATGCTGGCGCGCGACTCGGTGCCGCACCAGATGCAGCATTTGCGACTTCAACTGCTGGTGGACAGCCCAGAACACCTCGTCAGGCACATCGAGCACACGCTCGCACTCGGATTCCGTCAGCCGTACGTTCCAGCCGGTGCCGAGAAAACGGTCATAGACGCCCGCCCAGTCCGGCGCGAGAAAGGTCGGCACATGCACGCCGTTGGTCACATAATCGATCGGGTTCTCATCCTGCGGCACTTGCGGCCACAAGTCCTGGAGCATGCGGGCGGTGACACCCGCATGAATGTGCGACACCGCGTTGTGGAAGCGCGAGCCCCGCACTGCGAGCGTCGTCATATCGAACCCCGTATCGGACCCTGCGCGTCCGAGCGCGAGCAGGCTCGATGGCTCGATGCCAACATCGCGACAATAGCCGCGAAAGTATTCCTCCATCATCGGCACGTCGAAACGATCGCGCCCCGCGGGCACCGGGGTGTGGGTCGTAAAGACGACGTTCGACGCGACCGCTTCCAGCGCTGCCGCGAAATCCCATCCTTCGCGCACGCGCGCGCCCACGCGCTCCAGAATCAGGAATGCGGCGTGGCCTTCGTTGATATGCCATACGGTCGGGCGTATGCCGAGCGCGGCGAGCGCGCGCGCCCCGCCGATGCCAAGCACGATTTCCTGCTCGATGCGTACCTTGCGGTCGCCGCCGTACAGCCGGTAGGTAATGCCGCGGTCTTCGCTGCTGTTCTCCGCAACATCGGCGTCCAGAAAGTAAAGCTGAACGTGACCGGCGCGGGCACGCCACACGCGCAGGCTCACCGCGCGTCCCGGCAAGTCGACACTCACGCGCAACTCGCGCTCGCCGTCGCGCACCTGCTCGACCGGCAGGCTCGCGAAGTCCGAAACGCTGTAGCTCGCCACCTGGCGGCCCTCGGGATCTATCGTCTGCGCGAAATACCCCTCGCGATACAGCAGCCCGATGCCGACGAAAGGCAGCCGCATATCGCTCGCCGACTTGCAGTGATCGCCTGCCAGTATGCCGAGCCCGCCGGAATAGATCGGCAGGCTTTCGTGGAAGCCGAACTCCGCGCAGAAGTAAGCGACCTGGTCATCGTCGCGCCATCCTGCCGGTGCGTTGCGCATCGCCTTGTCGCCGAGATACGCGTCGTATGCGGCAAGCACGCGGTGATAGCTTTCGATGAACTCCGGGTCGCGCGCGGCGCGCAGCAGCACCGCTTCGTCGACGTGCCGCAGGAACACGGTCGGGCTGTGGCCGACCGCGCCCCACAACCGGGGCTGCAGCCGTGCGAACAGCTCGCGCGCGGGACGGTCCCAGCTGTACCAGAGATTCCCCGCAAGCTCTTCGAGTCGTGCGAGTTCGGGCGGCAGCTTGGGATTGACTTCGAGTACGAAGACGGTGCCTGGTCGCATGGTCGACGCGGACCTTACGCAGGGGAAGGAAACCCAGTTTAACAAAACCCGCGCGTCACGGGCGCAAGGCGCGCCTGCGCAGGCCGGCTCCGCGCGCATGCACCTCGCGGGCGATCATGCGTTGCGCAGCGCGGCACGCGGTTTGGCGATCTGCTTCGCGAACCACTTGCGAACGATCAGCATGCCCACGATGAACACGACCGCGACCCCAGCCAAGAGCCAATAGTTGATTCCCGCGGGATTGCGCAATGCTTCCTCGAGCTGATCGCCGAATACCGTCGTCACCAGCGTCCCCGGCAGAATGCCGATCGCAGTGCCGAGCGTGAGGTGCCACAGCTTGATGCGGATCGCGCCCGCGACGAGACCCTCGACGGCAAAGGGGGCGAGCGGCACCAGACGCAATGCTGTGACGGCGATCAGGCCGCGCTGGCGCAGAACCTCGCTCACACGCGTCAGCTTCGTGCCGGCGAGCTTGCGCACCGTTGCCGGATCGAGCAGGCGTCCTGCGTAATAGGTTGCAATCGCGGCAATGAGGATGCCCGACATCGCATAAACAAACCCGAGCCATGCGCCGAATGCGACCACCGAGAAAAGCGTAATCAACGGGCGGGGAAACATCACGAAGCACGCCGGCGTATAGGCGACGAGCACCACGAGCGGTGCCCATGAGCGGCCGGCAAAATCGTGCGCCCACTCGACGACGTGCTCCGCCGTCACGAGATCGCCGAGAGGCGTAAAGCGCCAGAGCGCCGCCATGCCTGCGAAAATCAGCGCGACGACGATCAATGTCGCCCACGAAGGGCCGGATTTCTCTTTATCCATTTGCAGTATAGCCATGCATTTGTCGATCAGAAGCGCAGCGCGCCTGGAGCGCACTGCGCGATGGCCATTGCGTCTGCGTTGAAAATGGCGGGACGGCCTCGATGCATTTCAGGATATTTTTGTGCACGGCAACACCGCGATCAAGCGGATCTGAAAGTCAAGCAAGCGATATACCCGCATCGCGAGCAACGGATATACGCGTTACGCCCGCCCGGCAAGGCGTTTTACCAGCGCGCCCATGCTAAAGATCGAAGTTTCGCGGTAAATCTTACAGATATCCGCCGGGTAGTTTTTACGTCAAAATCCTGCGAACGTCTGCGTGCGTCCTACACGGCGATGGGTTCCACGCTGATGGAGTCGTGCGCAATAAGCCCCGACACTCGCAGGTGCCATTACCACAAGGAGGCCACGATGAAACCCAACACGCCACCGACTAACAAAGAATCCGCGGATCTCCCGGAACCGGGCAAGAAAAAACAAAATCCAAAGGAGCTCGACAAGCTGCTCGACACGGCGCTCGAAGACAGCATGGCTGCCAGTGATCCGCCCGCAGTAACCCAGCCGGACGTCAAGAAAGGGGGTCAGAAAGAGGGTCATGATGTCGGCAAGGATGCGGGTCGCTACGATAGCGGCAAACAGGTAGGCAACAAGATTTAGTGAATCCCTGCTCGAGCGCTCACCGTTCGCCCTGATGTATATCGAAGGGCGAACGGTTTCTTTGGTAGCCGCTCTCATGCTTCTCTGCATCAGCAAGAACGGCCTTAATCAGAAGCGTCCTTTATTTGG
Organism: Burkholderiales bacterium; assembly: GCA_046715035.1. Taxonomy (GTDB): domain Bacteria; phylum Pseudomonadota; class Gammaproteobacteria; order Burkholderiales; family SG8-41; genus PALSA-1004. The sequence goes on along the minus strand of JBKJZR010000078.1, from coordinate 611 downwards.
ACTTTAGTCAGAGTTGCTTCGAATGTCTGAGCAAGGAAGCTAGGAAAGGGGTGGAGCCCGTTTACTTCTGTCAATTGGGGACTGCGCTCGCCCGCGCACTTCCCTCAGGTATACAGGCAGATCGGTCGTAGGCGGGCGCGCAGGCACCTGATAGAACATCTCCGCGACGAATCCACGATGATAGGTCGTATGGTTGACCACGTGCATGAGGATCTCACCTTTCGTCATCGTACCCGCATTGCCGCCGATGAGCGTGAAATCCACCGGCTCGATGAGCATTCCATCCGTAAGCCCGTCGCTCCAGCGGACGTACCACCCATCGATTCCCTGCTGCTTTAGCCACAGTTCATCGAGGGCGGGGTGATCGACGGTATTGCGTGCAGCGTAACCATGCTCTCTTCCTTCGAGATGCGCCTGCCAGATCGCGTCGATCACGTAGTTGTGGTTCAGCGTGTGAACCATGTTCGTGAACAGGCTCGTCCTGGATTTGACCGCCTCGCCCGCCGGCAGAGCAGCGACCGCCTCGAAAATCTGCCGATTCGCCCAGGCGTTGTAACGCGTAAGCATGCCGGCAGCACTGGCCGTCATCATGATGCGGCTCCAGGCGGGCG
>JBKJZR010000077.1:0-2770 GCA_046715035.1 Burkholderiales bacterium | reverse complement strand
CTGTTCCGCCGACTCAAGGGCTTTCGGCGAATCTTCTCGCGGTTCGAGAAACTCGACGTCATGTTCGTCGCTTTCATCAACTTCGCGCTCATCGTCGACGGGCTGCGGTAGTGTGAACAGGCCCTAGTTAGCAGCCGGTTGGACTCAAGTCCGACAAGCTCTTGGCGCACCAGTCCGATGCATGAGGGCGCGCGAAGCGCACCCTGCGATTCCGCCACTGAGAAACCCGAGCCGTTGCGGCAGGTGAAGCAGGACGTGCGTCGGCCCCATCTTGAATGTCAAGCGCGCCTCCAGCGTCGAGCGTGTCGGCACGCCACAAACTGCCGCGGACGTGAATACGTCACATCCGGCGCGGGAACCGTTCACTGAGGGCAGCGCACGCGCTATCTAGACTGAGCTCACCTCGACGCTAGTCGAGTTCTCAAAGGAGCCAGCCATGATGAATTTCGCGCTTCTCAAGGTAGATGCCATCGGGTCCGCCAACCGGCTGATGGCTTTCCTCACGGTAATTCTGCTCGTAGCGGTCAGCGCAATCGCCTTTCTCACCACCGCCGATGGACCTGCACAAGCGACCGCAGCGCCCGGCGTTCCGTCGATGACTGAAGCGGCGGTGTTCGAGTATTTTCCGTCGGCCTATGTGAACCGGGCGACGGAAGTCGAAGCGCACATCCAGGCCTTCTGAGCGCTGCCATGAAAGCCTGCCTGTTCGTATTCGCCTTGATGGTGGGTGCCGCCGGCGCGCACGCGTGCGAGGTCGGAATGCTCGTCGAACACGCTGGTCAGCTCTGTTACGAGGGATGGAACGACTATCCGCGCGCCCAGGAGCCGTCCCCGGTCGCGGACTGTCCCGAATGGCACGACGAGACGCCGGGCGCGCTCGCCGAGCACTGTCCGCTGGTGATGGCGCCGCCGGCGCCCGAAAAGATGCCGGACTGGCACGACGAAGCGCCGCGCCTGCCGCCCCTGCCCACTGTCGCCGACGCGCCAGGACCGACTCAGACCGATGAAGTCGCCGTGCGTGTCGCGAATGACTAACCCACTGCGAGGAGGGAGTCTGTGATGAGCTACGCGCGATGGATAACAGCGCAGCGCCTGCCCGGCGCCTTCCGCGTCGCCCAGAGGTGGTCGCATAGAGTCGCGGCAGCAGGGGCCGCCGCCCTGATCAGCTTCGCCAGCCACGCAGCCATGATCGAGTTCGACGAACCGCTCGAAGGGTCAACGCGTGCGTGCGTGCAGGGTTCGTGCTCGACTTCGAATACAGCGACCATCAGCGGGTCGACGGCGGGCCTCGCGTCATCGGCGGGCATCGTCGCGCTCGTGCCGCAGCGGTTCCAGGCGCTGATCAACCTCGTCGATCTGGGGTGGTTCATGCAGGGCCGGGGCCGGCGGCGCGATGTGGGGCTGACGAAACGTCGGGCGTAGCGCATAGCGCCCGCGCGTCGCGACGCCAGCCTGATCCATGACCTGACCGCGCAACGACATCAGCCATGCCGCGCAACCGCGTTCGTCCTACGCAATTCACCCGGCCCAACGCGCGCGGGCTCTTGTCCAGTAATGAGGGTGAAGGACGCCGGCTGCTCAATCAGGAATACGCGCAGTTCACGGCCGCAGGTGACCGCTCCGGATGCCTGACGGCGTGGGCGGGCATTTGCGAATCCTACTTTCTCGGGTTCGATGATCTCGCGGGGCTCGATCCGTGGCTCGCGGAGATCGAACGGCTGCTGCCGACGTTCAGCGAGTTTCCGAATGCGCAGGTCGAGGCGAGCGTGCTCGCCGGCGCGACCGCCATGGCGTTGCGCCGGCCATCACACCCGGCATTGCAGCGCTGGGCAACCCGCGCACTCGAACTGCTGCCGACGCTCACCGATTCGCGCGCGCGCGTCCGGATCGCGGGATGGACTGCGATGGTCTGGCACGGTTCAGGCGATATCGAGCGCGGCATCAAGGCGTGGACGCTCGCGGACGCAGAAAGCGTCGACCCGAGCGACGCGCCATTGCATTTCATCCATCTCAGGCTGCAGGTCGGTGCGCTTTACCTGCAGCGTGCGGAAACGACCGAAGCGCGCCGCCACTTCGGCGCCGCGCTGACGATCGCCGAAACAACCGGTGAGCATCGCCTCGATACGCTGGCGCACGTGCAGTCGGCGTACGCGCTGCTGGCGCTGGGCGATTCGGGGGGCGCATGGCATCACGCCGATCTTGCCGGGAAGGCCGTGCATGGGCGCGCCGTTGCCGACACGCAAGCCCGATTCCTGCGCGCAGGTCTCCTGCTGATGCAGGGAGATACGTGCGCCGCGCTTGCCACCGTTCAGGCCGAGCTGCCGCTCGCCGACGGGGATCGTCCGTTCAGCACCAACGCACTGAGGGTGCAGGCGGCGCAGATGTTGATGCTGTCTGACCGTCATGAAGAGGCGCGCGAGCTGCTGGGCTCGGCTCTGCGCTTCGCTCGTGACATCGGCAGCGACATCTCGACATTTCACGCCGCGCTGAATCTCGCGTGGTCGCTTTTCGACACCCGCGAGGACGAACGTGCGCTCGGGGAGCTACGTTGCGCGATGGAGATCGGGCGACGTCGTGCGTACGTGAGCTGCCCGCCCTGGTGGTTACCCAGGATCATGTCGCGACTGTGCACACGCGCGCTCGCTGCGGGGATCGAAACTGAATACGTCAGCTATCTCATACGTGCGCGGGACGTACCGCCCGAGTGCCCCGCGGCCGACGACTGGCCCTGGCCGGTGCGCGTCTATACGCTCGGCGGATTTCGCATCGC
>JBKJZR010000076.1:0-5973 GCA_046715035.1 Burkholderiales bacterium | reverse complement strand
ATTTTCGGTTATGCCGATGTCGAAACGAGTATACGCGAAAGCATTCGGCGTCAGCAGCGATGCGCATCGATCCCGTCAGACTCGATTCGCGCGCGCGCGGTGATATGATGCATCATCGAGGTACCGGCATTACGCACTGCCGGCTCCGGGCTGCAGAGCGGCCGGAGTTCGGCGCAGCGGATCGAACGATGACACGGAGCGATGCCATGGAAATGCACAGCGACGTACTGGAGGGCGGAGTCACCCGCGTCAGGCTCGTAGGCCGTATGGATTACGCAGGAGCCACCGAAATCGACCCCCGCTTCGTGGAGTTGGCGAACCACGAAGAGTTGGTGCTCGTCGACCTTTCGCAGGTGAACTTTCTCGCGTCGATGGGCATCCGCACGTTGATCATGGCAGCCAAGACGCTGAAGGGCCGGGGCGGAAAACTCGTCCTTTTCAGTCCCGATACGATGGTGGCGAAGGTTTTGAAAACCAGCGGCACCGATATCCTGATCCCGATCTACTACGATCTGCCGCTCGCGTGCAGCGTGCTGCAGTCCGGCGCGCGTGCTTCCAAAAGCTGACCGCTGCGCGCGCCCGATAGAGTGAGCACGCCACCGGCAACTTCTGGCGGGGACCGTGGCGAAGACGACCAGAGCTGTCACATCGCCGTGCCGAACCGCTATTCGGAGCTCAGGCGCGTGAGCGAATGGGTCCACCAATTTGCGCAGAAGCGCGGTCTCACTCACCCCATCGCATACGGTCTGGATCTGGCCGTCAACGAGGCGCTTACCAATATCATCAGTTATGCCTATGGCGACGATCGTCCGCATGAAATTTCCGTCGCGCTAAACGCCCAGCCCAGTCAGGTGCGCGTCGAAGTGCAGGACGACGGCGTACCGTTCAACCCGCTGGAGCTACCGATCGAGCCTCCGCAGATCGACCTGGACAAATCGCGGCGCAGGGGACGTGGCATACCGCTGATGCGCAACTTCATGGACGAGCTCCACTACGCGCGGCGCGACACCCGCAACGTGCTGGTGATGGTTCTGCTGATGCCGCCGGGCTGACGACGACGCTCGGCACCCATTGCCGGCGCCCAGGCACAGCCCAAAAAAAAGCCCACCGGGGTAGCCGGTGGGCGGTGGTAACCAACTCGTAAGGAGATTATTTGTTGGCTTACCGAAACTAGAAATTCATCCCCAGCAGCTCCCGCTCGAGCTGCAGCTTGCGCGGCAGCCGCTGCCGCAGTTTCTCGAACAAAGCGTCGTGCTCCTTGAATTCGTGCTGCCAAAAGCCTTTGTCGAGCGACATGAGCGCGCCGAATTCGCTCGCGCTGTAGTTCTCGAGACCCCGCCAGTCCAGGTCCTCGTAGCTCGGCATCCATCCCAGTGGTGTCTGCACCGCGTTGGCCTGACCCCGGCAGCGTTCGATAACCCACTTGAGCGCGCGCATGTTCTCCCCGAAACCGGGCCACAGGAACTTGCCATCCGGCGACAGCCTGAACCAGTTGACACAGAATATGCGTGGCGGGTGCTTCAGCTTGCGGCCCATTGCGAGCCAATGAGCGAAATAGTCGGCCATGTTGTAACCGCAGAACGGCAGCATCGCCATCGGGTCGCGCCGCACCACACCCACTGCGCCGGTGGTCGCCGCAGTCGTTTCCGACCCCATCGTTGCGCCGGCGTAAACCCCCGCATCCCAGTTAAACGTCTCATAGACGAGCGGCACCCCTTCGGCCCGCCGGCCGCCGAACAGAAATGCCGAAATCGGCACCCCGTCCGGGTTTTCCCACTCGGGGTCCAGCGAAGGACACTGCGCGGCCGCTACCGTAAACCGCGCGTTGGGATGCGCGGCCTTGCGTCCGCAGTCAGGGGTCCATTCCTTCCCCTGCCAGTCGATGAGCCTCGGCGGTGGCGTCTTGGTCATGCCTTCCCACCAGACGTCGCCATCCGGTGCAAGCGCCACGTTGGTGAAAATCACGTTCTGGTGAAGCGTCGCCATCGCGTTGGGATTGGACTCGGTGGATGTGCCAGGCGCGACGCCGAAATATCCGGCTTCGGGATTGATCGCATAGAGGCGGCCGTCCTTGCCCGGTTTGATCCAAGCGATGTCTTCGCCCACCGTAGTAATTTTCCAGCCCTTCATTGCGGGCGGCGGCACGAGCATCGCGAGATTGGTCTTGCCACACGCGCTTGGAAAGGCTGCGGCGACATAGTCCTTGCGGCCATCAGGTGATTCAATGCCCAGAATCAGCTTGTGCTCGGCAAACCAGCCTTGCTCGTGCGCCATGATCGAGGCGATACGCAGCGCAAAGCACTTTTTCCCGAGCAGGGCATTGCCGCCGTAACCGCTGCCGAAAGACCAGATCGACTTGTCGGCTGGAAAATGCACAATCCACTTCTCGGACTTGTTGCTCGGCCAGGGAACGTCCTTCTGTCCCGGGGTAAGGGGCATGCCCACCGAGTGCACGCACGGCACGAAAAACCCATCGCTGCCCAGCTCGTCGAGCACTTTCCTGCCCATGCGTGTCATGATTCGCATGTTGACTGCAACGTATGCAGAATCGGTCAGCTCGACGCCGATATGGGCGATGTGCGAGCCGATGGGCCCCATGCTGAACGGTATGACATAGAGGGTCCGTCCGCGCATACAGCCATCGAACAGGCGCCCGAGCGTGGCGCGCATCTCGTCCGGCGCGATCCAGTTATTGTTGGGGCCGGCTTCATCCTGCCTGGGACTGCAGACAAACGTGCGGTCCTCCATGCGCGCGACATCGTCGGGATCCGAACGCGCGAGGAAACTACCCGGCCGCTTTTCAGGGCTCAGGCGGATCAGGGTGCCCGCGCGGACCATCTCGTCGCACAGCCGGTCGTACTCCTCCTGCGAGCCATCGCACCAGTAAATGTCATCGGGCTTGGCGAGTTGCGCGATCTCGCGCACCCACGATTTCAGTTTCTCGTGATGCACATAGTCCGGAAATTGGGACGCGACTGGGATGCGCGCGGCGGCCGCCTGATTCATTGCGATCTCTGCTCCTGACGTACTAAATTTATCTTTAAAAACAATCTCTTAATCGCAGACATGGAAAACTGCTGCAAGGAATTCAGGCCATTTTACCCCAAAATCTCGGCATGCGACCGGCCGTTTCATTCCCCCGTCATAGTCGCGACGGGATTCCTCGTTTATTTACAGCAACTTGAAAGATGATTTTAAACAGCATGCGAAGAAGGGCAACGGCGCCCATTGCCGGCTCGCATACGACGCCTGCCGAGCTTCGCGAGAGGATCGCGCCGGCTGACCGGCGCGCCGTACCCGGGAGTGCGATCCGCGCCCGCTTGAAATCAACGACGGGCGAACTGGGTTTTGCCGAACATGATGTCGCGGGACTTCTCGTCGTGCGGAGCGGTACTGTTCTCCGCTGCCAGGACCTTGAGGCCGCGCTCGACCGCAGGACGTTCGTTGACGGCGTCGAACCAGCGCTGTGCATGCGGATACTCCGCCATATCTATCCCCCGCTTGTCGGCGTTGCGCACCCAAGGAAAAACGGCGATGTCGGCGATCGAATAGTCGTCTCCGGCCAGATACGGCGCTTCCTGCAGCCGCTTATCGAGAATATGCGTCAGTCGGTTCGCCTCATTCGTGTAGCGTTCGATGGCGTACGGAATCTTGTCAACCGAGTAGGCGCGAAAATGGTTGGCCTGACCGAACATCGGGCCCACCCCGCCCATCTGCCACATCAGCCATTGCACGCAGGCCCAGCGCGCATGGATGTCCACGGGCAGCAACTTCCCGGTTTTCGAAGCGAGATAAAGCAGGATGGCGCCCGACTCGAACAGCGACAGCGGCTTGCCCTGCGGACCATCGCGGTCGACGATCGCCGGAATGCGGTTGTTGGGGCTGATCTCGAGAAATCCAGGATCGAACTGATCGCCATTGCGTATATTGATCGCGTGCACGCGATACTCGAGCCCGACTTCTTCGAGCGTGATGTGCACCTTGTGGCCATTCGGCGTGGGCCAGCTGTATACGTCGATCATCGCAACCTCCCGTCGCTCAAGGCGGCGATACTACCAACAAGCCTTGCGAGCCGCAAACCGCGCTGACGGTATACGCTGCCGCAATTCCTGCTGCCGTATGACCGGACGCGGCCCGGGCACAGCGTGCTCCATCGGCCGTAACCGCGACGCAGCCTGGCCTGGATCCGATGTAATCTGCGTTGTGGTCAGAAATCGCTAAAGACCTGTTGTGTCTGGCGATGTTCCGCTGCGGTGCGGCCGCCTCGCGCAGCCTCACAAAGCGCGGGCGTGCCGCAGCTCACGCGTCCAGGCGCGACCCGAAGTGTTGCTGTGCGAACGCGACGCGCTGGGAAATGTCCTGCAACGCTTGGCGATGCTGCTCCACCGCCTGCAAGCGCGGCTTGAGGCCGGCGCGGTTCGCGATCTGGATGCTCAGTCCCGGACGGGCATTGATCTCAAGTATCATCGGGCCCCGGTCGCGGTCGATCACGATATCGATCCCGAGGTAACCCAGGCCGGTCATCTCGTAGCTGCGCGCGGCAAGCTCGAGGAGACCGCGCCAGTCTGGAATCTGCACACCCGCGGTCGGATGGCCGGTGTCGGGGTGATCGCGCACCACGCTGGTGCGCCACACCGCACTCAATGTCCTGCCGCTCGCGATATCGATGCCCGCCCCGATTGCGCCCTGGTGCAGATTGGCCTTGCCATGGGACAACCGCGTCGGCAGCCGCACCATCGCCATCACCGGCACGCCGAGAAATACGATGACGCGAATGTCGGGAACGCCACGGTAAGTGACGGCCTCGAATACCGGATCGAATTTTACGCGATACTCGATCAGTGCCCGATCGGGGCGTCCGCCGATCGAGTAGACGCCGCTCAGGATGTTGGATACCTGGCTGCACAGATCTTCATCATCGATCAGCGTCCCGTCAGGGGTGCGGTAGAGCGATTGCACGCGTCTCGTTATCACCAGTATGCCGTTGCCTTGCGTGCCGCGCGCCGGCTTGACTACGAAATCGTCGAATCGACGTACCAATTCGGGCAGCATGCGCACTTGGCGCTCGATTTCGATCACGGCATAGAGCTCGGGCACCGTAACCCCGGCCTGACGCGCCATGTCCTTGGTCAGCAGCTTGTCATCGACCAGCGGATGCAGCTTACGGCGGTTGTAGATCAGCATGTACGCGGCGTTGCGCTCGTTGATGCCCAGCACTCCTTCCTCCCTGAGTTTGCGTGCGAGTGCCAGCATCAGGGCCTGTCCGCAAGGACCTTGAACCGCCGCAGCTCCAGCAGGCGGTAGCCCGAGTAGCGCCCCAACAAGATCGTCGCGGCGAGCACCACCAGCAGCAACTCCGGAAACACGTAGGCGAGATGCTGCACATGCGCGATGTTCATCACGAGGTAACACAGGATCGCGACCGCGAGACTACCCGCCGCCTGTATCAGCGCTTCACGCGCGCCGAGCTCCTCCCACACGGTGGTCATCCTTTCGATCGTCATCGTCAGAATCACGAACGGAAACAGAGCTACCGACAGGCCTCGCTCGAGCCCCAGGTTGTGGCTTAAGAGGCTCAATCCCAGCATCAACAGAATGACGATGATCACCACTGCCGCCAGGCGTGGCACCAGTAAGAGGTTCAGGTGTTCGAGATAAGCCCGCACGGCAAGTCCGCTCGCGACCAAACCGGTAAACAGGATCACGCCCCACAGCAGTTCCGTCTGGCGGAACGCGAGCGCGATCAGCACAGGCATAAAGGTACCAAAAGTCTGCACGCCGGCAACGTTACGCAGGAACGTGAGCAGCAGCAAACCGACTGGCACCACCAGCAGCGTCTTGTAAACGGCCTGCGTCTGCAGCGGCAATCCAAACACGGAATACTTGATCAGGTTCTGTTCGGTCTCGTGCCCGCGCGACACTGCGCTGCGCAGCGCAAACTCATAGGCGCGGTCGACGGAGATCGTATACAGC
>JBKJZR010000075.1:0-9796 GCA_046715035.1 Burkholderiales bacterium | reverse complement strand
GAACAGTGCGGCAATGGCGCGCGCTGCTTCGTGCGATACGTGCGCGAGCATGGCCTCTCGAACAAGGACGAAATCCGCGTCGGCACGCTCGGCGGCGTGATCGTGCCGCGGATTGAGGGCAGCGGTGAGGTTACAGTCGACATGGGCATTCCCGAATTCGAGCCGGCACGCATTCCTTTCGAGGCCGGGCGCCGGGCGCTGACTTATGCGCTCGAGGTTGCCGGCAAAACGATCGCGATCAGCGCGCTCTCGATCGGCAATCCGCACGCCGTGCAGCTCGTCGGCGACGTGCAGCGCGCACCGGTCGCGAGCGAAGGCGCGGCGATCGAAGCGCATCCCCGGTTCCCGCGGCGTGTGAACGCGGGATACATGGAGATCGTGGCGCGCGACCACGTCCGGCTGCGCGTCTACGAGCGGGGCGCAGGTGAAACGCTGGCCTGCGGTACCGGCGCGTGTGCCGCTGTCATTGCGGGCAACCAGCGCGGCCTCCTCGATGCGCGCGTCTTGGTAACTACGCGTGGCGGCGAGCTCGGTATATCATGGGCAGGCGAGGGCAAACCCGTGTTGATGACCGGGCCAGCCGTCAGCGTCTTCGAAGGCGAGATCGAAATCTAGGGAAACAAGTTTGAAACCGCCGGACGGCCAGCGGTCAGCCAGAGACCGGGGACCGATGCTCCGGCAATTTCCGATCTACCCGATCACTTTCGCGTGAGCGCCGGCTGGGGCGCGCGTGCGCGTGAAACCTTGGAAACCATTTAACAGGGCAGTGATATGACACCTGAAACAGTTGTGAATTACCTCAAACAGCACCCCGAATTCTTCGACGATCACGCCGATTTCCTGGCGACGATCTACACCCCGCACCCGCATGGCGGCCGTGCGATTTCGATTGGCGAGCGCCAGGTTCTCACCCTGCGCGAGAAATGCCGGCAGCTCGAAACCAAGCTGCGCGAGCTTATCGAGTTCGGCGAGGAAAACGACGCGATCAGCGAAAAGCTGCATCGACTGACGCTGGCGCTGGTCGCGGCAAAGGATGCCCAGACGGTGATCGGAGCGCTGTACTTCAACCTGCGCGAGGACTTTGCGGTGCCACACACCGTGCTGCGGCTATGGACCGAGTGGGCGCATCCACAGCTCCCCGAGTTTGACGAAGTCAGCGCCGAATCGCGCGATTTTGCCGCGAGCCTCGCGCATCCTTATTGCAGTGCGCACGCCATGGTCGATACGGCGGCGTGGTTCGGAGAGGAGGCGCCGCGGCTGCGCTCGTTTGCGTATGTCGCGCTGAAGACCGACCGGGTTTTTGGGCTGCTCGCGCTCGCCAGCGAGGATCCGCAGCGCTTCTACCCCGAGATGGGCACGCTCTATCTCAAACGGCTGGGTGAGATCACCGCGGCAGCGCTGCTGCGCTACATGAATTGAGCCGGCGTGAGCCCGCGCGGACGCCAGATCAGCCGATGACAAGCCGATGACAAGCGAAGGGGCGCAGGCAGCCGCTGTTGTCACGGGCGCGCGCGATGCCGCGCCGCTGGCGGAGGAGTTTCTCGGGCACCTCGGCTCAGAGCGGCGCCTTAGCCCGCATACGGTCCTCAACTACCGGCGCGACATCGCCGCGCTGACCGCGGTGGCTGGCGATACGGCGCTGGCGCAACTGCAAATCCATCATATCCGCCGTTTCATCGCGCAGCTGCATGCACGCGGGCTCGATGGGCGCAGCCTCGCACGCATGCTTTCGGCGTGGCGCGGGTTCTTCCGCTATCTCGCGCGCGAGCATGGCTACCTGCACAACCCGTGCGTGGGTCTGCGCGCGCCGAAGTCCAAGAAGAGCCTGCCCAGCGTGCTGTCTCCCGATGAAGCCGGGCGGTTGATGGAGATTCCCGTCAGCGATGCGCTGGCGGCGCGCGACAAAGCGATGTTCGAGCTGTTGTACTCGTCGGGGCTCAGGTTGTCGGAACTGACGGGCCTGGCGCCAGCCGATGTCGATTTCGGCGACGCCACGGTGCGTGTCACGGGGAAGGGCGCCAAGACGCGCGTGGTTCCGGTGGGCAGTCGGGCTCTCGAAGCCCTGCGGGATTGGCTTGCGCAACGCGCTTCGGGGCCGGCTGGCAGCGGCGCAGCGTTGTTCGTCAGCCGCCGCGGCACGCGCCTGACGCCGCGCGCGGTGCAGTACCGCGTCAGGCAATGGGCGATCAGGCTGGGGCTCGCCAGCAGCGTCCACCCGCATATGCTGCGCCATTCGTTCGCATCGCACATCCTGCAGTCGAGCGGCGACCTGCGCGCGGTGCAGGAAATGCTCGGCCATGCGAGCATCTCAACGACGCAGGTCTACACGCACCTCGACTTCCAGTACCTGGCCAAGGTTTATGACGCTGCGCACCCGCGCGCCCGGAAAAAAACCGACAAGGCGGGCGCGGTCCCCCGCAAATCATCGAAAGCGTGAAGCGGCGGGCTCATCCGGGCCCAACCGCAGCGGCCGCCTGCCCGCTCGCATCCGCGCCTGCCCCTGTAACGCGTGGCGGCTTGCGTTTCGCGCTGTACGCTGCGCGCGCGCCGGCGATGCGCACTGCACCAACGACGCTGCGGTAGCCGGTGATCACACTCACGCTCAAGCCAGGGCGCGAAAAGTCGTTGAAACGTCGCCACCCGTGGATCTTCTCGGGCGCAGTGGCCAGGATCGACAGCACGCCGGGGGCAGGTGAGACGGTCGAAGTGCTCGGTAGTGGCGGGGAATTTCTGGCGGTGGCGGCGTGCAACCCGGGTGCGCAGATCGTAGCGCGGGTATGGGATTGGCAGCGCCGCGATATCGACGAGGCCTTCTTCAGGCAGCGCATCGCCGCTGCAATCGACCTGCGCGAACGGATGCTGCCGGAACACATCGCGGTGCGTCTGGTGCACGCCGAATCGGATGGCCTGCCGGGCGTCGTGGTCGACCGCTACGGCGATGTCATCGTGGTCCAGCTGTCGAGCGCCGGAGCCATGCGCTGGCGCGAGGCTATCGCCGACGCGCTCGTGGCCCGCTTGCAGCCGGGATCGCTGTACGAGCGTTCCGACGCCGACGTGCTGGCGCTCGAAGGTCTGCGGCCTTCCGTGGGCGTGCTGCGCGGCGCTGCGCCGCCGGCACGAACCGTGATCGACGAAGCAGGGTTGAAGTTCGAGGTCGATGTTGCAGGCGGGCACAAGACCGGGTTTTATCTCGATCAGCGCGCCAATCGGCTGCAGCTCCGTCAGTTGGCAGCCGGGCGCACGGTGCTGGACTGCTTTGCCTACTCCGGCGGGTTCACCGTCAATGCGCTCGCTGGCGGTGCCGCGCACGTCACCGCGATCGATAGTTCCGGCCCGGCGCTGCAGCTGCTCGAACGCAACCTTGCGCGCAACGAGTTGCCGCCGGCCGAAGGCATCGAGGGCGACGTGTTTCAACTGCTGCGCAAGATGCGCGACCAGGCACGCAGTTTCGACCTGATCGTCCTCGATCCGCCCAAGTTCGCGCCGACCGCGGCCCACGCCGACCGGGCCGCGCGCGCCTACAAGGACATCAATCTGCTCGCATTCAAGCTGCTGAGACCCGGCGGATTGTTGTTCACGTTCTCGTGCTCGGGTGGCGTGACGCGCGAGCTGTTCCAGAAGATCGTCGCCGGCGCAGCGCTCGACGCGAATGCAGACGCGCAGATCATCGGGCATTTAAGCGCAGGTGCCGACCACCCGATCGCGCTCGCTTTTCCGCAAGGCGAATACCTGAAGGGGCTGATTTGCCGCGTTGCGGGCTGACGCAAACCGATTGCGGTAACGCTCACCGCTCATCCCTCATCCCTCGACCGGGCACCGGATCGACCCCGCCGGGATGCCACGGGTGGCAGCGCAGCAGGCGGCGGATCGCCAGCCACGAGCCACGCGCGGCGCCGTGCGTGTCGATCGCCTCGCTCGCATAGGCGGAGCAGCTTGGATAGAAACGGCATTGACCCCCTAAAAACGGGCTCAGGCACACTCGGTACGCATGGATGACAAACAGCAACAACGATTTCATCGATGTCTAATCTGCGCCGTCAAGCCAGGAAGTATAGCAGCGCTATATGCAACTGCGTTGCAAATAGTCACGGGCTGTGGTCAAATCGCCCCGCCATGAACGATCGCGATTACGCACCCGCCGAGGATTTGATCCGGGAAGCCGGCGCGCGCGTGACGCGGCCGCGTGTAGGCGTGCTGGCGAGCCTGCTGAAAGCGGCGCGTGCGCTCACTCACCACGAAATCGAGCAGCGTGTGCGGAGCACGCTGCCCGTCGACCGTGTCACGGTTTACCGCGTCCTCGAATGGCTCGTCGCCAATCGGCTTGCTCACCGCATTGCCGGCGACGACCGCGTCTGGCGCTTCAACGCGATCGCGGGCCGTCACACCGGCGCGCACGCGCACTTCAAGTGCAACGACTGCGGGCGCGTGATGTGCCTCGCAGATGTGGCAACGCCGCGCCGCGTCGCGCTGCCGGCCGGCTATCGCTCGCAACAGGTCGAAGTCACGGTAAAAGGTCTATGCGCGGCGTGCGTGCCACCGGGGCGGCACTCGAGCCGTCACCAGCGCAAAGGCATCGCGTGATCGCCCTCGAGGGGGTGCGCCGGGATTACGGCGGGGTGCGCGTGCTCGACGTTCCTCAGTGGCAGGTTGCGCAGGGAGAAGCGTGGCTGGTACTCGGCCCGTCCGGGAGCGGCAAGACGACCCTGCTGCATATTCTCGCCGGTATCCTCGCGCCGAGCGCGGGGCGTGTCGCGGTCGCCGGGCAGGAGCTGACGGTGCTTACCGCCGCGCAACGCGATCGCTTCCGGGGCCGCCATATCGGTATCGTGCTGCAGCGATTGCACCTCGTCGGCAGCCTGACGGTGCTCGGCAATCTGCTGCTCGCGCAATACCTGGCGCACCTGCCCCAGGACGAAGCACGCGCCCGGAACGTTCTGGGCAGCCTCGGGCTCGGCGAAAAAGCGGGCAGCTATCCGCGCGAGTTGAGCCACGGCCAGGCGCAGCGCGTGGCGCTGGGACGCGCGACGATCAACGGGCCGCGGCTGCTCCTCGCCGACGAGCCGACCTCGAATCTCGACGACGAGCGCTGCGAGGAAGCGTTCGCGCTGCTCGCTGCCCAGGCGTCCGCCTGCCGGGCCACGCTGATCATCGCCACACACGATGCGCGTATCCGGGCGCGGATCTCCAACCAGCTGAATCTGGGAGTTGCGGCATGAATCTGCTGACGGTCAGCGGCGCATACCTGCGCTCGCGAGTACTCGGCACCGTACTCGTCGCAACCCTGCTCGCGCTCGGCGTCGCCACCATTACGGTATTGATGCTGGTAACGGCGCAGCTAGAAGAGCGCATGCAGCGCGATGCCCGCGGCATCGATCTCGTCGCCGGCGCGAAAGGCAGCCCGCTGCAGATCATCTTGTCGGCGATCTACCACCTCGATGTGCCTACCGGCAACATTTCGCTCGCCCAGGCGAACGAGCTCGGCAGGCACCGTCTTGTAAAGCGCACGATCCCGCTCGCGCTCGGCGACAGCTACCAGGGCTTTCGCATCGTCGGCACGAACCGCGACTACCCGGCGCTTTACGGCGCCACGCTCGCCGCCGGTATATGGTGGAAAAAGCCCCTGGAGGCCGTGCTCGGCAGCGACGTCGCCGCGCGTACCGGCCTTTCGGTCGGCGCGAATTTTGCGGGCGCGCACGGGCTTGGCGACGGTGGAGGGGTGCACGGCGACGCCGCATATACGGTAGTCGGTGTGCTCGCGCCGACCGGAACAGTGATCGATCGCGTGGTGCTCACCGCGGTCGAGAGCGTGTGGTTCGTTCACGACGAGCATCACGGCCTCGCGGCCGATCAGTACCAGCCCGATCCCGCCGAGCGCGAAGTGACCGCACTGCTGATCCAGTACGCATCCCCGCTGGCCGCAGCGGTGTTGCCGCGCTACATCAACAACAACAGCGAGCTGCAGTCGGCCTCGCCTGCGTACGAGACGGCGCGCTTGTTCAGCATTGTCGGCGTGGGGGTGGACGTGTTGCGCGGCTTCGCGCTGGTGCTGATCCTCGGCGCAGGTCTGAGTATCTTCGTGGCGCTTTACCATGCGCTCGAGGAGCGCCGTTACGATATCGCCATCATGCGCACGCTCGGGGCTTCGGCACGCAAAGTGATGGCCTTGCTGCTGGTCGAAGGTTTGCTGCTGGTTGGCATCGGTACGCTGGCGGGGATGGCGCTGGGCCATGCGCTCACCTCGCTGCTCGGAACGTTCATGCGGCAGGCGCAGCAGATCGCCGTCACCGGCCGTATTTTCCTGCCTCAGGAGCTGTGGCTGCTTGCGCTCGCTCTGGGGGTCGGTCTGCTGGCGGCACTGGTGCCCGCGTGGCGCGCGTATCGCACGGATATTGCAGCGACGCTTGCCGCGGGATGACGTTGTCGAAAGGAAACCATTTATGAAGCACGGTCTGAAGACGCATATCGCGATGATCACGCTGACTGCGCTGTGCGCGTCGCCGGTGTTGGCTGCGGACGCCAAAACGGCGCTCGGCGAGGACGTCAAGAAGGACATCGCCAATCACCGCGCCATGGCCGAAGCGCACAGCAACGCCGCCGCGTGCCTGGAATCGGGCAAGAGCGAGAAAGAGTGCCACGCGCAGCTGCAGAAAGACTGCAAGGGCGTCGGGATCGGCAAGCATTGCGGCATGAAGCACATGCACTGAGCCTTGCTGGGGCGCCAGCGAGTTGGAGTAGAATCGAGCAGCAGTGTCCCCGCGCCGCGCTATGCCGCGGCCAGTGCAACGGAGGTGACGATGAAATATTTGATTGCGATTTTCGCGCTCGTCATGAGCGGGCAAGGAATGGTTTGGGCCTTCGGCTCGGGTGCCCGCGTGGTGCCGGCCGCTGATTCCGGGCAACGGCCGGCGCAGCCGGCGGCCGCGGCCGGTCAGATGGGCCACGAAGCGCCGCCCTTGCCATCGGCAACCGACTATTCGGCGCAGATCCTGCCCGAGGTCAAAGGCGTGGTCTCCTGGAAAACGCTCGCGCAGGTGATGCCGGTGAAACAGAAGGACCGGTTCGTGCCGCAGTTCAGCGACGGGGTCACCAAGCTCGACAAGCAAGAAGTCAGGCTGCAGGGCTTCATGATGCCGCTCGACATGGGTGAAAAACAGAAGCGCTTTATCCTTACCGCCGTGCCGCCGAGTTGTGCGTTTTGCATGCCGGCGGGCCCTGATGCCCTCGTCGAAGTCGAAGCCAAGTCGGCGATCAAGTACGGTTTCGAGCCCATCGTGCTGTCAGGCAAATTCAGCGTCCTCAAAGACAACCCGATGGGGCTGTATTACCGCCTCACCGACGCGGTCCAGATCACCGCCAAGTAAATCGGCCGGTGCTGAGCCTCGTCCCCGCTTCGCTGCGCTCCGCATTGCAACTTTGTTGCATCTTCCTGCTGCTTTGCGCTTGCCAGAGCGCGCTGACACACCAGATTGGGCATTTGCGGGACCGGCTGCCGACCGGCTTGCTGCAACCTAACGAAAGCAAGCAGGGCACGCAGCCCGAGTCATGTGCTTTTCACATCGCTTTCGCAGAAGTGCTTGGCGGTGTGAGTGCGATTGCGCCGCCGCTGGCACTTGCGGCGAACGGGGCCGAACACTGCCCGCAACATTTCCCCAGTGCATCTCCTGTCGACTTAGTCGTTCCTGCCTCGCGCGGCCCGCCGCCTCTCCTCTGACGCACATCGGGTGCAATTGCCAAGGGCAGTTGCGTGGTGATTTTGTGTCGAAGGAGAACTCAAGTGCTCAAATGGAATTTGACCGCTGCGGCGGTCACGCTCGTATTCGCGGCGCCGGCGCCGCTGCTCGCGCAGGATGCCGAGCTCGCCAGAATACGCGAAGAAATCAAGCAGATGAAGGAAGGCTACGAGAAGCGCATCGAGACCCTCGAAAAGCGGCTCTCCGCAGCCGAGGCCAAGGCTGGCAGCGCGGAATCGACTGTCCCCAGGGCTGAGCAGAGCGCGGCCACGGCGCAATCTGCCGTCGGGGGCAGCGGCGCCCGCACCGGCGAGAACGCCTTCAACCCCGCGGTTTCGCTGATCCTGCAGGGCACTTACTCGCGAAACTCGCAGGATCCCAACCAGCACCAAATCACGGGTTTCGTCCCCTCGGGTGGAGAAGTCGGACCGGCCAGGCGCGGCTTCGGGCTGGGCGAAACCGAGCTGACTATCACGGCCAACGTCGACCCCTATTTCCGCGGCGTGGCGATTGCGGCGCTCGCACCGGAGGGCGGCGTCTCAGTCGAGGAAGCGTATTTTCAGACGCTCGCGCTTCCCTATGGATTCACGTTAAAGGGCGGGCGTTTCTTCTCCGCGCTTGGCTATATGAACGAGCAGCACCAGCATGCGTGGGATTTCCAGGACGCGCCACTGGTGTACAAAGCGTTTCTCGGCGGCCAGCTCAAGCAGGATGGCGTGCAGCTGAAATGGGTTGCGCCTACTGACCTTTTCTTCGAAATGGGCGCCGAAGTGAGCTCGGGCGATCAGTTTCCCGGCAGCGATCGCAACAAGAACGGCATCGGCGGCGGCGCGGTTTTTGCCCACCTTGGCGGTGATATCGGCGCGAGCACCGCGTGGCGCGTCGGTACCTCGTATCTGCGGTTGTCGTCCAGCGGTCGCGCCTATCAGGATACCGACGCGCTCGGCGGCGCAGTCACCAATGCGTTCGATGGCAATGCCAAGCTCTGGGGTGTCAATGGCGTAATCAAGTGGGCGCCAAACGGCAATCCCCAGTACTACAATCTAAAGTTGCAGGGCGAGTATTTCCGGCTCAAGCAAAACGGCATGCTGACCTACGACGACACGGCGCAGACGGTCCCGCAGTTCGGTGCGGCCTTCACCGACTACCTGCGAGCCGACCAGTCGGGATGGTACGTGCAGGGAGTGTGGCAGTTCTACCCGCGGTGGCGCGTCGGCTACCGTTACGACGCGCTGCGCTATGGCACCGTCGGCAACGGCATCGTCGTCAATGGGCTCGGCCCGACGGCCGCCGATTTTCCCGTGCTCGCCAGCCACAGTCCCACGCGCAATACGCTGATGCTCGACTGGAGTCCCACCGAATTCAGCCGCGTTCGGCTGCAGTTTGCGGCAGATAAATCGCGACTTGGGCTGACTGACAATCAGGTGCTCGTGCAGTACATCCACAGCCTGGGTGCCCATGGCGGACACAGATTCTAACCGCGGCGCGAAAGGATAACGACAATGAAAATTACGCTGAAAGGTTTGCTGCTGGTGGTGATGTGGGGGGCAGCGGCGCCCGCGCTCGCCGCGCTGAACGTATTCGCGTGCACCCCCGAGTGGGGATCGCTCGCAAAGGAACTGGGCGGTGACAAGGCCACTATCTACACGGCAACCAACGCGCTGCAGGACCCGCATCATGTCGAGGCCAGGCCGAGTCTGATCGCTCGTGCGCGCGGCGCCGATCTGGTAGTGTGCAACGGCGCCGATCTCGAGATCGGCTGGTTGCCGCTGGTGTTGACGCAGGCCGGCAATCCGCGGATCAGGAGCGGGGAGCGGGGCTACTTCGAGGCGGCGCGACAGGTGAACCTGCTCGAAGTCCCGACAGTGGTTGACCGCTCGCAAGGCGACGTGCATCCCGGCGGCAATCCGCACCTTCATCTCGATCCGCACAATATCGTGAAGGTCGCAGGCGCGCTCGGCGAGCGCATGGCGCAGCTCGATCCGCCCAATGCGGACGGCTACCGCGCGCGGACCACCGCATTCCTCGCGCGCTGGGCGCAGGCGACAGCGCGCTGGGAGAAGGAT
>JBKJZR010000074.1:0-6975 GCA_046715035.1 Burkholderiales bacterium | reverse complement strand
GATATGGTGGTGGCGATGGGACCGCAGCACGCAACCCTCTGCGCCAGCGCCGGCATGAGCCGTGCCGACGTGCATCGCATATTGTGCGAGCTCGCCGGCCGCAAAGTTCGGGATCTGAAAAACGGCGGTAACTGGCGGCGCGAGCGCGCGCTCGCCTTTCCGATCGCAGTCGATCCCGATGACGACGAGTGCTTCATCCCTGCGCTCAAGGACCCGCAGGACCTGCAGCTCATCGTCGCGGGCGGCTGGGGCCCGTGCACGGCCGTGTGCCACGGCTGGAGCGGGGGCAGCCGTGCCGTGCACGGAAAATATCTGTCCCAGGAGTGAGGATCGAGGATTGAGGAAAATCTGCAAACGTCATCGATCGAATCGCGGAATCCCTGGCCTTGAATCGCGGAGTCTGAATCCAGAATAATCCTGTATTCTCTTTTATCCTCAATCCTCAATCCTAAGGAACTTCCATGTCTAACGATCTCGGCTTCATCGACCCGACGGCGGGCGGCGGCAGACCCAAAATCATCCAGGCGCCGCGGCCGATGGATCTTGCAGGCAAGGTCGTCGGCCTGCTCGACAACACCAAGGAGCAGGGCGACGTTATCCTGCAGACGATCGCCGATGCGCTGCGCGAGCGCCACGGCGTCGCGCGCGTGGACATCCGCCGCAAGGAGCATTACTCCAAACCCGCGACCGACGAGCTGATCGCCGACATGGCGCGCGAGGTGCACGTCGCTGTCGCCGCCGTGGGCGGATGAGGGTCCTGCACGTTGTGCAGTGTGCACGACACGATAGAGTTCGAAAAACGCGGCATCCCCGCGGCCGTCGTAATCACGCAAGCTTTCAAAAATGCCGCGGTTTTCCAGTTCCGCGCGAAGGGCATGGAGGGCCATCCCTACATCGAGCTGCCGCATCCGATCAGCAACCTCAAGCCCGAGGAGATGCGTGAAGTCACGCTGCGTTACGTCGACCAGCTCGTGCGTCAGCTGACCGCCTAGGAGCTTGTCGGACTTGAGTCCGACAAGCTCCTTAGGCAAAACCGCCCCCGGAAAAAATGCGCAAGTATCGTCAAAAAAGCCATCGCAATGGCGTTGCTACGTGTTCGGATAAGGTCTAATTCCACAGCCGTTTCACCTCGGTCAGCAACAAATGGGGCGGTTTTGCTTTTAGCAGCCGTCGCACCCGCTAAGTCCGACAGGCTGCTAGCCACCAAAGATTCGACCGCCACGCAGCGCTACGCTGCCGCCGTCGATCAGATCACCGATTCGCGCGTAACACCGCGCACGTCCATTTCGAATTCGAGGTCGATCACGGGCGGGCGCGCATAATGCCACGTCAGCCCCCCGGGCGTTGCGCCGCGTGCGACCAGCTCGTCGGCGAGCAGCGGATGCACATCGTGAACCGTATAGAGCTGGGTCTGGGTGGCTGCGCTCCACCCGTAACCGAGCGCCTGCATGCGGCTTTCCATTTCCGCGACGACGAACCGCGCTTTGGCGCGCAGGCCCTCGGGAGAGATGTCGCCGCGGCGCACGATGTGATCGCGGTAGTTTGCTTTGCCTTCGGGCGCCTCGGCGCCGCCCGCGACGACGAAGCTCGCGCACGCTCCCGCGCGCGCGGGCACGGTGTATGAGAACGCGTAGAAGCCCGGCTCGCCCGGCGCATCGAGAGCCGGACACACGTTACTGCGCGCGACAGGGTTCAGCTCGTCGGTGACGATGCCCCAGCGGGTCAGGGGCGCGACGTATTCCCGGTTGAAATCTGCAAAGGCCGTTTCGGTGAACGGCGCGGGCGAACGCAGCTCGCACGCGCAGAATGCGGCGAGCGGACGTCCCAGCGCACGCAGGTGCGCCTCGATCGCGCGGAAGCCGTCCGCCAGCGCTATGGCCCGCCGGAAGCGCACGCGCTCGATCTCGAAGCCGGGCGCTGCCGCGACGCCGGCGGAGTATTGAAACACGCCCTTCACGTATCGATATCCGCCGGCGGCGAACGTCCCGACCTCTGCCATGCATAACCTCCTCTGGAGTGTGACGGATGTCTGTGGGAGCCCGTGCGTCCCTTGCCCGGGAACTCCCGTGCGAGCCACATCTTCTCACGAAGCGCGCGACCCCTGCCCCGCCCAGGGTGCTCCGCGGGCGTCAAAGTTTTCCACGGGAAACGCGCCACTTTTTCAATACCTCGCCGCGCGCTACACTTGCCGTCGCACGGACCTTTCGAAAATAGCCCATGCCCAGACTGCCGAGCACCGCCTGCGTCGTTCTCGCCGCCGTCGCCAGCGTCACCTGCCCGGCGACGGCCCAGGAGTATCCGTCCCGGCTGATTCGCGTCATCGTCCCCGTGCCGCCGGGCGGCATCGTCGACAACGCGACGCGCGCGATCTCCGACCGGCTGGGTGCACGCCTGGGCCAGCAGATCGTGCTCGACAACCGTCCCGGGGCGAACGGCACGATAGGCGCGCAAGCCGTGGCGCAGTCGCAGCCGGACGGCTATACCCTGCTTTCCGCCGTGGATGGAACGATGGTCGTATCGCTGAATCCGCAGATTTTTCCCGCGAGGTCGCTCGACACGATGCGCGATTTCGCCCCCGTCACCAAGCTCGGCGACGCCGCGCTGCTGCTCGTGTCGCATCCTTCCGTGCCGGCGAGGAATCTGGCCGATTTCATCAAATTCGCGAAAACGAAGCCGGATGCCTTCACTTACGGCACGTCGGGCCTGGGTTCCACCCCACATCTTTCCGGGGAGCTGCTCAACCAGCGCGCCGGGCTGCGCCTGACCCATGTTCCATACAAAGGCGGTGGTCAGGCGCTCATCGACGCGATGGGAGGCCAGATCCCGCTCGTATTCACCACGGTGGCGAGCGCGCAGCAGTACGTGAAGTCGGGCAAGCTGACGGGATTGGGCGTGTCGAGCGCCAGGCGCTCGCCCGCGCTGCCGGACACGCCGACGTTCATGCAGGCAGGCGTGGCGGGATTCGACGTATCCGCGTGGGTAGGCGTGTTTGCGCCCGCCAGGACGCCGCGGCCGGTGATCGAACGGCTGCAGCGTGAAATCGCCGTGGTGCTCGGCGAGGCGCCGGTCCGCGCGAGCTACGACACGCTGGGCATCGAGCCCGTCGGCAACGCGCCCGACGAGTTTGCGAAACAGATACGCGCCGATCTGGAACGCTGGGCGCGCGTGGTCAGGGAAGCAAAAATTACACTCGAGTAACGCGCGCTCGAGGCCTGAGCGCGCAGCGTTACTCGACGCCCGCCTTGACGAGCAGGGATTTCGACGCCGGCGTCGCGAGCTGGCGCAGCACGGCGGTTGCCGCATCGACCGCGGTCGAGCCCGTCATCAATGCGGCTTCGTAGCTCGTGTAGTTCTGGACTTCCACGGGCAGTGGCCCGACGAGCTTCAGACCTTTCGGCTCGTACATCCGGATCTCGGTGATCGGGCCGAGGCCGATCTCGTTGCCTGTGCCTTTGATCACGTGCTCCATCACCGATCCGGCGTTGGCGTAGCGCGTCGTCTTCGGCTTCAACTGCTCCAGTATCCCCATTTTCTCGAACAGCTTGTCCAGATAGATCCCGCTGGAAGCCGTGTTGTAGACCACCGAGTCAGCGCCGAGCAGCGCCTGCTTCAGCGCATCCGCAGTCGCGACGTTGGGCGACGCCGCGTTGCTGCGGACGATGACGCCGGCGCCGACGCGGCCGACCGGCACGCGCGTGGCCGCGACGACTTTTCCATCCCTGATCGCCTGCTCGATCAAGGCGGGCGGTAAGATGAGAATATCGTAAACTTCGCCGCCCGCGAGGCGCTTGGCGATCTGCGGCGCGGTATTGAACAGGATCTTCACGTCATGGCCGAGCTCACGCTTGACCTGCTCGGCGAACGGATGCATGCCGGGCTCGACCGCGCCGGCGCTCAGCACTTTGATCTCGGCCGCAAATGCCCCCGCGCATGCAACGCCCAATGCCAGCGCGGCAACGAGTTTACGCATCATGCTTGTCTCCTTTCGATTGATGTCATAACCCTGGTTGGATCAGTCGATCCCCGTTGCCGCAAATGCCGTCCTGGCCGCCGGCGTGGTGAGATGCCGGATCAGCGCCGCCGCGGACTCGCGCTGCGACCCCTGCGCGGTCACGGCGGCAAAGTACGTGGTGGAGCTTTGAATCTCGTCGGGCAGCGGTCCGGCGAGCCGCACCGCGCAGCCTTTCGCGATCAACACCATGACCTCGGAAATCTGCGCGAGACCGACGGCGGCAGGCGGATGCGCCGCGACGTATTCCATGACGCCCGCGCCGCTGCTGACGACGATCACGCGCGACGCGAGCGTAGCCGTGAGGCCCAGACGGTCCAGCAGCTGCGCCGCATAGATGCCGCTCGACGCGGTGTTGTGGACGACCGCGCTGGCGCCAAGCACGAGACGCCGGAAATCCTCCGTATCGGCGAGTGCGCTCTGCGGCGCCTGCGCATGCACCGCAACGCCCATGCGCGAACGGCCCAGCAGCGCACGGCTGTCGGCGACGAGCTTGCCTTGCGCCGCCGCGGCGTCCAGCATCGATTGCGGCAGTATTACGACGTCCGCCACCTCGCCGCCCGCAATGCGGTCGCGCAACTCCGGGGCAGGCGCGAAATCGACGGCGATGCCCTGTCCGGTCGCGCGCTCGAATTCCGCCGCGAGTTGCGCGACGCCGCCTTTGACCGCTCCCGCGCTCAGCAGCCGGAGCCGATGTTCGCCCGCCATCGCATTCCTCCTATTCGGCGCGCGCGCCGGAATCCTTGACGACCTTCGCCCATTTGGGTATCTCACGGCGGATGTAGGCCGCGAATTCCTGCGGCGTGCCGCCGATGATTTCGGCGCCCTGGCTCATCAGTCGTTCGCGCACGTCGGGCAGTTGCAGCACGCGGTTGATCTCACCGTTGAGCCGCATGATGATCGCGTCGGGCATTCCAGCGGGCCCGACCACGCCGTGCCACGTGCTCGCCTCGAAGCCGGGCACGCCCGCTTCAGCCACCGTCGGCAGTTCCGGCATGGTCGGCGAGCGCCTGGCCGTCGTCACCGCGAGCGGGCGCAGGCGCGCGGCTTTCAGATACGGCTGGACCGACAACGCCGTGGCGAACATCACCTGGCATTGCCCCGCCAGCACGTCGATCAGCGCGGGGCCCGCGCCTTTGTACGGTACGTGGACCATCTCGGTGCCGGTCATGCTCTTGAAGAGTTCCGCGGCCAGATGCGCCGCGGCACCGCTGCCCGAAGACGCGTAATTGAGCTGGCCCGGCCGCGACTTCGCGAGGGCGATGAATTCTTTCACCGATTTCACCGGCACCGATGGATGCACGACGAGGATGTTGGGCTGCGAGGCAACGAGCACTATCGGTGCGAGCTCCTTCATCGGATCGAAGCCCATGTTCTTGTAAAGGCTCGCGTTGGTCGCAAGGATGCTGTTGTTGCCCATCAGCAGCGTGTAGCCGTCCGGCGGCGACTTGGCGACGATCTCGCCGGCGATGTTGCCGCCCGCGCCGGGCCGATTGTCGAAAACGAACGGCTGACCCATGCTTTCCGCCAGCTTGCCGCCGAGCAGCCGCGTCAGAATGTCGCTCGGGCCACCGGGAGAAAACGCGATCACGAAGCGCACCGGCTTCGCCGGATAAGACACCGCAGCGCCCGGCGCCTCGCCGGCGTGTGCGACCCGCACTGCAGCGAGGATCGCCAGAATCACAATCAGTCTATGCATCAGCCCTGTTCAGCAACTGCGGTTTGCATGCGGTGACGCACTCTATCATCCATTGACTTATTGCCCAACCCGTTGGTGCTCGCACAACGCCAGCGATGCGAGCAGCGACCATTCGCTGAACATCATGCCCGGGTATTGGAATGTCGCGGTCCGCATCAACGAAATAACGACTCGGGACACCAGGCCGGCATCACGACCGCAGTCGCCGGATCTGCTGCATGACGGCGCAATTGTCCCAATCGGCTTCCCCATGGTCCACGCAACCGGCGAGCAGCGTCTGCGCAACCTGCGTCAATGGCAGTGTCTGCCCGGCGCGCGCGGCGTACTCGAGCATCAGGTCGACATCCTTGAGCGACTGCCTCACCTTGCCGTGCGCTGCAAAATCGCCGTCGACCATCTTGTCGCCCTTGATGTCCATGATCTGCGAATAGGCTGCCGAGCCACGCGCGATCTCGAGAAAGGCGCGCGCGTCGAGACCGAGGCTCTGCGCGAATACGATGCCCTCGGCGAGCGCGGCGCGGTTGAGTCCGAGCACGAGGTTGACCGCGAGCTTGGCCTTGCCGCCGTTGCCGATGGCGCCGACGTGAAAGCGGCGCGGGCAGATCGCATCGAGGATATCGGCGGCGGCAGCGTACGCCGCGCCGTTACCGCCGATCAGGCCGACACCGTCGCCGCGCGCCACCTGCTCGCTGGTTCCCGACAGCGGCACTTCGAGCAGCGTCACGTCACGCGCAACGATGCGTCCAGCGAGCGCAGCGATCCGTTCCGGATCGCTCGTCGTGACGTTGAGCACCATGCGTGGACCGGGCGCAGCCACCGCCGCTTCGAGTATGCCGCCGGTGCCCTCGACGACCGCTTCGACCTGATCGGTACTGAAAACCGCGACGACGATGCGCCGCGTATCGCGGGTAACCCCGGCGACCGAATCCACGGCACGTCCGCCGATGTCGGTGAGCCGCGCGCGGCGCGCGGCGTCGATATCGTAGCCGCTTACCATGTAACCCGCGTCAAGCAGGCGCCGGGCGAGCGCGCTGCCGATGAGGCCGAGACCGACGAGCCCGACATTTTTTTCGCTTACCGTCATCGGCCCTCGTTCTGACAATGCGCGACAAATACGCTACATTATATCCGCGCAACATCGACGACTTCGAAACCGGGTGATGAGCCCAGTTTCGCTCGACGCCTGTCCTGAGCTCTGTCGAAGGGCCTGTCCTGAGCTCTGTCGAAGGGCCTGTCCTGAGCTCTGTCGAAGGGCCTGTCCTGAGCT
>JBKJZR010000073.1:0-9810 GCA_046715035.1 Burkholderiales bacterium | reverse complement strand
GGCAGCGCCGTGGTGACAAAAAGCCTGCGTTTCATCGTGTGCTGCTTTCAGACTTCGGGTTGCTGTGAACCGGGCCGCAGCCGGGGCTTGTCAAAACCGGCAGCGGCCCGGCAAGGAGGATTCAGCGTTTCATCCAGGGTGTCGCAATGAGCGACGAATTGTAGCAAACACGCTCCGCGGCGCGCTTGCGTGCGCGCGGCCGACCGCCGCATTGATTAGGCATTCCAGTGGTAATTGTTTAAAATCTCGCCCTCACCGCTTTCACTGCAGGAACGACCATGGCGATCACCGAACAACAGGTCTTGAGCGCGCTCAAGGAGCTCATCGACCCCAATACCGGCAAGGACTACGTCACGGGCAAAGAGGCGAAAAACGTCAAGATCGACGGTGACAGTGTCGCGCTCGATATCCTGCTCGGCTACCCCGCGAAAACGCAGGTCGAACCGATACGCAAACAGGTCGTGTCCAGGTTGCGGGCGATACCGGGTATTGGCAATGTGACTGCCAATGTCACCATCAAGATCGTTTCGCATGCCGTCCAGCGCGGCGTGAAGCTGATTCCGGGCGTCAAGAACATCATCGCAGTCGCGTCCGGCAAGGGCGGCGTCGGCAAAAGCACGACGGCGGTGAATCTCGCGCTGGCGCTGGCCGCCGAGGGCGCGTCGGTCGGCATGCTCGACGCCGACATCTACGGCCCGTCGCAGCCGACCATGCTCGGCATTGCCGGCAGGCCCGAATCGAAAGACGGCAAGTCGCTCGAGCCCATGGAGGGCCATGGCATACAGGCGATGTCGATCGGTTTCCTCATCGACGTGGAAACGCCGATGGTGTGGCGCGGACCGATGGTCACGCAGGCGCTCGAGCAGCTGCTCAATGAAACGAAATGGCGCGACGTCGACTACCTGGTCGTCGACCTGCCGCCCGGCACCGGCGACATTCAGCTGACGCTGGCGCAGCGCGTGCCCGTGACCGGCGCAGTCATCGTGACCACCCCCCAGGACATCGCGCTCATGGATGCGCGTAAAGGCCTCAAGATGTTCGAGAAGGTGAACATCCCCATTCTGGGCATCGTCGAGAACATGAGCCTGCACCGCTGCTCGCAATGCGGCCACGAGGAGCACATCTTCGGCGCCGGCGGCGGCGAGCGGATGAGCAAGGATTACGGCGTCGAGCTGCTGGGAGCGCTGCCGCTGGATATCGGCATCCGCGAGCAGGCCGATTCAGGGAAGCCGACGGTGGTGGCCGACCCCGACGGCAGGGTGGCCGAAATCTATCGTGCGATCGCACGGCGGGTGGCCGTCAAGATTGCCGAGAAGCAGCAGGATCACTCGGCGGCCTTTCCCAAGATCGTCGTTCAGAACACGTAGCGGCGCAGATGAAGTTCCGCTTCCCGGTCATCGTGATCGACGAGGATTTTCGCTCGGAGAACGCGAGCGGGCTCGGCATACGGGCGCTTGCCAAGGCGATCGAAGACGAGGGCATCGAGGTCATCGGAGTTACGACTTACACCGACCTCTCCCAATTCGCGCAGCAGCAATCCCGCGCGTCGGCCTTCATCCTGTCCATCGATGACGAGGAATTCACCCCAGGGCCGGAAATCGACCAGGCGGTACTGAACCTGCGCGCGTTTATCGAAGAAATCCGCTTCAAGAACTCGGAAATTCCGATCTATCTTTACGGCGAGACCAAGACCTCCCGCCACATTCCGAACGACATCCTGCGCGAGCTGCACGGCTTCATCCACATGTTCGAGGACACGCCGGAGTTCAACGCGCGCCATATCATCCGCGAGTCGCGCACCTACCTCGCCGGCCTGGCGCCGCCGTTTTTCCGCGCCCTCACCCACTACGCGCAGGACGGTTCTTATTCGTGGCACTGCCCGGGGCACTCGGGGGGTGTCGCCTTTCTGAAGAGCCCGGTCGGGCAGATGTTCCACCAGTTTTTCGGCGAGAACATGCTGCGCGCCGATGTGTGCAACGCGGTCGACGAGCTGGGACAGTTGCTCGATCATTCGGGCCCGGTGGCTGCATCGGAGCGCAACGCGGCGCGGATTTTCAGCTGCGACCATCTTTTCTTCGTCACCAATGGCACGTCGACGTCGAACAAGATGGTGTGGCATTCCACGGTGGCGCCGGGTGACGTGGTGATCGTCGACCGCAACTGTCACAAATCGATCCTGCACGCCATTACGATGACCGGCGCGGTGCCGGTATTCCTGATGCCGACGCGCAATCATTTCGGCATCATCGGTCCGATTCCGCTCGAGGAGTTCCGCTGGGAAAACATCGAGAAAAAAATCAAGGCCAACCCATTTGCGCGGGAAGTCACCGACAAGCCGCGCGTGCTGACGCTCACGCAGAGCACTTACGACGGGGTACTTTACAACGTCGACAGCATCAAGGAGATGCTCGACGGCAAGATCGACGCGCTGCACTTCGACGAGGCGTGGCTGCCGCACGCGACCTTCCATGATTTTTACCGCGGCATGCACGCGATCGGCCAGGACCGGCCGCGCTGCAAGGAATCGATGATCTTCGCGACGCAGTCCACGCACAAGATGCTGGCGGGGCTATCGCAGGCGTCGCAGATCCTGGTCCAGGAAAGCGACCAGCGCAAGCTCGACCGCCACAGCTTCAACGAAGCCTATCTGATGCACACCTCGACTTCGCCGCAGTACGCGATCATCGCTTCGTGCGATGTCGCCGCCGCGATGATGGAACCGCCTGGCGGCAATGCGCTGGTCGAGGAATCGATCCTCGAGGCCCTCGATTTTCGCCGGGCGATGCGCAAAATCGATGCCGAATTCGGCGATTCGTGGTGGTTCAAGGTGTGGGGACCGGATCACCTGGCCGAAGAAGGGATCGGCAGCCGCGACGACTGGATGCTGCGCGCGAACGATCGCTGGCACGGTTTCGGCAATCTGTCGGCGAATTTCAACATGCTCGATCCGATCAAGGCCACCGTGATTACGCCCGGTCTTGACGTGTCTGGCGCGTTCTCCAATCCGGGGATGCCGGCCGCGGTGGTCACAAAGTATCTAGCCGAGCACGGCATCATCGTGGAAAAGACCGGGCTCTATTCGTTTTTCATCATGTTCACGATCGGCATCACCAAAGGACGATGGAATTCCCTGGTAACGGAGCTGCAGCAGTTCAAGGACGATTACGACCACAACCGGCCGATGTGGCGCATCCTGCCCGAATTCGTCAACAAGTTTTCGCAATACGAAAAAGTCGGACTGCGCGATTTGTGCAGTCAGATCCACGGCGTCTACCGGGCGAACGACGTGGCGCGGCTGACCACCGAGATGTATCTGTCCAACATGGAGCCGGCGATGAAGCCCGGCGACGCGTGGTCGAAGCTCGCGCACCGGGAGATCGACCGCGTCGAAATCGACCAGCTCGAGGGGCGGGTGACGAGCGTGCTGCTCACGCCGTATCCGCCGGGCATTCCGGTGCTGATTCCGGGCGAGCGCTTCAACGCGACGATCGTGCGCTACCTGAAGTTTGCCAAGACGTTCAATCAGAAATTTCCGGGTTTCGACACGGACATTCACGGATTGGTCGCGGACGAAACCAGCCGCCGCTCGCGCTACTACGTCGACTGCGTCGCCCAGCACTGACCACGGCTGCGCTGCGCACGCCGGGAAGCCTTATCGCGCCGCCTTCTGCGGGCTCTTCAGCCACGCCCTGGCCTGTGCGTCTGCTTCGCGTATCTCGCTTTCGGACAGGGTCGCAGCAACGTTTTTCATGGCGCTCTGGGCAGCGTCATCCCCTTGGAGCGCCGCAACCGCGAGCCAGTAATACGCCCGCCGCAGGTCGCGGGTGACACCACGTCCTTCGTAATACAGCAGCCCCAGGTTGTGCTGGGCCTGAACGTGACCGCGCATCGCGGCCCTCGTATACCACTGCGCGGCCTGGACGTCGTCCCTGGCGATTCCCTGGCCCTCCGCGAACACGATGCCGAGGTTGTATTGTGCGCCAGGGTCGTTTTGCGCCGCCGCAAAGCTCCACCATTTGCGCGCGGTGGCGATGTCCTTTTCCACGCCGTACCCGCGCGCATACATGAGCCCCAGGCTGGTCTGCGCGCGCGGGTCGCCCTGTTTGGCCAACGTCTCATACCAGCGCGCGGCCAGCTTGAAATCCTGATCGACGTCCCTGCCGAGGTAGTAGGCTTCAGCGAGCTGGCGAGTCGCGGTCTTGTCGCCGGCGCCGGCGCGGATTTTCAGGTCGTCAATATCGAGGTCTGCGGCAGCTGCGCTGCACGCGAGCGCGCCCATCAGTACGGCGATTAAGGTCGGGTGGCGAGGCATGGGTGCATGATATCGAGCTTTATGTAACGGCGTTACATCGCTCGACCCTCACTTGCAGTGCGCGCTCCAGCCCGCATGCTGGAGCCGCTCGTCGGGCGCAGAGCATGCTCCGCGAAACCCCCGACTCGCCCCCCAGCTCCTCTCCCGGAGGGCGAGGAGAGCCCTTCGACGGGCCTCAGGACAGGCCCTTCGACTAAGCTCAGGACGGGCGCCGAGCGAAACCGAACTATCGTCCGGTTTGGTAGTTTTCAATAGGCCCGGTCGAGCACTTTGAGGGTATAGCCGTAGCGGTTCTTGGCGTCGGCAGGAAACGTCTGGGACGAGCGTTCGCGCCACTCCTGCAGATCGAATTCCGGCATGTACGTATCGCCCGGCACTTCGGCATCGACGATGGTGAGATAGATACGGTCCGCGCGCTCGAGTGCGGCCTCAAAAAGCTTGGCCCCGCCGATCACCAGCACTTCGTCATCGCCCTTGCAGGCAGCGAGCGCTTCGTCGAGTGTATGGCAGACCATCGCGCCGGGCACCTCGTAATTGCGCTGGCGGGTGACCACGACGGTAGTGCGACCCGGTAGTAAACGGCGCATCGATTCCCACGTGGTGCGCCCCATGACGATGTGATGGCCCATGGTGATGCGCTTGAACATCGCCAGTTCGGCGGGCAGATGCCAGGGAATCGCGTTGTTGGCGCCGATCACGCGATTCCTGGCCATGGCGACGATCAGCGATACGCGCGGACGCTGCAGCGAAGACTCGCCGGTGCCGAGGGCATAGTCCGCCTGCGAGCGCTCCGTCATACGGCGACTGGCGCCTTGATCGCAGGGTGCGGATCGTAATCCTCGAGCGTGAAATCCCGGTATTCGAACCCGAACAAATTCTTGATCGCTGGATTGACCCGCATCACCGGCAGCTTACGCGGCTGCCGCGCAAGCTGCTCGCGCGCCTGGTCGAGGTGATTTAGATACAAATGCGTATCGCCGAACGTATGCACGAAATCGCCGGGCTTCATGCCGGAGACCTGCGCGACCATCATCGTGAGCAGCGCGTACGACGCAATGTTGAAGGGCACGCCCAGGAAAATGTCGGCGCTGCGCTGGTATAGCTGGCAGGAGAGTTTGCCGCCCGCCGCGTAGAACTGAAAGAACGCGTGGCACGGCATCAGCGCCATCCGGTCGAGGTCGGCGACGTTCCACGCCGACACGATCATGCGCCGTGAATCCGGATTCTTGCGGAGCTGCTCGAGCAACAGGCTGATCTGGTCTATGTGCCGGCCATCGGGCGCCGGCCACGACCGCCATTGATAGCCGTAGACCGGCCCGAGGTTGCCGTCGGCATCTGCCCATTCGTCCCAAATGCTTACGCCGTTGTCCTTCAAATATCGGGTATTGGTCTCGCCCCTCAGGAACCACAGCAACTCGTGGATGATCGATTTGAGATGGACTTTCTTGGTGGTCAGCAGCGGGAATCCAGCGCCGAGATCGAAGCGCAGCTGCGCACCGAAAACGCTGAGCGTCCCGGTCCCGGTGCGATCGTTCTTGCGCTCGCCGTGGCTCAACACATGCTGCATCAGATCGAGGTATTGGCGCATCGTGATTTCCGAGCTTTATGTACCTGCGATGGCGGGGTGAAATCAAGCGCCAATTCTAGTCGATATCGACGGCGTGAGGCTTGTTCAGCATCCAGTCGACGATCGCATCCACCGTTGCGGGCTCCTTGCCGAGAAAACCGTGCGCACTGAAAGCTTCGCAGGGGCCCGAAGTGGCCGGCTTGCCACCGCGTACCGTGATCAGCGGATACCGACGCGACTGCGCAAGCGCGCGGGCGTCTGCGTAGGGCGTGAAACTGCACGCGTCCTCGGCGTGGTGTGCGAGCAATACGCGCGACGTGAGCGCGGAATAGTCGAAGCCGCTCAATCCCGAACCGCGCCTGCCGCCGCGAAACAGCGTTGCCGTGAGCACTACACCCGCGATGTCGCTTGCCAACGCGCGGCCGACACTGGCTGCGGACACGGTGCCACGGCTGGTGCCGACCAGAAAAATGGCGATTCCGGGATAGCGCCGCCTCAGCTCGACCACCACGTGCCGGATATCCTCGGCATGTTTGCCGCCGAGCCTGAACCCGTCGTCCATGCCCAGCGGCTGGTCCGATGGCGTATCGACGACCGCCGTAACCAGGCCACGTGCGACAAACAGATGGCGCGTACGCACGAGGAAATTGCCCTCCCCCAGACGTATCCTTCCGTCCTCGGTACGCAGACGAATGTGGCCGGGACCTCCCGGAAACAAGATAGCTGCCGCCGCAGGCTTGTCAGTGCCGGGCGCAGTCAGCAGAAACGAGATTGTCGCGTCGTCGCGGGCGGCGAGCGTCACGATTTCCTGTGCGCGTACGGTGGCGCTCGTCAGCAGCGCCGCAAGCGCCGCGATGGCCATAACCCACGACGCCGTCAATGTAACGGTCGAGATTCGCAGCAACGCCGCAACGGCAGCGGCGGAGATTCGCGGCAACGCCGCAACGGCAGCGGCGGAGATTCGCAGGAAAGCCGCAACGGCAGCGGCGGAGGTCGGGCCTCGCATAGGCAACAGGCCGGCAGGGAAATAGCGATTATAATTTGGCCCGCTCTGCTCTGAAAGGAACCCATGCTCGCCAGGCTCGTGCAGCACGCGGGTACGCCGAATGCTGCGGCGCTGTGCAAGCATTCCCACGTGCTTTGCGTCCTGCCTGCGGGTGAGCGCCTTTTACCGTCCTGGCCCGGACATCAGGAACTCGCGACTGCGCTGACGCGCCGTCGCATGAAAGCGGCCGAACTCGGCAAAACGCCGGTCGCTGCGAACCTCGAGGGCGGCGCACTTGCCGTTTGGGTAATGGCCGATCCGCGCAAGCCAGCTTTCGAATCGCATACGTGCGTCAGGACTGCCCTGCAGCTGCTGATGGCGGAGAATCCGCAGCGCATCGCGATCGTGGTGTTGGGCGAAGCCGCGCAGCGCCGCGTCGCCGCTGAAATCGCCGTCTACTGCGGCTGGATCAATGGTTACGCCCTGCCGGAGCGCAAGAAAAAGGCGTCGCGCACGGCGTTGAAATCGATTTCCCTGTACGGATACGTCGACGCTCACGCGTTTGCGGAAGTGCGAGCACGGGCCGAGGGCAACGCACTGTGCCGCGAGCTGACGGTCCTGCCCCCGAACGAGCTGACGCCGGCTGCCTATCGAACCCGCATCGGGCAACTCGCGCGCCAGAATAACTGGTTTCACGAGGAATACGATCTCAGGAAGCTCAGGAAAATGGGCGCTGGCGCATTCTGCGCTGTCGCGCAGGGCAGCGTGGCCGACGATGCCGCGATCGTGCATCTGCGGTATGCGCACGCGCAGGCGCGCCAGGCAATCGCCCTTGTCGGGAAGGGTATCTGCTTCGATACCGGCGGCCATAACCTCAAGCCCGCGCGCCACATGTACAGCATGCACGAAGACATGAATGGCTCGGCCGTCGCGCTCGGACTGCTACACGCGGCAGCGCGGACCCGGCTGCCTTTAAAGGTGGATTGCTGGCTGGCGATCGCGCAGAACCATATCAGTCCTTCCGCCTACAAGCAGAACGACGTCGTTACCGCGTTGAACGGCACCACGATCGAGATCATGCACACCGACGCCGAAGGCCGCATGGTGCTGGCGGACACGCTGTCGCTGGCCACACGCGGCAAACCTGATCTCCTCGTGGATTTCGCAACACTTACGGGGAGCATGCACGTAGCGTTGGGCACCCGCTACAGCGGCGTGTTCGCGACGAGTGCATCCCTGGCCGCCGCCGCAGTTGCCGCCGGCAATCGGTCCGGCGAGCGCGTATGCGTGTTGCCGATGGACGCCGACTATGACAGCGCGCTCGACAGCACGATCGCCGACGTCAAGCAATGTACGCTCGACAACGACGCGGACCACATACTCGCCGCACGCTTTCTCCACCGTTTTGTGGGAGCCACGCCCTGGCTCCACGTCGACTTGTCGGCGAGCAGCAGCAAGGGCGGCCTGGGCGCGGTCGCCACCGATATCACTGGTTTCGGCGTCGGCTGGGGGCTGGCGGTGATCGCTGATCTGGGTCGTCAGCGAAAATAATTCCTTAAATCAATTCGATATCGGGTCGAGCCGGTTCGCGCCGCTGCGAACGTCAATCTGGGCTTGACACTTACAACCCAATAGTCAGTGTCGAGTCCGTAATCGGGTTTGTCACGAGACTTGATCGGCACGCACGCCAGTTCGTCGTCACCCTTGACTGATAACCGGGCATCGCCACCGGGAAGGCGCATGAGCAAGCCTAACCAGATGCAGCTGCTGCGCGAACGGCGGTTCGCGCCGTTCTTCTGGGTGCAGTTTCTCGGCGCGCTGAACGACAACGTGTTCAAGCAGGCGCTGGTGATCCTGCTCGCGTATCAGACTGCCAGCTTTACCCGTATTTCTACCGACCTGCTGCAGAACATCGCGCAGATGCTGTTCGTGCTGCCCTTTTTTCTGTTTTCGGCGACGGCAGGGCAGCTCGCCGACAAGTACGAAAAGTCGCGGCTCATCCGCGTGACGTTTCTGATTGAACTGTGCGTGATGGGGCTGGGCGCGGCGGGATTTCTGCTGCGCAGCCTCGAGCTGCTGTTGCTGGCGCTGTTCCTGGGCGGCGTGCAGTCGGCGCTGTTCGGGCCCGTCAAATACGCGATCCTGCCGCAGCAACTGAAGGCAACCGAGCTCGTGGGCGGCAATGGCCTCATCGAGATGGGCACCTCGATCGCCATTCTGCTGGGCATGATGCTGGGAGGCTGGATGGTGAGCCAGGCCGGCTGGGGCATCGCGGGGGTGGCCATTGCGACGATCGCCATCTCGGCGGGCGGATATCTGCTGAGCAGGCTGATACCGCTTTCCCCCGCAGCGGACCCCGGCATCAGGATCAATTGGAATCCGCTGACCGAGACGTGGCGCAATTTTCGGTTCATGCGGCAAAACCGCACCGTGTTCCTGTCGATCCTGGGCATCTCGTGGTTTTGGTTCTTCGGCTCGATGTTCGTGACGCAGTTTCCCAACCTGAGCAAGAACATCCTGCTCGGCAGCGAGCATATCGTGACTTTGCTGCTGATCGTATTCTCGGTGGGCATCGGTATCGGTTCGCTCTCGTGCGAGCGCCTTTCCGGACACAAGGTCGAGATCGGGCTGGTGCCGTTCGGCTCGATCGGTCTCACGCTGTTCGCGGCTGATCTGTACTTCGCATTGACCGGCTGGACAGGTCAGGGGGCTGTCGGCGTAGCCGAATTCATGCGTGAGCCGGGCAGCTGGCGCATATTGGCCGACCTGCTCCTGATCGGCGTGTTTGGCGGTTTCTACATCGTTCCGCTGTATGCGCTGATCCAGATTCGCAGCGAACCCAGTCACCGCTCGCGCATCATCGCCGGCAACAATATTCTCAACGCGCTGTTCATGGTCGCCGCCGCGCTGCTCGCGATCGCTTTGTTCCAGCTCGGCCTCACGATA
>JBKJZR010000072.1:0-11751 GCA_046715035.1 Burkholderiales bacterium | reverse complement strand
AGACCTTTAAGACTCGAGTTCGCGGGTGCGCTTTATCACGTGACCGCACGCGGCGACCGTCAGGAACCGATTTTCGAAGACGACGAAGACCGTCGGGCTTTCCTGGACGTTCTGAGCACGGTGCTCGAGGATTTCAACTGGCTGTGTCACGCCTATTGCCTGATGGGCAATCATTACCATCTGCTGGTCGAAACGCCGGAGGGCAATCTGGCGAAGGGGATGCGCCAGCTCAACGGGGTGTATACGCAACGCTCGAACCGCCGGCATCGCCGGGTGGGCCACATCTTCCAGGGGCGTTACAAGGCGATCCTCGTGGACAAGGATGCGTACCTGCTCGAGCTGTGCCGCTACATAGTGCTCAATCCGGTACGCGCGCGCCTGGCGAAGTCTGTGGAGCGCTGGCCGTGGAGCAGCTACCGGGCCACGGCGGGGGTGGAGGCCGGGCCCGCCTGGCTGTCGGCCCAGGCGCTGTTGGCTCAGTTCGGTCGCGGCGAGGCCCGGGCGCGTGCGCAGTACCGGCGCTTCGTGAGCGAAGGGCTCAAGGCGCCCAGTCCCTGGGACCAGCTGACAGGGCAGATCTACCTGGGGGACGCACGCTTTGTGAAGAAGATGCAGGCCAAGCTCACCACGCAAACGGCGGACGTCAACATCCCACGGGCGCAACGCCGGGGGCCCGCGCTATCGCTGGCGCGCATCGCGAAGGCGCACCCGGATCGCGACCAGGCGATGCTCGCGGCACACGCCACGGGCGCGCACAGCTACGCGCAAATCGCCCGCCACTTCGGAGTGCATTTCACGACCGTCGGACGGATCGTGCGCGCGGGCAGGAGCGTGCGCAGGGAGAAGGGATAGGCGTGGCACGCCGCGTGCCATGACGATAGACCTGATTCCATGCCCCTTATTTCTGCCTATTGCTTTTTGTTGGCAAAAAGGGAAGCCTCGGGGGATGCATCGGGGTCCGGGGGATGCATCGGGGTCAGGTCTATCAGTGTAGCATGCGCAACCTGGCTCATCCGATTTACGGCGCGCGCTAGCGCTTCCGTCGTTGCTCCATTTAGTAACAGTGGTGTTACCATTATGCATGCCGTCGTTTCAGGTCCTCGAATCCCTTGACCCACAGGGTCGTTCGCCTTACGCCAAGTGGTTCGATGGCCTGAATGCCTCGAGAGCAAGGAGGCGATTGAAGCGGCGAAACAGCGATGGGTGGACTGTCGGCGCCGCAAAAGTAGCGACCGAACAACCAGGAGATGACATGGGACTGACACGAGACTTCAAGGAAACGATTCTGGCGCGCGCGCGGCGCGATGCCCGCTTTAGCGAGGCACTCTTCACCGAGGCGATCAATGCGTATCTCGCGGGCGACACTGCGGAGGGCAAGGCCATTCTGCGCGACCTGGTGAACGCAACCGTGGGCTTCGAGGGACTCGCCGCGGCAATCAAGAAGCCGAGCAAGAGCCTGCACCGCATGCTCGCCCCGCGCGGCAATCCAAGTACAGAAAATTTTTTCGGGATTGTGAGTGCACTGCAGAAAAAAACGCGCCTGATACTTCGCGTGACCGCAAAGACTGCGTAAACAGGGACCACGATTATCGGGCCCAACCGGCGTGATTGCTTGTTTCGCCTGCTCACGCTCATGCCCCGTCGCGCACGCCTGAGTGTCGCGGGCATTTCGTGGCACATCATCCAACGCGGCGCGCGGGTTAGCGGAATACCTGCCCGTTCCCCATGATATCCACGATCGAAAGATTCATCGGCTGGGTCGACGCGGTATCGCCGATCGTTCTCGCGGTCGCGCTGCTGATCTGGCTGGCGCTGTCGGGCGCCCTCATCGTGGGCAGAGTGCTGCACGACCGCTATCAGCGAGTCTTCCGTGTGGTCGAGGGGCGCCGCGGCGGCAGCGACGTGCAGCGCATCCTGTCGGCGCTCCCTGCGCGGGTCGTCGCACGCGCGGCCGCGGATCCCGCAACCGCTCCCACTACGGCCACCGTCCTCGCCCGTCATTTCATTGCGAGATCGGGCACCCGGCGCCTGGTGCGCATCGCGCAGCACTCGCATAGCCAGCGCGGGGACATGCGCCGCGTCGCCGCACTGCGCCTGCTGGCGCGCGCGGGTTACCCGGCGCTCATGCCGCTGCTGCAGCAGGCGCTGCATTCGCAACGCGAAGATGTCGTCGACGCCGTGGTGTCGCTGCTCGGGACGCTTGCCGATCCGGACGCCGCGGCGCTCCTGACTGGCGCTCTGCGCGAGCGGCTGTACCAGCCGTCGCGGGTGGCCACCGAGCTCGACCACTTCCACGTGCCGGTACCCGATCTCGTCCTGCCGCTGCTTGCAGCGGCCGACGCGGGGCTGCGCTATTGGGGCGCCGCGCTGGCGGCGCGCTATCTGGACGTCGGCGACACCGCGGCGCAGGTATTGCACCTCACCGCGGACGCAGAACCCCGGGTGCGCAAGGCGGCGATCCAGTCGCTGCGCTACTTCCCGGACGCGGGCGTCGCTCCGGCCGCTGTCCGTCTCACTGGGGATCCGGTCTTCTATGTGCGCGTGCATGCGGCGCGCACACTTGCTGCGTGCCGTGACGTCGCGCTCGCCGGGCACATCGTGCGCCTGCTCGGCGACGCCGACTGGTGGGTGCGCCTGGCGGCGCGCGAGTCGCTGGCGTCCTTTGGCTTGCCGATCGTTCCCGCGGTGCTGCCGCTGCTGGACTCCACCGACCCGTTCGTCGCGGAAGGCGTCGCGGAGGTCCTGCATAACGTGGGATATGTCGACGAGATGCTGAACAAGGCGCTCGCCTGCCGCGTCGACGTCGCCGTCGCGTGTTTCCGGCCGCTGCTCGCCGCCGGGGGCGAGATTCTGGTATCGAACGCGCTCGCGCGCCATGCGAGCGCTCGCAGCCCAGCTCTGTTGCGGCTCGAGCCCGCGCTGCGCGCAGCCGCGCAACACGCATGAGCGCCGAATTCGTGCGCCCGCTGCTGGACTGGGCGTTCGTCGTCTGTCTCGGCTATGCGCTGCTGGTGTACCTTTTTTATGCGTTCCTCGCCGCCGTATCCGCGCGCGCGAGCCGCACTCTGATGGCGGAGAGCGAAGGCGAGGATTACGGCGCGCTGGCGGATTCGTCGTTTTCGATCCCGGTCTCGGTCATCGCGCCGGTTTACAACGAGGAGGTCGTCGTGATCGGGACGGTGAAGTCGCTGCTTGCGCTCGCCTACCCGGAATTCGAAGTCGTCGTCGTGAACGACGGCTCGACAGACCGGACGCTCGAGCTGCTCAAGCGGGAGTTCGAGCTCGAGCCGCATCTCGTGTCGCGCCACGACATCGTGGCGACCGAGCGCGTGCGTGCGACGTATCGCAGCCGCACCGACCCCAAGCTGCTGGTGATCGACAAGGCCAACGGCCGCGGCAAAGCCGATCCGCTCAACTGCGGGCTGAACTACGCGCGTTACCGCTATGTATGCTGCGTCGACGGCGACACGTTCTACAGTCCGGAGGCTCTCCTCAGGGCGATGCGTCTCGTCGTCAAAGACCCTGCGCGCGTGGTCGGCGTAACCAGCATGATTTCGGTCAGCAGCCATCCCGAGCAGGATCCGCGCACGCACAAGGACCCGACACGTTTCGACACGTCGCCGATCATCGGTTTCCAGCAGCTCGAATACGTCCGGTCGTTCCTCACCAACCGCCTGGCATGGAGCTGGTTCAATTTCATGATGTGCTCGAGCGGTGCATTCGCGCTATGGCGGCGCGACATCGTCGTTGCCGTCGGCGGCTTCTCGCGCAATTTCACCTGCGAGGACATCGAGATCAGCTTTCGCATTCACGAGTATTTTCTGCGCCGCGGGCTGCCGTATCGCATCCTCGCGCTTTCGGACACCATCGCGCGCACCGAAGCGCCTTCGACCGCGGCGGCGCTGGTCAGCCAGCGCGCGCGCTGGCAGCGGGTGATCGTCGAGACGGTGTGGCACTACCGCGGGATGCTCGCCAATCCCAAGTACAAGAGCGTCGGCCTGATCGGCATGCCGTATTACGTGCTCGCCGAGGCGCTGGCCGTGGTATTCCAGGCGCTTGCGCTCGTCGCGCTGGCGCTGGCGGCGGTCTTCGGGTTGATCGAGCTGCCGTCGTTTTTGCGGCTGCTCGCCATCATGGCGATTTCGATGGGGATACTCAGCTCGGCGGCGCTGATGATCCAGGATGTGTCGTTTCGCGAGGTCGACGTGCCGAGCCTCGCGCGCCTCGTCCTGCTGGGGCCGCTCGATCTCTTCGTCTACCGGCCGCTGATTTTCTACGCGCAGCTGAAGGGGACACTAGAATACCTGCGCGGCAGGAAAGACTGGGACAAGTTCGCACGCAACGTGCGGCCTGCGCCCGCATCCACTCAGACTTAGGGAAGCTCTGATTAAGCCTCTCTACGAGTTCCAGCTTCCCCTGACGTAGGGGATTTACAAGGGGGCATCGCCCCTGGCATCGCCCCCTTGTTCAGACATTCCTTAGCTGTATTCAGACACGCACATGGGGCACCGATGGTCGTGATCTGAGTTATCTAAAAACTTCCGCTCGCTTTGCTTTCGGGCCCGGCCTCCGCTGCGTTCGTTGATGACGAGAGCACCCGATCGCAGACGCGCCAACCCGCATTGACTGCGATAGCTGATTCTGGAACTCTACTGCATCGTAATTTGCCGCGGCGTTTGAAAAGGGATACACCATGACTGTGCTGTTGTTGCTGACGCCCGGGCCCGTGCAGGTTCCGCAGGAAGTGCTGGAGGCGGGCGCGGCGCCGATGAGTCATCACAATGCGTCGCAGTTCCAGGCGATGTTCAAGTCGCTGCTGCACGACCTGCGGCCGTTCTTCGGCAACGACGGGCCGATCCTGATCCAGAATTCCTCGGGGCGCGGCGCGATGGAAGCGGCGCTGACCAATCTGTTCAGTCCCGGAGATGCGGTGGCGGTGCTGGTCAACGGCCGCTTCGGCCTGCGCTTCGCGGCGATTGCGCGCGACATGGGCCTGGTGGTGCATTCCGTCAGCCCGGAATGGAGCCGCGCCGCGGGCGAGGACGAGATCGACGCTGCGCTCGGGAGTCATCCCGAGATCAAGGGGCTGGTCGGCTCGATGTGCGAGACCGGCACGGGCGTGCTCAACGACCTCGACATGATAGGCCGCGCGGGCAAACGCTACGGCGTGATCACGGTGGTCGACGCGGTGTCTGCCGCCGCAGGGATGCCGATCCGCATGCGCGAGCAGAATATCGATGTCTGCTTTTCGGGGATCCAGAAGTGTTTCATGTGCCCTCCCGGGCTCGCGCTCGTCGCGATCAATGAAAGCGCGTGGCCCGCCGTGCGCGACAGCCGGCATTACCGCCACTATTTCAACTGGGTGAAGATGCGCGAGTGGATCGAGGCGCCGAAATCGCGATTGATGGGCACGCCGCCCGAGTCGCTGATCCGCAGCCTCGCCTGCGCCGTGCGCATGATGCACGACGAAGGGCTCGCGAACGTCTACGCGCGGCACGCGTTGTTGGCGGAAGCATTTCACGCGTTCGTTGATGCCGCGGGCCTGAGCCTGGTAGCGCAGGACGCGCGCTGTCGCTCGCACACGGTGTCCGCCGTGCGGGTGCCGCCGGGCATCAAACCCGCGGACGTGGTCAAGCGCGCGCTGGAGGTGCACGGCGTCCTTTTCGCGTCCGGCCAGGATAGCCTCAAAGATTCCGCGATCCGTATCGGGCACATGGGGCCGGTTCAGCCGGACATGCTGCTGCGCGGCGTGCGCGCGCTCGCCGCGACCTTGAGCGAGCTCGGTGCCGACCGCAAGAGACAGCAGTCCGGCGTTGATGCCTGCGCGCGCGTGCTGGCTCGACGGGAGCACACCCCGACGGCTGCTGCGGCAGTCGACCGGTGATGAGGGGCCTTGCTTTAATAATGGTTGCAGCGCTGGCGGGCGTCGCCCTGTCCGGCGCGGTGCAGTGCGCCGGCGCCTATCCCGACAAGCCGGTGCGCCTGATCGTGCCGTCACCCCCCGGCGGCGGCAACGACATCATGGCGCGCCTGGCTGCCCAGCGCCTGAGCGAAGCCTGGAACAGGCAGATCGTCGTCGATAACCGTCCGGGGGCAGGAGGGGCGATCGCTTTCGAAATGGCGGCGCGCGCCGAGCCCGACGGCTACACGCTGCTGCTGGGCAGCACCAATCTCACCGTGCTGCCCGATATCTCGCGCGTGGCCTACGACCCCATCGCGAGCTACGCGCCGGTTTCGTTGATGGCGACGTCGATGAACATCCTGCTCGTCCACCCGAGCGTGCCCGCGCAGAATATAAAGGAGTTGATCGCGCTCGCGAAAGCGAAGCCGGGACAGCTCAATTACGCCTCCGCCAGCGTGGCGACCTCGTCGCATCTGGCAGGCGAGCTATTCAACCTCGCCGCCGGCGTGAACATCGTGCACATTCCTTACAAGGGTGCGGGCCCGGCGCTGACCGATCTGATCGCCGGTCAGGTGCAGATGCTGTTCAGCAATCCCGCCGCTGCCTACGCGCACGTGCAATCGGCGAAGCTGCGCGCGCTGGCGGTGACCGGCGACAAGCGCTCGAGCAAGCTGCCCGACGTGCCGACGGTCGCCGAGGCCGCGCTGCCGGGATTCGAGGCGAGCACATGGTGGGGCATCCTCGCGCCGGCGCGCACGCCGCAGGTGGTCGTCAACACCCTCAATGCCGAGCTCGCGCGCGCGCTCGAGCAACACGACGTGCAGGAACGCATTGCGGCGCTCGGCGCCGACATCGTGGGCGGTCCGCCGCGCCGCCTCGCGGATCACCTGCGCGCGGAGATTCCGAAGTGGCGGCGTGTGGTGCAGGCGGCGAACATCCGGTTATAGGCCTCCGCAAGAGCTCGCCGGGCGGCTCGCGAACGGGTTTCGCCGACGGCTGGAGGTTCGGCGCGGGGACGCGAACAGGGTCCGCCGCGCGGTCAGGCAGGGAACTGCAGCAGCTTCCTGAGCGCGGAGGTGACCGCCCGTGTATCTTTGGCTGTCAGCGATCCCGCCTTACGCACGATCAACTGCTCATCCAGCGTGAACAGTTTCATCCGCACCACCGAAGTCGAAGGCAGCCCCGCCGCTTTCAGATCGGTGACCGTCGTGTCGAGGGGCCAATCCGAATGGCTTGCGCTGGTGATCATCGCCAGCACGGCCTGGCCGACCTTGGCGTTGAACGTCGCCCGGTCCGACAGGATGAGAGCCGGGCGCCGCTTGCTGGTCGCACGATCGGTAAATGGGAAGGGCACGACGACCACGTCGAAGGCCTCATAGGTCACGGTAAGCTTCCTCATCTGCTTTCGATTCCCACTCGGTGAGGGTACGCTCGAGGGCGAGCGCAAACGCAAGATCGACCGGTCGCGCCTTGCGCACGCGCACGTCGTGCCCTTCGATATCGAAAGCGATCGCGTCGCCCGCTTCCACCCGCAGGATCTGGCGCACCGGCTCCGGGATGGTCGCCTGGTACTTCTTGGTCAGCTTGCTGGTGCTGGTGCGCATGCGGGGCCTAATCAATGGTAATGGGTAATACTAGCATTACCATGCGGCAGCGGGCGATGGAGTCACACAGGTAACGGTCCTGGCTGGGCAAGCGCGGACTTGAGCTCCGCCTGCAGATGCGGCGCCAACGCCTGGATGAGCTGCGCGAAGATCTTGGGATTGGCCGCGACGACGTTGCCGGACTCGAGATAGCCGCTGTTGCCTTCGAGATCGCCGACGAGGCCGCCCGCCTCGGTGATCAGCAGGCTGCCAGCGGCGATGTCCCAGGGGCCGAGCCCGAATTCCCAGAAACCATCGAGGCGCCCGGCGGCGACATACGCCAGGTCGAGCGTCGCCGCGCCGGCGCGTCGCAGGCCGGTGGTTTTCTGGGTAAGGTCGCGGAACATCGCCAGATACGTGTCGATGCGCGCGAACTCGCGGAACGGAAATCCCGTACCGATCAGGCTCTGCTGCAGCTTCGTGCGCTTGCTCACGCGCAGGCGGTGATCGTTGAGAAACGCGCCGCTGCCACGCGTGGCGGTGAAGAGGTCGTTGCGCACGGGATCGTAAATGACCGCATGGGTGAGCACGCCCTTGTGCGCGAGCGCGATCGACACCGCGTAATGGGGAAAGCCGTGCAGAAAATTGGTGGTGCCGTCGAGGGGATCGATGATCCACTGGAACTCCGACTTCCCGGCGGCACCGCTCTCCTCTGCTAGAATCGAATGCGAAGGATAGGCTTCGAGCAAAGCCCTGATGATCGTCTGCTCGGCCTCGTGATCGACTTCCGAAACGAAATCGTTGATCGCTTTCTGCGTGACCGAAAGGATGTCGAGGTTGCGCGAAGCGCGATTGATGATGCCGCCGGCGCGGCGTGCAGCCTTGACCGCAATGTTGAGCATGGGATGCATAACGAGCAGCTTTCAGCGATCGGCATTCAGCCGATGGCGTGACGCATAGGGCGGGCGCAACGCAAAGGGCGGTA
Source organism: Burkholderiales bacterium (assembly GCA_046715035.1). Classification (GTDB taxonomy): domain Bacteria; phylum Pseudomonadota; class Gammaproteobacteria; order Burkholderiales; family SG8-41; genus PALSA-1004. The sequence goes on along the minus strand of JBKJZR010000072.1, from coordinate 3,281 downwards.
TTGTAGTGAATAACACAGATGCGCTCAAAAATATTCGCGTCGTGCTGGCGCGCCCCAGTCATCCGGGAAACATCGGCGCCGCGGCGCGCGCTCTCAAGACGATGGGACTCGACGCGCTGCACCTCGTCAACCCCGGAGCATTCCCTCATGCTGACGCGGACGCGCGCGCGGCCGGAGCGCTCGATGTGCTGCAAAGGGCGCGCGTTCACGACAGTCTGACCGCTGCGCTCGGCGGGTGCGTGCTGGCGGTCGCCGCGTCGGCGCGTCATCGCGAGCTGCGTCATGAGGCGATGGACGCGCGTGCTGCGGCTCGCGAACTCGTTGCTGCTGCCGCCGGCAACCCCGTCGCTGTGGTTTTCGGCAATGAGGCGTCCGGCCTGAACAGCGACGAGTCGGCCCTGTGCCAGATCTGGGCTGCCATTCCCGCCAATCCACACTACGCATCGCTCAATCTCGCGGCTGCCGTGCAGGTGTTTACCTACGAGTTGCGCATGGCGTGTGCGCTACCCGCAGCGCTGCCCGCCGAGTTCGCGACTGCGACGCTCGAACAGGTCGAGCAGCTGTGTGAGCACTTCGAACGGTCAATGGCCGTTACCGGCTTTCACGATCCGGCGCATCCCAAGCGCCTGGCCCTGCGGTTGCGGCGGCTGTTCGCGCGCGCGCGCGTCGAGGCTGAGGAGGTCAATCTGCTGCGCGGATTTCTCAGGGCGGTCGAGCGCATGCGGCACTGAACCGCAGTACGAAAGCGGGGCGCGACCGGCGCGTCGCGTAATACTTGACTAATTTAGTTGGGATATGTATGCTCTACTAGTTATTCCCTGCAAAATCAATCATGTTTACGGTGCTTAAGGAAGAGATCGCGGTCGTTTTCGAGCGCGATCCGGCGGCGCGCAACACCTGGGAGGTCATCACCTGCTACCCGGGCTTTCATGCGCGGCTGATTCACCGCCTCGCACACTGGCTGTGGGGCGTACGCTTCAAATGGCTCGCGCGCTTCGTTTCCCATCTGGGGCGCTGGCTGACCGGCATCGAGATCCATCCCGGGGCGCAGATCGGCCGGCGCTTCTTCATCGATCACGGTATGGGGGTGGTCATCGGCGAGACTGCTGAAATCGGCGACGACTGCACGCTCTATCACGGCGTCACCCTCGGCGGCACGTCGTGGAACAAGGGCAAGCGGCATCCGACGCTCGGCAACGGCGTGGTTCTCGGCGCGGGCGCCAAGATACTGGGCCCGATCACCGTCGGCGCGGGGGCCCACGTCGGGTCCAACGCGGTGGTAGTGAAGGACGTGCCTGCGGGCGCGACCGCGATCGGCATCCCCGCGCGCATCATCGAGAAGCGCCAGGACGGCGGATTCTCGGCGTATGCCGTCGGCAGCGACATGAACGACCCAATGGCGAAAGCGATCCACGAGCTGATCGATCACAGCGTGAACACCGACCGGCGCATCGAGGAAATCCTCGTGCAGCTCGAGCGCATGGGGGTCGACTGCGGAAATATTGTCGAGCGCGACAAATTCGACGCGAACTATCTGAACCGGATCGTGGACTAAAGTTGATAGAATCAATCGGGTATTACGTTGCGCGCGCTCTGGAGTTACTTTGACTAAACCGGCTAAACGCTTGAACAGTGAGGTTCTATGAGGCTCACAACCAAGGGCAGGTTTGCGGTGACGGCGATGGTTGACCTCGCGATGCAGCATGGGAGCGGCCCCGTGACGCTCGCCGAGATCAGCCGTCGTCAAAAAATCTCGCTGTCATATCTGGAGCAGCTGTTCGGCAAGCTGCGGCGGCGCGCGCTGGTGGACAGCGTGCGCGGACCGGGTGGCGGATACCGGCTGGCCAGGGACATGTCGGCGCTTTCGGTGGCGGACGTGATCGTCGCCGTCGACGAGCCGATCGACGCCACCCAGTGCGGCGGCAAGGAGAACTGCCACGACGACGGCAAATGCATCACCCACGATTTGTGGGCGAATCTGAACCAGCACATCTTCGACTACCTCGGCGCCGTCACGCTGAAGCAGCTGGTCGATGAGCAGAAAGCCAAGCAGCAAGGCGTCGCACAGATGCACGACATGCGTGGACCCCAGGCGCGCCGTGAACGCACCACGGTTTCGTTCTGAGCGCACGGCGATGACCCACGTCTATTTCGACCACAACGCCACTACGCCTCTCGACGAGGAGGTGCTGGCGGCGATGCTGCCGTTTTGGCGTGAGCACTATGGCAACGCGTCGAGCCGTCACGAGTACGGGACGCTCGCGCGCAGGGCCGTCAACCAGGCGCGCGAACAGGTCGCGGCCCTGGTCGGCGTCCAGCCCGCGCAACTGATCTTCACGAGCGGCGGGACGGAAGCCAACAACGCGTTCATCAAAGGTGCGGCCGGGATGCTCAAGCCGTCGCAGCTGGTGGTCAGTGCGATCGAGCACCCGTGTGTAGCGAAACCGGCGCAGGAGCTGGCGCGTGCTGGCTGGAAAGTGCGCCGGCTGGCGGTCGATGACGAGGGGCGCGTCACTTCCGCTGAGGTCGAGGCCGCGCTCGCGACGCCGACCGGCGTGGTCTCGGTGATGCTCGCCAACAACGAGACCGGCGTGATCCAGGACGTCGCCGCCATCGGCGAAAAGGCGCGCGCGGCGGGCGCGTGGATGCATACCGACGCCGTGCAGGCACTGGGCAAGATCACCGTCGATTTCACCGCGCTCAACGTGCACGCGATGACACTGTCGGCCCACAAGATTTACGGACCGAAAGGCGTCGGCGCGCTGGTGCTCGACAAGCGCATCGAGCTGAAGCCGCTGCTCAGCGGCGGCGGGCATGAGCAAGGCCTGCGTTCCGGCACCGAGAACGTTCCGGGCATCGTCGGTTTTGGCGTCGCCTGCGACGTCGCGCGACGGCGCCTGCGCGCGCTGGCGCCGCAGCTTGCCGCGCTGCGCGATCAGCTCGAACAGGGGCTGTGTGGCATGGGCGCCGTCATTTTCGGCGGCCGCGCGGCGCGCATTCCGAATACGAGCTACTTCGCGGTCGCGGGCATCGACGGCGAGACGCTCGTCATCGAGCTCGACAAGGCGGGGTTTGCCGTGGCGAGCGGCGCCGCCTGCTCGAGCGCCAGCACCGAGCCGTCGGCCACGCTGCTGGCAATGGGCGTCGATCAGGAGCTCGCGCGCGGTGCCGTGCGTTTCAGCCTCGGCAAAGACAATACTCCAGCCCAGGTCGAAGCGTTTTTGCAGGTGCTGTCCACGACGGTTTCCCGGCTGCGGCGCCTGACAGCGATTGCGGTTTGA
>JBKJZR010000071.1:0-9715 GCA_046715035.1 Burkholderiales bacterium | reverse complement strand
ATCAGCACCAGCAGTCCGAGTCCGAACGGAATCGCGGCGATCATGAACAGCACCAGCGCGATCACGCCGTAGAGCAGGAAAGGACCGAGATTCCTGAGACACGCGAAGAAGCTCGCCTTCAGCGCGTCGACGGGTTTCATTTGGTGGAACACCACGAGCGCAGGCGCGAACCACAGCGCCATATACAGCGGGACGATCAGCGCGAGCAGCACCAGCGAGCCCAGGACCAACGACACGCCGACGCCCGCGAGGCCGGCGGTGTCGCCGCGCATCGCCGCCAGAAAGGCGCCGCCGCCGACGATCACGAACATCGGAATCAAGATGATGATGAAGCCCACCAGCGTCAGCAGTCCCACCACGATGAGATCACTCGTGTTGTGCTTGAAACCGGCGAAAAGATGCGCGAACTCGAGATCGTCGGCGTTTTCCAGAGCGCGGCAGCCCAGCATCATCCCGGCGCAGAATACCGGGTAGAGCAGCACGTTGGCGAGCGACCCGAGCAGGGGTATGAGCCCCATCACGATCGCGAACAGAAAGTAGGCCAGTCCGATCAGCACCCAGACGCCCGGTTTGCGCATGAAGAGCCTGAAGCCGCTGGCGATCCACTCCCACCCGTGAGCGGCGTCGACGGCACGGCCGCCCGCGATGAAACGGTCATCAGGGCCAGCCGCAGCGTTGACGACGCGCGATTCGGGCGGCCGGTACGGATTCATCTCGCTCATTGCGTCGTGTCTTTCGGGAATAAATGTCTGCCGACATCGTAGTTTAATCCCGATGGCATGACAAACCATGGCTCACGCGCCGGCCGCCTCCGCGAGTATCATGTCGGCGGCTTTTTCCGCGATCATCACCACCGGCGCGTTGGTATTGCCCGATACCAGAGTCGGCATGATCGACGCGTCTGCTACGCGCAGGCCGGCGACGCCGTGCACGCGCAGGCACGCATCGACCACCGCCATGCGGTCGGCTCCCATCTTGCAAGTGCCTACGGGGTGGAAAATCGTCGCGCCGTGAGTGCGCACGAAATCGAGCACTTCGTCATCGCTGTCGACGTCTGCGCCCGGGCGATATTCGGCACCCATCAGGCCGGACAGCGCGCGGGTATGCGCCAGTGTGCGCGCCATCCTCACGCCCTCGACCACCGTGCGACAGTCGACCTCGGTCGCCAGGTAGTTGGGCCGCATCGCGGGCGCCACGAGCGGATCCGCCGACTTGATCGTCACCGTGCCACGTGAAGTGGGGCGCAGCTGGCACACCGAGAACGTGCATCCGGACCACGGATGCGTTTTCGCGCCCGCCATCTCGGCCGATAGTGCAGCGAAGTGAAACTGCACGTCGGGCCGCCGCGACTCGGGAAGCGCGCGCGCGAACATGCCGCCGTAATTGATGCCGATCGCGAGTGGCCCTTTGCGGTGTGCGAGCCATGCCCATCCCATCCGCAGGCGGCCCCACGCGCTGCGCAGATCGTCGTTGATGGTGATCGGCTTGTTAACCTTGTACATGACGCGTGCCTGCAGATGATCCTGGAGGTTTTCGCCAACACCAGGCAGCTCGTGCGCGACGGATATGCCATGCGCTTGCAGCAATCGTGCGTTGCCGATGCCGGACAGCTGCAGCAGCTGCGGGCTTTGCAGAGCGCCTGCCGTCAGCAGGACCTCGCGCGCTGCGTGGGCTGTGCGTTCCACGCCGCGCTGGCGATAGCGCACGCCCGTCGCGCTCGCGGCAATGCCTTCTTGCGCGTTGCGCCGCTCCACGACCAGCGACGTTGCGAGCGCACCAGTCTCGACACGCAGGTTCTTGCGCCCGCGCGCGGGCCTGAGATAACCGCGAGCGGTCGAGCAGCGCAGGCCATTGCGCGTGAACAACTGGTAGTAGCCGACGCCTTCCTGCTGCGCGCCGTTGAAATCGTCGTTGCGCGGCACGCCCAGCTCCTCCGCGCCCTCAATGATGGCGTCCATCAGCGGATGACGCTCGCCGATATCCGAACACATCAGCGGCCCGTCGGCGCCGTGATAGGCGCTCGCGCCGCGCGAGTTTCCCTCGCTCCTGATGAAGTAGGGCAGCACATCACGCCAGCTCCAGCCGGCATTGCCCAGCGCTGCCCAGTCGTCATAGTCCTGGTGCTGGCCGCGAATGTAGATCAGGCCATTGATCGAGCTCGATCCGCCGAGGCCGCGTCCGCGCGGCCAATATATCTGACGGTTGTTCATGGCGGGCTCGGGTTCGGTATAGAAACCCCAGTTGTAGACTGGATGAAACATGGTCTTGGCATAGCCGATCGGCAGATGGATCCACAGCGAAGCGTCGCGGGGGCCGGCCTCGAGCAGCAGCACGGAATGCCTGCCGCTTTCGGTCAGCCTGTTCGCAAGCACGCAACCCGCCGAGCCGGCGCCTACTATGATGTAATCATAACGATCGTTCGACATGGGAACCGCAACGCGGCTGCGAGCTGATTGAGTTTTGTTCGTTGCATCATATCACCGGCGATGCGGCTTCTCGCCGGCGATGACAGGGTTGGCTGCGCCCGACTGCGCGCTGGCTCGCAATCTTCAATAATCGAGCGTAGGGTGCGCTTGCGCACCACCCGGAAAGGATGCTCGCATCCCTGCGCCACCCTGACATCGGTGCGCAAGCGCACCCTACTCAACTAAGGAAGCATGCAACCGCCGATGGACGCGGATAAGATCGAAACCCAAAATCCTTGGCCACACGGGGCAACGAGAGCAGATGCTAAGACTGTCTTCTCGGCTGCGGTCGACTGCCCCATAGCCAGGAAGTATCGATTGTCGATCGGCGCTTAGCGGCGGCGGCGGATTCGTCTTCCTTCGCGGCGCAGGCATAACATGCCGGGATTCGAATCGTTTCCGCTTGTCGCCATCCTGTGGATCTTCGCAGTGATCGCGCTCGCCGGTGTGATCCAGGGCGCGCTCGGCTTCGGGTTCCCGTTCATTGCCACGCCGCTGGTGGCGATGTTCGCCGACATGCGCACCGCGGTGGTCGTCATACTGTTGCCGACGCTGGCGACCACTGTGGTTACGCTGGTCACCAGCGGCCCGCTCGGCCCGGTGCTGGCGCGTTTCTGGAGGATGCCGATCTACGCGTTTTGCGGGGCGCTTGCCGGCACCTGGCTGTTCATTTCGGCGCCGGACGCGCCGTATCAGTTGCTGCTCGCGCTGATCATCGTCGTCTATCTCAATCTCGACCGGATCGCGCGGGGTAACTGGCCGCTGATCCGGCGGCACGAGCAGGCATTCGCGCCGCTGGCCGGCGCGGCAGCCGGCCTTTTCGAGGGCACCGCCAATGTCGCCGCACCGCCGCTGATCATCTACTACCTCGCGCTCGGACTTGCTCCTGCACTGCTGGTACAAGCGCTGCAGATCTGCTTCATGGTTGGCAAGGCTACGCAGTTCACAGTACTGACGCTACATGGCGGCGTAACCGCGGCGCAATGGCTTGCGACGCTGCCGCTGGTGGCCGTTGCTGTGACGACAAGCTATGGCGGAACTCGCGTGCGAAACCGCATCGATGCCGAGACCTTCCGTGTATGGGTCAAGCGGGCTTTGCTGGTAATCGCGCTGGTGCTGCTCGTACAGTACGCGTACCAGCAGATCGCCTGAAGCGCTGGGCAAATAGAAAGGCTCGGCAGCGAAACCTGGGAGCTTAGAAAAGAAACTTGCGGCCCACGGCCGAAGGTTACAGCACGTCGTCGCCGTAGATTTTCGCGTGGGAACACGCGGTGACGCGCATTCCTACTCTGGTGTTTCCATAAAAAAGGCCATCCGCGAAGATGGCCTTTCGCACTGCGTTGTGCGCGTTACTTCTGCAAGATCTTCTGCAATTCGCCGTTCTGATACATCTCGGTCAAAATGTCCGATCCGCCGACGAATTCGCCGTCCACGTACAACTGCGGAATCGTCGGCCAGTTGGCATACTGTTTTATGCCCTGGCGGATGTCCGGGTTCTCGAGCACGTTGACCGTGTACATGTCGTTGACGCCGCACGCGCGCAGCATTCCCACGACATTCGCCGAAAAACCGCATTGCGGAAAGTCGGGCGACCCTTTCATGTAGAGGACAACCCGGTTCTTGGTGACCTGGTCTTTGATAACGTCTTGAGCATTCATAGTTTTCTCAATACTTGACTAAATAGATACAGTATTCTACGTTCTCACCGGCATGCGCGTCAACCGTGTTGCCGGGCCTGTGACCTCAGGCACCCTTTTCAGGTCGCTGCGTGGGCCCTCCCCGCCCCCTCGGGACGAACCAAATGGGCGCGCCTATCAAGATTTCTCTTGCAGCGCAACCCGCCCGCCACTGATGCGTTCGATTCCGGCGAGGTCGCGCCGCGTGAGTATGTCGCACAGGCCGGCCGTGGCCAGCAAGTCGCGGCAGCTCCCGGCTTGGTCGTATCCGTGCTCGAATGCGAGCCAGCCGCCTTCGGCCAGAAACTGGTGCGCCACCGCAACAATCGCACGCATGCACGCGAGACCGTCGTCGCCCGCAATCAGCGCCGAGCGCGGCTCGAAGCGCACATCGCCCTGCGTCAGATGCACGTCGTCCGTGCGCACGTAGGGTGGATTGGCAACGATCAAATCGAAACGCCGGCCGCCGAGCGCTGCAAACCAGTCGCTTTGCAGCAATTCGACATTCGCTACACCGTGCCATTGCACGTTCGCGCGCGCCACCGCGAGCGCCGCCGCATCGCTGTCGACGGCAGTGATCAGCGCACGCGGCCGGTGCATGGCAACGCTGATCGCAATGCAGCCACTGCCTGTTCCGAGATCGAGCATGCGCGACGGCACGCCCGGCGCGATCCGCTCGAGCGCGAACTCGACCAGGTGCTCGGTCTCGGCACGCGGAATCAGCACTGCGGGCGTAACGCCGAATTGCAGACTGAAAAACTCGCGGGCGCTGACGATATAGGCGACCGGCTCACCGCGTCTGCGGCGCGCATAGTGCGCAGCGATCGTCTGCTCTTCAACGGCGGACAATTGCCGTCGCGCGCTGACGATAGCCTGCAACGATGACGTCCCCAGTGCATGCGCCGCGAGCGCCTGCGCTTCGAGCCGTGGTAAACCGCTGGCCGCGACCGCATCCTCGAGCGTCATCACGATCGTTCCGCGCGGACCGCGGCCGGGCTGTGCGCTGCAATACGACTGAAGTCCAATTTGTTTGCCCTATCGGTTTTGCTTACACTTGTTGCCTGCGCTTCGGGAGCGGACCATGACTGCGGCATCGACAGCTGAACTGGCCAATCTGACCGACGGCGTGTTGCGTGAGATCGCCGCGCGCGGCCAGGTGCGCAAGTTCCAGAAGAACGCGGTCATTATCCAGGAAGGCGATGTCGGCGATTCGCTATACGTCATCCTCTCCGGCAAGGTCAAAGTTTACGCGAGTGACGATAAAGGCCGCGAGGTCATCATCGAAATTTTCGGACCGGGCGAATATGTCGGCGAAATGGTGCTCGACGGCGGGCCGCGATCGGCGTCCGTCGTAACGCTCGAGCCTTCGGTGTTTTCGGTGCTCACGCGCAACGCACTGCGCGAGCATATCGCGCAGCATCCCGATTTCGCGATTTACCTCATTTCTGACCTGATCAAGCGCACGCGCAATGCCACGAACAGTATCAAGACGCTTGCGCTGATGGACGTGTATGGCCGCGTCGCGCGATTTTTGCTGGGACTCGCAGTCGAGCAGGACGGCAAGCTGGTGGTGCCGGAAAAACTCACGCACCAGGAGATCGCGGATCGCGTGGGATCGTCGCGCGAGATGATCACGCGCATCCTCAAAGACCTGTCGACGGGCGGCTATATCGAGGTCCGCGATCGCATGATCACGATGAACCGGCGCCCGCCGGCGCACTGGTAGGCACGTGCATCCAGTTGTTTCATCTATTAAATCAAGCTTGGTGACCTGCACCAAGCGCGACGGTTAATTTCGCACAAAGGCAGTGTTAATTAGTTCCCTAACAAAGGCGCCGCCCGCGCCTAAAGTGTTCCTCAGGCTGATCGTAACGATCAGTTCAACCCAAAGGAGAGGGACATCATGGAACAGACCAATCGCAATTTCCTGCTGGTGATAGTTGCCGCCGCTGGCCTTGCCGCAAGCGTTGCGGTCGGCAATGCGGGCACCGGGTCCGCCCCGGGCCAGGATGCCGCGCCGGTAACGCCGACTGAGACCTTTGTGTACTTCCCGTCGCAATTCACGGTGGCCGCGCCGGCGATGCCTGCTGAACATATACAGGCTTTCTAGCAGCTACTCCACCGGCTTCCGGTGCGAAACCGGCCACAAAAGCGACCGTAAAGCCGGTCGCTTTTTCGTTGCTTATGCCGCTTGTTCCTCGCTCAGCTGCGCCAGCTGCTCCGTCTGGTGCTCGTTACTGAGCGCGCTGGTCAAATCATCGAGGTCGCCGTCCATTATTGCAGCGATCTTGTAAAGCGTCAGGTTGATACGATGATCGGTAACGCGGCCCTGGGGAAAGTTGTAGGTGCGAATGCGTTCGGAGCGGTCCCCGCTGCCGATCAGCGACTTGCGCGTCGCCGCAGTCTTCTGGGCCTGCTCGCGGATCTGCTTGTCTTTGATGCGCGCGGCGAGCACTGAAAGCGCACGCGCCTTGTTCTTGTGCTGGGACCGATCGTCCTGGCACTCGACCACGATACCGGTGGGCAAATGCGTGATGCGAATTGCGGAATCCGTCTTGTTAACGTGCTGCCCGCCGGCCCCCGAGGCGCGATAGGTATCGATGCGCATCTCGGCGGGACTGAGCACGATATCCCCGATCTCGTCCGCCTCCGGCATCACCGCCACCGTGCACGCGGAAGTGTGGATGCGGCCCTGCGTCTCCGTCGCCGGCACGCGTTGCACGCGATGTCCGCCGGATTCGAACTTCAGTCGCGAGTACGCTCCCTGACCGATGATCTTGGCGATGATTTCCTTGTAGCCGCCCATCTCGCCGAGACTCTGAGAGATGATCTCGACCTGCCAGCGGTTGCGCTCGGCGAAACGCGCATACATGCGGAACAGGTCGCCCGCGAACAGGGCGGATTCGTCGCCGCCGGTGCCCGCGCGGACCTCGATAAAGATGTTGCGGTCGTCGTTGGGATCTTTCGGCAGCAGCCGCTGCTGCAGCTCGGCTTCGAGACGGGTCAGGCGCTCGCGCGTGTCACGGATCTCAGCCTCGGCAAACTCGCGCATCGCCGGGTCGTTCGCCATTTCCGCTGCCGTCGCGAGGTCGTCTTCGCCCCGGCGGTAGGACTGATAGAGCTCGACCACCGGGGCGATTTCCGCGTGCTCGCGCGTGAGCTTGCGGTAGTTCTCCATGTCAGCGGTGAGGTCCTCTGCGCTCAACAGGCGGTTGAGTTCGTCGAGGCGGTGCGTCAGCTGCGCGAGCTTGGCCCCTATGCTCTGCTTCATTCCGGGTGTTTCAGCTTATACAAGCGCCGCAGCATGGCCACGAGGTGGTCGCGGTCCTCGTCGTTCGCATGACTAAGCGCGTGCGTCGGCGCGTGCAGGAGCTTGTTGGTGAGTGCATGGCTCAGCTGCTCGAGTACGTGCTGAGCATCGCCCCCGCGATCGAGTCGCCGCATCGCACGCTCGACTTCGCGCCGGCGTGCGCGCTCGGCATCGTCCCGCAGCGCGCGTATCGTCGGCACCAGCTCGCGGTTGTCGAGCCACTGCATGAAATCGTCGACCTGGGTTTCGATGATCGCCTCCGCCTGCACGACGGCCGAGGCGCGCACGTCCAGACCTTCGCGGGCCACCTTGCCGAGATCGTCCACGGTGTAGAGGAAAACGTCGTCGAGGCGCCCGACCTCCGCCTCCACGTCGCGCGGCACGGCGAGGTCGATGATCAGGAACGGGCGGTGCTTGCGCACGCGCAGCGCACTTTCGATGAGTCCCTTGCCGATGATGGGCAGCGTGCTGGCCGTGCTGGTGACGATGATATCGTGCACGGCGAGCTGGGAAGCCAGATCGTTAAGCGCCAAAGTGCGGCCGCGAAACCGCTCGGCCAGATGATGCGCGCGTTCGACCGTGCGGTTCGCGAACGTCATGTGCCGCGGATGCCGGGCTGCGAAATGCGTCGCGGTCAGCTCGATCATTTCCCCGGCGCCGACGAACAGCACGCCGAGCCCGTGGATGCTCGGGTAGATCCGCTCGGCGAGCAGCACCGCCGCGGCAGCCATCGAAACCGTGCTCGCACCGATGTCGGTTTCCGAACGCACGACCTTGGCCACCGAGAACGTGCGCTGGAACAGCTTGTTCAGCAGCAGTCCCAGCGTCCCGGCCGACTCGGCTACGCGCACCGCATCCTTGAACTGGCCGAGGATCTGCGGTTCGCCCAACACCATCGAATCGAGCCCACTCGCAACGCGAAACGCGTGCTTGACCGCACGCTCCTGCGGCAGCTGGTAGAGATATGGCTCGAGGTGCTGCGCTTTGAGCTGGTGGTAATCGGCCAACCAGCGCATCGCCTGGATCGGCTCCGCGGTGTGACAATAGATTTCGGTGCGATTGCAGGTCGAGATGATCGCCGCCTCCTTCACCGGCCGGCGGTCGACCAGGTCGCGCAGCGCCTGCGCGAGATTATCGGCGGCAAAAACCACCTGCTCGCGCAGCGAGAGCGGCGCGGTCTGGTGGTTGATGCCGAACGCGAAAAGCTGCATGAAATCCGGACCCTGTGAGGAGGCCGTATTATAGCGCGGACGCGCCGCCGGGCCTCATTGCGGCTAAGCCAGTCGCGGAACTGCGCCTTGGCGGCTAGCCAACGCGTTACCGAGCCTCGCCGCGCAAGTGCCCGATACGCGAGTTGCTTCACGATTGCGGAATAATCGCCGCAAAAGAAACCGGCATGCGTCGCTGCAAGCCTTCGAAATCTAGCGCGCCTGGCAGGATGCGATCGCCAAGCTCGACGCCGCTACGTAAGCCTACGCCGTGTGTGGATTGAGCAGCGCCTCGCCGCGCGCCCATTTTTCGAGGTTCAGCAGGAACATCTCGGCGCTGCGCCGGTCGTTGCCCGACGAAGCCGAGGCATTATGCGGGGTCAGGATCAGGTTGGGCATGTCCCACAGCGGCGAGTCCGCGGGCAGGGGTTCCTTCTCGAACACGTCCAGATGAGCGCAACGGAGGCGCCCGTCACGCAGCGCTGCGATCACCGCCTGCTCGTCGCACACCCCGCCGCGCGCGACGTTGATGAGCGCCGCGCCTTTCTTGAAGAGCGCCAGCGTCTGCGCGTTGATGATGCGCCGCGTCTCGTCGGTCAGCGGGCACGCGAGCACCACCCAGTCGCAGCGCGGCAGCAGCCGCGGCAGCTCTGCCAGCGGGTGCATCTCATGCACCGGATCCGCGGGGGCCCGCGGCTTGCGCCGGATGCCGATCACATGCATGCCCAGCGCCTGCGCGAACCGCGCGATCGGATTGCCGATGTTGCCCATGCCGACAACGACGACGGTCTGGCCGCGCAGATCCTGCGGCAGCGCCGCGCCGCGCACCGGCTCCCACGACTTGCGGCGCTGCGCGTCGAGCCAATGCGGAAACCCGCGCGCGAGCATGAGCAGCGTGGCGATCGCCGTCTGCGCGACCGGTTCGCCGTTGCTCCCGGCTGAGGTCGTCAGCCTGACGCCGCGCCCGAGCAGCGGTGCGACGAATGGGTGCTGCTCGATCGCGGTGCTGTGGAAATGCGCCCAATTCAGGTTCCTCGCCGCCACGAGCGTATCGCC
>JBKJZR010000070.1:0-6640 GCA_046715035.1 Burkholderiales bacterium | reverse complement strand
TGGTCGCGGCAGGCGATGTCCTCGTGATCAACGATACGCGGGTGATCAAGGCGCGGCTCACGGGGCACAAGGACAGCGGCGGGCGCATCGAGGTGCTGATCGAGCGCGTGCTCGACCGCGAACGCGTGCTTGCCCAGGTCCGCGCAGGCAAGGGGCTGCGCGCCGGGCGCAGGCTGGTGTTGGCCGGGGAGTACGCCGAGGTCGTCGACCGCCGCGGCGAATTCTACGAGCTGCGCTTTCCCGGCTGCGGGGATGTCCACGCGCTGATCGAGCGCGTAGGCAGCGTGCCGCTGCCGCCGTATATCACGCACGCGCCCGACGCGGGCGATGCTGCGCGCTACCAGACGGTTTACGCGCGCGAACCCGGGGCAGTCGCTGCACCAACCGCGGGTCTGCATTTCGACGAGGCGCTGATGGCCGCGCTGCGCGATCGCGGGGCGACGCTGGCGACGCTGACATTGCACGTGGGCGCGGGCACGTTCCAGCCGGTGCGTGCCGACGATGTGGCGGAGCATCGCATGCACGGCGAGTGGTATTCGATCCCGCAGGCGACGGTGGATGCGGTGGCCGCAGCGCGGGCGGCGGACCGCCGTATAATCGCCGTCGGCACGACCAGTCTGCGCGCGCTCGAGTCGGCATCGGCCGCCGGCGAATTGCGGGCGGGAAGCGCGGAAACGCACCTGTTCATATTGCCGGGGTATCGGTTTCGCATCGTCGACACGCTGATCACCAACTTCCATCTGCCACGCTCGACGTTGCTCATGCTCGTTTCAGCCTTCGGCGGCATGGAGAGTATCCGCCGTGCCTATGCCCACGCGGTCGCGCGGCGCTATCGTTTCTTCAGCTACGGCGACGCCATGCTGATCGAGCGCCGGACCCATTGTTGAGCATGACGAAAAACCGGACGAAGGTCGGTTTCGCTCGACGCTCCCCTCGCCCTCCGGGAGAGGGGCTGGGGGTGAGGGTCGAGCGATGTCACGCAGTTACGTGAAGTTCGATACCGGAGCGTGCCAAACGACCGCAGTCGCCCCAACGTTGGGGACCCAACACCCAAGAGAGATCGCTCTATGACCAAGCCCGAACGCACAACGCGCGCCGATTATCCGCATTTCCTCGCGATCACCACGCGCTGGATGGACAACGATCTCTACAACCACGTCAACAACGTCGTCTACTATTCGTATTTCGACACTGTCGTCAACGAGTTCATGCTGCGCGAGCGCGCGCTGAGCCTGAGCGACGGTCCGGTATGCCTCGTCGTCGAAACCGGCTGTCAGTATTTCAGTCCGCTGTCGTTTCCCGATGCAGTGCACTGCGGCCTGCGTGTCGCCCATATCGGATCGAGCAGCGTGCGTTTCGAGATCGGCGTATTCCGCAACGATGAAACCGCTGCGGCCGCGCAAGGCCATTTCGTTCACGTGTGCTGCGACCGCGACACCTCTCGCCCGCTGCCGTTCCCCGATGCAATGCGCAGCGCGCTGGAGAAGATTCGCGTGCAAAGCTAATCTCTGCTCGGCATCGCTGGATTGCGGATGGCGAGTCCATCATGCTATCATTTTGATAGCATTTGACTGCCGAATATGATGATTGCGCAATACTGATTCAACGCGATATGAGGGAAAAATGGCTCAGGTCCTGGTCAGAAATTTGGACGACGACACCGTGACGGCATTGAAGGTGCGCGCGCGGCAACACCATCGTTCGCTGCAAGGCGAGATCAAAACCATCCTTGAGGACGCCGCGCGTGCGGCGGCGGTGGAAGATTTTCGCCGACGGGCGGAGGAAATCCGTCGAAGTTTCGGTAGCAAGAAATTTTCTAACAGCGCTGAACTGATACGCAGGAATCGGGAGCGTTGAGTTCGTTTGTCGCGGATGCATCGATCGCGGTCAAATGGTTCCTCCCTGAGGAACACAGTGATGCGGCATCGCGGCTGCTCGGTTCAGAGGTGTCACTTTCGGCGCCGGATTTGTTGCTGACAGAGGTGGCAAACGCCGTCTGGAAGCGAGTGCATCGCGGTGATGTCGATGGCGAGCGAGGGCTCGAAATTCTGTCGGAGCTGGGACGTATGCCCGTGCGGCTGGTTCCTGCGGCCGCGCTGCTGCCAGATGCCTATCGCATCGCATGCACATATCAACGCACGGTCTATGACAGCTTGTATCTCGCGTTGGCTGCGCGTAGCGGCTTGCAGTTTGTCACGGCGGACAGAAAACTCTACACCGCGATAGCTCGGAGCGATCTGAAAAAGCACCTCATTTGGATCGCAGACACGCTGGCGGTTGGAGGGGTGGGCGATGAATAGGCTCTATTACGGGGACCGCCTCCAGGTGCTGCGCGACGAAGTCGCTGCCGAGTCGGTAGGCCCGATATGAAATTTGAGATCGTGAGGCGCGATGGCTAATCGCGCCGTGGCCGCCTCACGCTCGCCCACGGCGAGCTCGAGACGCCCGCTTTCATGCCCGTGGGAACGTACGGGACGGTGAAAGCGATGAGTCCCGCCGAGTTGGTCGAGCTCGGCGCGCAGATCGTGCTCGGCAACACGTTTCACCTGTGGCTGCGCCCGGGGCTCGAGGTCATCGCCGCGCACGGCGGGTTGCACCGCTTCATGGGCTGGAAAGGGCCGATCCTCACCGATTCCGGCGGCTATCAGGTCTTCAGCCTCGGCGCGCTGCGCAGGATCAGCGAGGAAGGCGTGAGCTTTCAGTCGCCTGTCAACGGCGACCACTGCTTTCTGACGCCCGAGGAATCGATGCGCGTCCAGCGGGTGCTCAACAGCGACATCGTCATGGTGTTCGACGAATGCACCCCGTATCCGGCTGGGCTCGAGCAGGCACGCGAATCGATGGAGCTTTCGCTGAGGTGGGCGGAGCGCAGCAGACGGGAATTCGACGCCAGCTGCAACGGCAACGCGTTGTTCGGTATCGTCCAGGGTGGAATGCATGAGGCGCTGCGCGATCTTTCTCTCGCCGGTCTGGTGGAGATCGGGTTCGACGGCTACGCGATCGGCGGGCTGTCGGTGGGAGAACCCAAGCAGGACATGAAGCGCATGCTGGCACATAGTGCACCCCGGCTGCCTGCGGACAAGCCGCGCTACCTGATGGGAGTCGGCACGCCGGAGGATATCGTTGCTGCCGTGTGCGCCGGAATCGACATGTTCGACTGCGTGCTGCCCACGCGCAACGCGCGCAATGGCTGGATATACACGCAACACGGCACGATCAAGCTCAGAAATGCCCAATACCGAACCGATGCACGGCCGCTCGACGCGGCATGCGCGTGTTATACCTGCCGCAACTTCAGCCGCGCCTATCTGCACCACCTTCAGAAGGTGAACGAAATACTCGGCGCGCGGCTGAATACCTGGCACAACCTCCACTATTTTCTCGAACTGATGCGCGGTCTGCGGACTGCGATAGAGCAGCGGCGACTGGCCGATTTCGTGGGCCAATTTAGGAGCTTGCGCGCAGCGGCGTGCTAGAATACGCCCCTTTTTATCGGCCGCTGGCTGCACCCTACGAAGCCAGGGGTCAGGAGGAAATTTCCCGTGTTGATAACAAATGCCTGGGCGCAAACGAGCGCCGCGCCGGGTGGCGGCGACATGTTTCAGATGGTGATCATCGTCGGCATGTTCCTGGTGCTGTACTTCATCATGATCCGGCCGCAGATGAAGCGCGCCAAAGAGCAAAAGGCGATGATCGAAGCGCTGCAGAAGGGCGACGAGGTCGTCACCGCCGGCGGCATCGTTGGCAAGATAGCCAAGATCAATGAAAACTACATCACGCTGCATATCGCCGATAACGTCGAAATTCAGGTGCAGCGCCCGGCAGTTCAGCTGCTGCTCCCCAAAGGCACCATCAAATCAATCGAGTAAGGCGAGAGGCGTCAGGCGAGAGGCGCAAGCCGTGAGCCGCAGCGGATTTTTCCGCCTCGCTCCTCTCTTCTCCCGCCTCTGCGCGAAGCCATGAACCGCTATCCCCTCTGGAAGAACCTGACTGTCGCCCTGGCGCTGCTCGTCGGGCTGATCTATACGCTGCCGAATTTCTACGGCGAAGTGCCGGCAATCCAGGTTTCGCCGCTGAAAGCGACGCAGAAAATCGACACGCCGTTGATGAGCCTCGTCGAGGAGGCGCTCAAGTCCGGCGGCATTGCGACTGACGGGGTTTCCCTCGACGCCAACACCCTGAAAGTCCGCTTCAGCGACACCGATACCCAGCTCAAGGCCAAGGATCTGCTGCAGACGCGGCTGGGCGACGATTACGTCGTCGCGCTCAACCTCGTATCGCGCAGCCCAGGATGGCTGACGGCGATCGGCGCGCTGCCGATGTATCTCGGGCTCGACCTGCGCGGCGGCGTGCATTTTCTGCTGCAGGTCGACATGAAGTCCGCGCTGCTCAAAAAGCTCGACGGCCTGGGCAGCTACGTGCGCACCGAGCTGCGCGACAAGCGCATTCCTTATAGCGGCGTCAGCCGCGAGGGTGAATCGCTGCAGATCAAGTTCCGCGACAAGGAGGCGCGCGACCGGGCGATCAAGGAGATCAGTCGTGCGCTTCCCGACCTCGCGCTCACGGAGCAGGAAGTCGGCGGCGAATTCCGGCTCATCGCTGCGCTGCGTCCCGAGGAGCAGAAACGCACACTGGAGCTCGCCCTGCAGCAGAACATTACGACGCTCAGGAATCGCGTCAACGAGCTTGGCGTCGCCGAGCCTATCATTCAGCAGCAGGGCGCCGAGCGCATCGTCGTCCAGCTTCCCGGGGTGCAGGATACCGCCCGCGCCAAGGACATACTCGGGCGCACGGCGAGCCTCGAAATTCGCCTGGTCGAAGCCCATGCCGGCGGCTCGGGGGCGCGCGACTACGATCCCGTGAAGATCGAGGCGGCATTGAAAGGTAATGTCCCATTCGGCACCGAGCTCTTCTTCGACCGTCGCGGCGGCGAGCAGGCCGAGCCGCTGCTGTTGTCCAAGAATGTCGTCATCACCGGTGAGCGGCTCACCAACGCCGCGCCCAGCTTCGACCAGCAGACCCAGGAGCCGGTCGTTTCGGTGGAGCTCGACGGCCAGGGCGCCCGCATCATGCGCGACGTCACCCGCGATGCCGTCAAGCGCCGCATGGCGATCGTGCTGATCGAAAAAGGCAAACCCGAGGTGCTGACAGCGCCGACGATCCAGTCGGAGCTCGGCGGGCGTTTCCAGATCACCGGCTACAGAACGCCGCGCGAAGCCAACGATCTCGCGCTGTTGCTGCGCGCGGGCGCGCTCGCCGCACCGATGGACATCATCGAGGAGCGCACGGTCGGCCCCAGCCTGGGCGCCGAGAATATCAAGATCGGCTTCCATTCGACGTGGATCGGCTTCTCGATGATCGCGGTGTTCATGATCGCCTATTACCTGGTGTTCGGCGTGATCTCGATCATCGCGCTCGCTTTCAACGTCTTGTTTCTGATTGCCCTGCTGTCGATGCTGCAGGCGACGTTGACGCTGCCCGGCATGGCGGGCATCGCGCTGACCGTCGGCATGGCGATCGACGCCAACGTGCTCATCAACGAGCGCGTCCGCGAGGAGCTGCGCAACGGCAACACACCCCAGGCGGCGATATACGCCGGCTACGACCGCGCATGGGGAACCATCCTCGACTCGAACGTGACGACATTGATCGCCGGGCTGGCGCTGTTCGCGTTCGGCTCGGGCCCGGTGAAAGGCTTCGCGGTCGTGCTGTGCCTGGGAATCCTCACGTCGATCTTCAGCGCGGTGATGGTCTCGCGCAGCATCGTCAACCTCTATTACGGCAGCCGCCGCAAGCTCGAGCGCGTGTCGATCGGGCAGGTATGGAAGGCCGGCGCCGAGGCCACGGAAAGGCGTTAGGCGCCAGGCGAAAGAGGGCAGAGCGCGGTTTTTCGCCCCACCCCTCACGCCTCACTCCTCCCGCATTGGAAAAACTATGGAATTCTTCAGAATAAAACGCGATATCCCGTTCATGCGCCATGCGCTGATCTTCAACGTGATCTCCGTCGTCACGTTCCTGATCGCGGTGTTCGCGCTGGCGACGAAAGGGCTTAATTTCGGCGTCGATTTCACCGGCGGCACGGTGATGGAAGTGAATTACCAGAAGGCGCCGGACATCAACCATATCCGCGATACCATGATCCGCCTCGGCTTCGCCGATGCGGCGGTGCAGAATTTCGGCACCTCGCGCGACGTGCTGATCCGCCTGCCGGTCAAGCAGGGCGTAACCAGCGCCAAGCTGTCCGAGCAGGTGCGCGACGAGCTGCGCAAGTCGGACAGCTCGGTCGAGATCCGTCGCGTCGAGTTCGTCGGCCCGCAAGTCGGCAAGGAGCTGTTCGAGAGCGGCGCGCTGGCACTGCTTTTCGTGTCTCTCGGCATCGTCGTCTACCTGTGGCTGCGTTTCGAGTGGAAATTCGGCGTTGCCGCGATCATCGCCAACCTGCACGACGTGGTGATCATTCTGGGCTTCTTCTCGATCTTTCAGTGGGAGTTTTCGCTGTCGGTGCTGGCCGCGGTGCTGGCAATACTCGGCTATTCGGTCAACGAATCGGTGGTGGTCTTCGACCGGATCCGCGAGAACTTCCGCAAGATGCGCAGGGCGAGCGTGCTGACGGTCATCGACAATGCCATCACGCGCACCA
>JBKJZR010000069.1:0-15345 GCA_046715035.1 Burkholderiales bacterium | reverse complement strand
GCATCGAGCCCAGAGCCATCAAGCGACGATCCGGAACCTACCCGCTACTCACCAAACCGCGCGAGATCGCCCGCGCGCACGTCAGAAAATATGGCCACCCCAAAAAGCTTAAGTAAGTGCCATTCGGGGCGATGCCCCCTTGTAAATCCCCTAAGTCAGGGGAAGCTGGAAGTCGTGGAAAGGCTTAATCAGAGCTTCCTTAACGCAATTCATTCGACGCTCACCTTGAGGTAGCTCGAGCGCCCGCCATCGGCGGCGATCGTGGTGCCGGTCACCATGCGCGATTCGTCGGACGCGAGAAAAACGGCGATCGCGGCCATGTGCTCGGGCTCGCCGACCGAGAACGGATAGTTCTTCAGCATCGCCATGCGCGCGCGCGCGGCCGGCGTCGGGTTCTCGGCCAGCAGCCACTCCTTGTTCTCCCAGCGCTTGATCGAGCGTTCGGTGCGCACCACGCCAGGCGCGATCGCGTTGGCGCGTATCCCGCGATCGGCATATTGCGCGGCGAGGGTCTTGGTAAAGGCGACGATGCCGCCTTTGGCCGCCGCATACGCGGGCTTTTGCGAGCCTATCAACCCCAGGTGCGACGAAAAGTTGATGATCGACCCGCCGCCCGCGGCGAGCATGTGCGGGATGCCGTGACGGCAGCACAGGAACGGATGCAACAGGTTGAGCGCGATGGTGCGATGCCAGACGTCGAGATCCATCTCGTGCACCGGCACGTCCTCCTGCAGCGAGCCACCCGCGCAATTCATCATGACGTCGAGCCGCCCGTAGCGCGCAACGACGGCCGCAACCGCGCTGCGCACGCTCGCGTCGTCGGTCACGTCGGTCTCGACAAAAATCGCCTCGCCGCCCTCCGCACGCATCTCCCGCTCGGCCGCCGCCCCGGTTTCCCGGTTGATCTCGAACAGGGCGACTCGCGCGCCTTCTTTGATGAATGCTTTCGCAGTGGCCTTGGCGATGCCGGCGCCCGCGCCGGTGAGAAACGCGACCTTGCCATCCAGTCTGCCCATGCCATTCCTTTCAGAGACGCGGGGGAGCGCACCGCTGCGCCCGGCCCGCAAGTATAGTCATGCCCGCGCGCGGCGGGGCCGCAGGCCGCACTCCTATCGCACATTGGATCCAGTGTCCTGAGCGATCGTCGAAGCCTGTCCTGAGCTCTGTCGAAGAGGGGTCAATACGAACGGGGGGTAGCGTTCTTTCAACAGAATGTTAGGGTCTTTCAGCTCTTACCGCCCGGGCCACGCGCTTTGCCGCGGTTGATCAGCGTGCCCCCGCCGAGCAGCGTCGCGCAAACCCAGAAGATGGGTGCCAGCCCGAATGCGCTGCCGATTGCTCCCAGTGCGGGCGGCAGAAACACATGCGCGCCGTAGCTTACCGCGAGCCGCATCGCAATACATTCCGCCGAGCGGCCCGGGGGCGACGCATTGTAGGCGAGGATCATGGTCAGCGGTTGTCCGAGTCCAAGCCCGAGACCGAGCACGAACGAAGCCGCGGCCAGCAGCAGCGGACTCGTCGTCAGCGGAAATGTGACGAAGACCAGCGCGGAGGTGGCGAGCGCCACGGCAAGCGTGCGCTGCTCGCCGACGCGCATCGTCAATGCCGGTATCGCCAGCCGGGTCACTATGCCTGCGGCCCCGAACGTGCCGACGATCATGCCGATTGCGGAGGCGCTGAAGCCGAGCCCATGCGCGTAGACAGGCATATACAGGCTGAACAGATCGAGCCCCGCCATCACGATGCCGTTGGTAATGAGCGCATTGCGCAGCGCGGGCAGCCGGAGCAGCTCGCTCATGCGGCGCGGGCCTGGCCCGGGAGGCTCGCGCGTCACCTGCCCGATCCGCCCGTGATTTGCATACAGCACCACGCCCCATACCGCCGTGTATACCGCGAGACACAGGAAGGTCAGCGGATGGCGGAAAGCATCGATCGCGAAGCCGACGAAAACGGGTCCAGCGACCGTGGCGAGCGACTCGCCGAGACTGTAGCGGCTGTAATTGCGCGTGCGCTGCGATGGAGGGGACAGCGCGCCGACCAGATTCTGCGCCGGGACCACGAACAGCATGCTCGACAAGCCGGCGAAAGCGACGGCGACAAAGAGCACGGGCAGCACGGGAAATGCATACGGCAGCGCCAGGCAAACCGCGCACCCGGCGATGCCGCAGTACATGAGCGTGCGATTATCGAAGCGGTCGGCAAAGCGGCCCGCATAGACCGATAGCAGAAACGGGAACAGTCCGTTCATCGCGTAGAGCACGCCGGTTTCGAGCGGACCGGCGCCGAGCTCGACGGCGAAAAGCGTCGACAACACCCGGCTGCCCTTGAGCGCGACGAGCATGGTGGTCGAGAGCAGGAGAACGAGGTTGATGCCCATCGCCCCGCAATTATAACGGCGCTGCGCTGGTAAACTCTCGCGCAAGGCCGCGGGGCGGGGGGGGCAAGGCTGCAGTGGTTGCTTGCGGGATTACAGCCGATCTGCCCCATCCGCTCGTCCCCCGGATGCGGGAAACAGTCTGGCATCTGCTCGGGGCTTGCTATCGAAGGAGACGACATTCATGCTTCGCATATCCGTTTTCCTGGCAACGATATCCACCGTGCTTGCAGGCTGCGCGATCACCCCGCCACCGGCGGACGACCGGCTGATCACCAGGGATCATCTCGTGCCGCACGTTTCCACGGTGCCCGCCAATGCAGGCCAGAACGTCGGCATATTCGTGCGGCAGAAAGCCGCGGCGAGCGTGCTGGAGGGCCGTGGCAGCATGCGCGGCCGCGTGGTGCTGTTCGTGCACGGCGGCACCGTGCCGTCGGTTCCGGACTACGATCTCGAGTACAAGACCTATAACTGGATGGCGCACCTGGCGCGCGCGGGCTACGACGTCTACGCGATGGACCAGAGCGGCTACGGCGGCTCGCCGCGGCCGATGATGGACGACGCGTGCAACCTCGATCCCAAAGAGCAGAAAATCGTCGTACCGCGGCCGCTCAAGGGTCCGTGCCTGGCGACCTACCTGAACCAGTTCAACACGATCCGCAGCGACTGGGCGGAGATCGACGCCGTCGTCGATCACCTGCGGCGCGTCAACAACGTGTCGCGCGTGCACCTCATCGGCTGGTCGGCGGGCGGTCCCCGCGTCGGCGGCTACGTGGCGCTGCATCCGCAGAAGGTCGATCGGGTCGTGCTCTATGCGCCGAGCCCGACGATCGCGGGACCGATACCCGACAAGCCCGGCGCCGGTTTTGCGCTCACGCTCCAGACGCGCGCGGATTTCGAGAAAAAGCGCTGGGATCCCGACGTGCGCTGTCCGGGACAACTCGAGCCCGGCGTGCGCGACGCGGTCTGGAAGACGATCATGCAGTGGGACAAGGTCGGCGCCAACTGGGGCCCCCCGGAGGGCGTGATGAGAGTACCTACCGCGACGCAGTTCGGCTGGACCAAAGACCTCGCGGCGAGCGTGAGCGCGCCGACGCTGATCGTGGTCGGCGAATACGACCAGCTCGCCGAGCGCAAGGCCGTATACGAGCAGCTCGGCTCGCGCGACAAGGTGTTCGTCGGTGTCGCCTGCGCGTCGCACTTCATGCTGTGGGAGAAACAGCATCGCGCTTTGCACGAGGCGACGCGCGACTGGCTGGCGAATGGACGCCTGAAAGGCATGGCGCGCGGTGAAATGCGCGTGGACCCGGACGGCAACTTCCACGCGGTCGACCGCGCGCCGTGACGCCAGCACCAGCCCGCGCCGCTCCGGCAGCGGCCGGGGCGCGCGGGCAGTAGCACGCCAGTGCATGTGGTCTTCGACTTGTCCGCGCATGGTTATGGCCATGCGGGGATGTCGGTAGCGCTCATCGCCGCATTGGCGAGACGGCTGCCTGACACGCGCATCACGGTGCGCTCCGGCGTTTCCGGGCAATGGCTGCGCGAACGCATCAAGGTGCCGTTCGAGGTGGCGCCCGCGCCACCGGATCCGGTGCTGGCAATGCTGAGCCCGTTTGAAGTCGACGCGGCGGCGAGCGCTGCGCGCTATACGGCGCTGTTCGGCCGCTGGGACCCGGTGTGCGCCGCCGAAGCGTCCGCGCTGCGGGATCTTCAGGCCGATCTGGTGGTCGCCAACGTTCCTTTCGTGAGTCTCGCAGCCGCGCAATTGTGTGGCGTACCCGCCATCGGCTGTGGCCCGCTCAACTGGGCCGATATGTATCGGGCGTACTGCGGGGGTCAGCCGGGCGCCGAGCGCACCCACGAGGAGATCCTGCGCGCGTATCGCTCGGCGCGTTTTTTTCTCCAGCCGCAGCCCTCGATGCCGATGCACGACCTGCCGAACCGGCGAGGCATCGGGCCACTCGCTGCAGTGGGACGCCCGCAGCGCGACACCCTGCGCCGCCTGTCAGGCGCCCGCACGACCGAGCGTTACGTGCTCATTTCTTTCGGTGGAATAGCCGGCGGCCGGGAGCTGTGTCTGCCGCAGATTCCCGGAGTGCGCTGGTTCGTGCCCGACGCTCACGCGGGAGAGCGTGCGGACGTGACACGCCACAGCGCGAGCGGAGTGCCGTTCATCGATCTCGTTGCAACGTGCGATGTGTTGATTACGAAGCCGGGCTACGGCATGTTCGCCGAGGCCGCGTGCAACGGCGTGCGAGTCGCATATCTGCCCCGACATGATTGGCCCGAGGCGCCGTACCTGACCGCGTGGCTGTCGCGTGTCGGCATTGCGCGCGAATTGCGCGAGGAAGCGTTCTTCGCCGGTGCGTTTGGGCACGTCATCGCCGAATTGCTCGCCCTGCCCGCGCCAGCGCGCGTCGCTGCCACGGGAGCCGAAGACGCGGTCGACGTGATCGCAGGAATCGTTAGCAAAGCTTCGTCAGAGCTTCCTTAGATGGAGGAACCATGCTCGAGCTCGGCGAGGCGGGGTCGTTGTTTCTGACACGGCCGCGCCTGAACGATAATCTGCCGGATGCCGGCACCATACAGCGCCGCGCGGATGACATCTTCGCCGCGTTGCTCGGGGGTACGCTGCATATCGAAATATCGGCTCGCTACGGACTGCACAACGTCCACGAAGCGCATGCGGCACTGGAAGCCCGCCGCATGGTCGGCAGCCGGTATTGGTGCTGCGCGACGAGGCGAGCCCCGGAAACGATTGCGGATGAGGCAAAAAGGCGCGGGTCGTCGCACCCAAAAAAAGGCGCCCGCAGGCGCCTTTTTAAGCTGCGCGGCCATACGGCGCCGCGCCTGAGCGGTAATTTACGCAGCGCCGCGTGCGCTACCGCGGCGAAACAGGTTGACGATCGCCAGCAGAATAATCGCACCCACCAGCGAGACCAGAATCGACGCCACGCCGATCGAGCCGTCATTGATGCTCGGCAATCCGACCAGCGGGGAGATCACCCAACCAGCGATGGCCGCGCCGACGATACCGACCACAATATTCAGGAACATGCCCTGTTGCGCGTCAGTCTTCATGATGAGACTCGCTACCCAGCCGACGAGCCCGCCTACTACCAGCCACAGCAGAATATAAAGCAACATGGTGTTTCTCCTTTTATCGGTTAGATTTCCCCGGTGGCAGCGCCTGGCAAGGCACTCATTACCGCACTCCCGCCCACCGACGGTTCGCAGATTACCGAGGGTCATGCGGTTAACGTATCGGCGTAAGACCGAAAGCGCGGTAGGACGACTCCGACGTTTCGAAATATGCCCGCTGCATCATGGACTTTGCGCCGCCCACGCGCTGATCACTGAATACCAGGAAGGCACGCCGATCGGTTGGCATCGCGACGCACCCCATTTCGACATCGTCGTCGGTGTCTCGCAGGCTGGTCCGTGCGTCATGCGCTTCCGTCCGCGTGGGATAAAGCCCGACCGCAACAATGTCGTAACGCTCGAGCTCGCGCCGCGCTCGGCCTACGTCATGCGCGGCGCGATACGCTGGGACTGGCAGCACAGCATTCCGCCGACGAAGGCGCGGCGATATTCGATTACCATGCGCACTCTGGTCTCGGCAGCGCGCGCGGTTACCGAGAGCGCACGCTGACCAGCCGCTACGTTCCATGGCGCCGCGCTATCATCATCATGTTTACGTCGTGCTGCTGTCGCGCGACGTTCTTCACGATGCCAGCTTTCGCAGATGCAATCCCGACTACGATCCTGCCAAGCCGTGCGTGTACGTGGGTATGACCGGCCTGAATCCGGACGACCGTTTCGACAAGCATAAGGCGGGTGTCAAAGCGAACCGGTTGGTGCAACGCTACGGCCAGCGCTTGCTTCCCGAGCTCTACGAATGCTACAACCCGATGCCGTATCAGGCAGCGCGGGAAATGGAAGTGGAGCTGGCGATTGGTCTGCGTGAGGAGGGATACGGCGTTTGGCAGGCCTGAGCCCGCTGTGGCGAAAGCCGGGTACCGACGTTCGCGGCGCTGTGACGAGGCGGGGCGACGTTTGAAGCATGGAGCCGCGCTCGGGGCTGGAAGCGCCGCTCCCTGACGTTCAGTTCAGCTGTACGCCCTATCGCGCGTCCCAGCCTTCATGAGCAGACTGGCCAGCCAGCCGGTGATGGCGCGCGCGACGAACTACAGCAGAAATTAGAAATTCATGCGATTTCCTTAGTGTTGGGACCCGGGGCAAAATACGCTTGCGCGGGTTCTGCACCTATCGGCGCATCGCGCCAGATTTGGTACGAAAGTACCGACGTCTAACCGTGCTGTCGTAAACGCTTGAAAGGCTGGTTTTGGCCACATGACGGATCGTACACCGCCGCTTTATCTGCGCACCCTTGCCGACTTCGCCAGCCGAACGACGCTCGATCGACTGAGCAAGGGTGCGCTTGAGCGTGCGCGCTGGGTCATCATGGACAGCGTGCCCGTGATCGCGGCGGGGATGCAGCAGCGCGAAATGAAGGCACTCGTTGCTGCCCATTTGAATCCGTCCAAGGGCGGCGCATGGGTCATTGGTGCCGGACGGCGCGCCGGGGCGCCCGACGCCGCGCTGCTCAACGGCACGGCAGGGACGTGGCTCGAGCTTGACGAAGGCAACCTCTACGCCAAAGGCCATCCGGGGATTCAGGTCGTTCCTGCCGCGCTGGCGCTCGCCCAGGAGCTCGATTGCAGCGGCGCGGACGTTCTGCTCGCCGTTGCGCTCGGCTACGAGCTGTCGTCGCGCATCAGTCGCGCGGCCCAAGTCAGGCTGAGCGTGCACCCGCACGGAACGTACGGCGTGATCGGCGCGGCGATCGCTGCGGGGAAGCTCAGGCATTTCGATGCGCCGCGCATGCTGGAGCTGATCAATGTCGCAGCGACGATGGGCATGGCGAGCAGCCGTCAGACGCTGCTCGACGGCGCCACCGTGCGCAACATCTTCACGGGCCACTCGGGCTACATGGGACTGATGGCAGCGCGTCTGGTCGAATGCGGATTCACGGGCGAGATCGACGGCGTTGGCGCGGTTTACGGTAAGATTCTCTCGGACACGTTCGACCCGCAGCGGGTTATTGCGGGACTGGGAACCGAGTGGCTGCTCGCAGACGGCTATTTCAAGCTGCACCCGACCGGCCGTTACGTCCACTCGGCGATCGACGCGCTCGAAGATCTGCTGACCCGAGTGCCGGGCGGCCGGCTCGACACCAATCGCATCGACCGCATCGAAATCAGGGCGTACATGCTCGCTGCGATGCTCGCCGAAAAGCGCGTCGTGAGCAGTTTCGGCGCGCGCTTTTCGGTGCCGTTCGGGATCGCGAGCATACTGGTGCACGGGCGTTCGGGCCTCGCGAGTTTCGACGACGCCGCAGTGGCGAATGCGGCGGTGCAGGACCTGGCGGCTCGCGTCGACCTGCGGGAAGAGCCCTCGTTCACCGCGCGTTATCCGGGGGAACAGCCGGTTACCGTGCGCGTGTTGATGCACGATGGCACAGTGCACGAAGGAAAGTGCATCGTGACCAAGGGAGAACCGTCCCGCCCGCACACGATCGGGGAGCTCACCGCAAAATTCTTCGATCTCGGGACGCCGGTCTGGGGGTCTGACGTCACGCGACGCCTTTTCGACGGCCTGAGCGGCCTGGAGGAGATCGGGAATTTTCGCGCGTTCGCGGCGGACTTCGCGCTATAGGATCAATCGAGTGAAAAACACTTTGACGAGAGCTGGCGGGGAGGGTCGACAGCGAGCGGGCACTATGCAACAGCGGACTGCGCGGCAGTGCGGCAACCCGTCTGCGCGGCGGGGCGTGGCGGGTGCGTGGAGTACGTGGGTGATGCTGGCCACGGTGCTCTACACCGCGTGCGCGGCCGCGCAGCCTTATCCGACCAAGGCGGTGCGCATGGTCGTGCCGTTCGCAGCGGGCGCCGGTTCCAACGACATCATGGCGCGCCTCGTCGCGCAGAAGCTCTCCGACAGCCTCGGCCAGCAGGTCGTCGTCGATAATCGTCCGGGCGCCTCGGGCATCATCGGCACCGAGCTCGTCGCCAAGGCACCCCCCGACGGTTACACAGTGTTGATGATGAGCCTCACCTTCACCGTGAACCCGAGCCTCTACAAAAAATTGCCCTATGACACGCTCCGCGATTTTGCGCCAGTGACGCTCGTCGCATCGGCGCCGCTGATGCTCGTCGTGCATCCGTCGGTGCCGGCGAAAGCGGTGTCGGAGTTCATCGCTTACGCGCGGGCCAATCCCGACAAGCTCAATTTCGGCTCCGGAGGGCCCGGCACCACGCCGCACCTCGCGGGCGAGATGATCAAGAGTATGGCCGGCATACGCGTCACCCACGTGCCGTACAAAGGCGGCGCGCCAGCGCTCGCCGACCTCGTCGGCGGGCAGATCCAGTTCATGTGCGAAAACATTCCCGGCACGCTCCCGTTCGCCAAATCCGGTAAGCTGAGAGCGCTCGCGGTGACCGATCTCAAACGGTCCGCGTTACTGCCGGAACTGCCGACGCTCGACGAGTCGGGGCTGCGCGGTTATCAGATCGTCGGGTGGAACGGCTTGTTCGCGCCGGCAGGGACGCCGCGTGCGATCGTCGACCGGCTGCATGCGGAGGTCGTCAGGGCGCTTGCGCTGTCCGACGTACAGCAGCGCCTCACAACGATGGGCGCCGATGGCGTAGGCAGCGCCCCGGCGCAGTTCAGCGCATTCATCAAAGCGGAAATACCCAAGTGGGCAAAGATAGTGGCAGACGCGAACATCAAGATGGAGTGACGATATGACCAAACTGGAGTTCTACGATCCATCCGGCAGCATCGAAGTGACGCAGGCGCACGCGCCACGGCTGGAGAGCCTGGCCGGGAAACGCATCGGTATCGTCACCAACGAACAGTGGCAGGCATTTCGCGCCCTGCCGCTGCTGAAGCAACTCTTCGAAGCGGATTTCCCCGGCGTCGAAGTGCTTCCTATCGATGCTTACCCGCAGGGCAACGCGATGATCGGCAGCGAGGAAACCGCGGCGCTGGTCAAGCGCAGCGGCGTTGACGCGGTCATCATCGGCAACGCGGCCTGAGGATCCTGCGCCACAGCATGCGGCCGTGCAGCCGCTAGAATCGAAACGCTGGGGATTCCGACCGTCACCCTGACGCGCACGGACTTCGTGGGCGTGATGAAGAATGCCGTCGCCGGCCTCGGACTCGCTCCGGACGCCGCGATGATCACCTTTCCGATGGACACGTTCCTGCCGGGCAGCGACCTGACGCCGCTCGTCGAGCGCAAGCGCGAGTTCTACGCGGGCCTCACGCGCTGGACGTCCGATTTTGCGCAGGCAGCAGGCGGTGCGACGCCGATGCTGAGCACCGAGGGCGCCTCCTACGAGGACGCCCTCGTCAAAGCCAACAACCTCCTGCTCACCAATCTGTGGGGCGACGGTCTGCCGCTCTGGCCGGCGACGCGGGAGCGGGTGGATTGGATTATCCGCGGCACGGTGCATCCGCGCACGCACGTGATCGGCAAGTTCCCGCCGCGCGGCGGCGTCGCCACCGTCGAGAGCTGCGCAGTGGCGCTTGCGATGGCGGGCGGGCGGCCCGAATACCTGCCCGTTCTGGTCGCCGCCGTCGAGGCGTTTCTCGATCCCGCGTCGAACAGTGAACAGCTGCAGGCGGCCTCGGGCGGCGCATTCCCGGTGGTGATCGTCAACGGCCCGATCGGCAAACAGATCCGACTCAATTCCGGCTTCGGCTGTCTGGGTCCGGATCCGCAGCGCCCGGCTGGGGCCAGTATCGGGCGCGCCTTACGGCTCATGCAGCAGAACCTCGGCGGCGCATTGCCGGGCATCGGCACCATGGCGAATTACGGTGCCATGCGCTACACGAACGTCGTATTCGCCGAGGACGAGGACGGTCTGCCCGCGGGCTGGCAACCGCATGCCACGACGCGCCACGGCTACGCGCCGGGCACGAACTGCGTTTCGCTGGCGTTCGCGAACGGCGTCACCAACATCCGCCGGCGCGGCGCGAAGAAGGAGACGCCGGAGGAAGACGCATCGCAGGGGATGTACCGGATGGCGGATTTCATGCGCGTGCCCAACATGCCCGGCCTCATGGGTTACGTGAACGGGACTCCTGGCATATTGATGATCCCGCAGATCGTTGCGCAGACCATGGCGCGCCTGGGGTGGACGCCGCATTCGATGCGCGAGTTCCTGTGGGAGCACTCTAGAATTCCCGCGGCACAGATCCGCCGCTCGGGCGCTGCGGCGTGGATCGAGATCGATGCCGATCCTGAGACGCGGGCGAGCCTCGAGCGCGATCCGTGGCCGATTACGGCCAAACCCGACAACATCGTGCTGATCGTCGCAGGCGGGGGTCACCCGACCAACAGTTACTGGCTGCAGGGATATTGCGCGCGGGTGATCGGGCGGGAAATCCGTGTGCCCGAGTCTTTCGACCGGCTGCTGGGCGAAGCCGACCGCGACCTGGGATGCGGCTCGGATGCCTGCATGATCTAGTGTCCTGAGGAATTTCCAGCAACGCGAGCACTTTTTCGGAATTGAAGACTTTTGCCGGTTATCTCTGAAATCCCCAAGGCGACAGCTAAGTGATCGTGTTTGCGTGGGCCTTCAAGGGTCGGTGCAGGCAAGCTCCGCAAGCAAATATATTTCAACCGTAGGGTCTTTTTTCACATATGTTTCACGGGATTACGTGCCGGTACACCAAAACCAATCGTAAGTAATATAAGCGTATGATTGACGAATGCTGCACGAATTCCTTACGACTCATCGGGCTGAATTGATCGGCCGTTGCAGGATAAAGGTCGCTGAACGGCACGCACCCAAAGCGACCGCAGCGGAGCTGGAGCACGGAGTACCGCTCTTTCTTGATCAGCTTATCAAGACGCTTCGAGTGGAGCAGACGTCCTCGCCTATGCGAAGCCGTAAGATTTCTGGTCCATCGGGCGGCGATGGCGATGCGCCCGCTTTGTCCGAGATGGGCATAGGTGCAGCGCGGCACGGGCGCGAGTTATTACACCGGGGATTCACGGTTGACCAGGTTGTTCACGGCTATGGCGATCTCTGCCAGGCAATAACGGATCTGGCCTTCGAACGCGAGGCGCCGATCCAGGTAGACGAGTTTCGAACTTTTAACCGCTGCCTGGACAATGTAATCGCCGATGCGGTCACGGAATTTGGTACCCAGCGCGATTTTTTGATGGCGGATCGTGGCGCTCAGGCGTTGAATGAACGGCTGGGTGTTCTCGCCCATGAGTTGCGAAATTTCATCCATACCGCCACGCTCGCCGTTTCCGCCATCAAAGGTGGCAATGTAGGATTGTCCGGGGCGACTGGCGCCGTACTGGATCGTAGCTTGATAGGAATGCGCAATCTCATAGATCGCTCGCTGGCCGACGTGCGAGTGACAGCCGGGCTGCCCACGCGATTCCAACTGGTCTCCGTGGCCGACTTCATCGCTGACGTTAAAATCTCGGCGTCGCTAGAGGCGCAGGTCCGGGAATGCGGATTCAAGGTCTCCGTTGACCCGACGCTAGCGGTTCTGGCCGACCGGGACATGCTTTTTTCGGCAGTTGGCAACTTGCTGCAAAACGCGTTCAAGTTTACGAAGCACCATACCGAAGTCTCATTGCACGCTTACGCAGCCGCCGATCGCATCCTGATCGACATCGAAGATAACTGCGGCGGCCTGCCGCCGGGCGACGCGGAAAAAATGTTTCTGCCGTTCGTTCAGAGAGGCGCGGATAAATCAGGCCTCGGACTCGGACTGACAGTCTGTCGGCGCGCCGTCGAGGCGAACAATGGAGTTCTCAGCGTCCGCAACACACCCGGCTCAGGGTGCGTTTTCACCATTGATTTGCCACGGCACTCACTGCCGACACGTTCCGCATCTACCGATTCAATCCATTAGCCGGCAAAACGGAAACACCTGACCAGAGCCCATTTCCGGGTCGGGGAACAGTCAATACGAGGGCTAGCGGTTCGCTAGTCCCTGCTACAACGACGTGAACCAGCGGATCAGTCCGAGCGCAACCGACAACACCTGGCTCTACTAACCCCGCCCGGCGCGGGCAGCATCAATTACACCGCCAACGCGCTCAATCAAATACACGGCGGTAGGCGCGGTCATCCGACCTACGATGGCAACGGCAATCTCACCTTCGACGGCACCTTCACCTACGGCTACGACGCGGAGAACCGCCTCATTTCGGCCAGCGGCGCGGGCAACACGGTGACCTGTGCCTATGACGCGCAGGGGCGGTGCAAGCGCAAGACGGTCAATGGTGTCATTGCGCTGAGCGTCACCGACGCCGACAACCGTGAAGTGCTCGAGTACGACGGAGGAACCGGCCAAGTCCGCCACTCCAGCGGTGCCAGCGTACGACAGACAAAAGCGAGCACGGGCTCGCTTTGTCGAGTGCTATCGGAACACCAAACAAATGCAGGGCACCCCAGGGAAGGGCGCCCGCGAAGCCTGATCGGACTAACCTGTCCGCCGCCCGCTGATCAGCTGCAATACAACCATCACCAAAGCGACGACCAGCAGAATGTGCAGGAAACCGCCCAGGGTATACGAGCTGACGAGTCCCAGCAGCCACAGCACCAGCAAAACTACCGCAATCGTATAGAGCATGACCGTTCCTTTCCAATGTAGACGCCAAACCCGCGATGAGCCCGCATGAGGCATCGTGGCGAGTGAGCCAGTATTGATCCGACGGCGTGGATTTAACCAGTGGTAAAACTTGCTTTTTATCGTAGGACCAAGACTACAAACCAATGCTCCTTTCACGTTTTGAGTTCTCGCGCGCGGCTTGACGTCGGCACCGCCGGCTCCGAGAATTGCCCGGTTTCAACCACCGGTGAAGAGTATGCCTAAAGTTCTGATAGTGCATGGCGCGGGGATGAACATGCGCGGCAAAGCGCAGATCGACGTCTTCGGTCCGATGACGCTGCCGCAATACGACGAGCACATCCGCAGGTACGCCGCGGAGCTCGCCGTCGAAGTCGATATTTTTCACTCGAACGTCGAAGGCGAGGTGATCAACAAGTTCTATGCGGCGCACGATAGCGGAGTCGACGCAGCCGTCATCAATCCCGCCGGTTATTCGACGGGACATCCGGCGTTGATGGCTGCTATCAGTCAGGTGGGGTTTCCGACGATCGAGCTCCACATTTCGAATCCCGCGCGACGCGGCAGGGAATCCGAGATTGCCCGCGTGAGCCGCGGCGTGCTGACTGGGTTTGGAATCTACGGTTATTACCTGGCGCTGCAAGGTATCAAGGGCTTCCTGGCGGGTCAGTGACCGAAGAACGCAACTCCAGCGCAGCTCAGATGCGCCCGGATGCTGCGCGTCCTACATCGATATCAGCCACGTCCGATAGCACGCCGCGCAGCGCCAACGCATGATTGCAACCCGGTCCTGCAAACTCGCAGGACTCTGCGGGAGACCGACGTGCGCATGGGATGTTTGCTGATCGCAGTATTGCTGTGTGCGCGGGTGTCCGCGGCGGAGATCGAAGGCCAGATATTTCCAGAGCGCATCCAGTCAGCAGCGGGGGAGCTTGTGCTCAATGGCGCCGGGGTGCGCACGCACTCGGCCTTCAAGGTTTATGCTGCGGCGCTGTACCTGCCCAAACGCCGGGACGACGGCGCCGCCATCCTGCGCGAAAATCAGCCGTCACGCATTTCTCTGCATCTGCTGCGCGATCTGACGTCGGAGCAGGTCATTTCATCGGTCAATAGCGCGATCCATGAATCCCTGACCGCCGAGCAGCGCGCGCCGCTCGAACGAAGGCTCGATGAATTCGGCGCGATATTCGACACGCTGCCGGTGCTCGGCAAGGGCTCGCAGATCCTGATCGATTACCTGCCGCGCGTAGGCACGACGATCCGCGTAAACGGCCAGCAGAAAGGCGTTATCCCTGGATTCGAGTTCAATCAGGCCCTGTTGCGCACCTGGATAGGCGAGCGGCCGCGTGACGTCCGACTGAAGAACGCAATGCTCGGCGTGCGCTAGCGCGCATGCGCCCCAACGCGCCTGACCTCGCGCATTGCCTCGTCACCCATTGCTTCGTAAGCCGTAAGTCCATCTCGATTCGCAATTGACCGATGCCGGATCGGGCTGGCCGCCTCGACGTCGGGGTTGAAACATCCGTGTGTTGGGAAGAAACTGGGCGATAACGCCGTCGGGGCGAGGAGGATCACGTGCAGTCCTATGCGAAGATCGTGGCTGCGGCAATGTTGGCAGCGGCGGCCGGCCTTGGCGGCGCGCCAGCGAGCGCGCAGACGTATCCGCACAAACCGGTGCGGATTGTGGTGCCTTTTGCACCCGGAGGGGGCGTCGACGTCACGGCGCGCATACTCGCGCAAAAGCTCACCGAACGCGCGGGTCAGTCGTTCATCGTCGACAATCGCACGGGGGCGAGCGGCATTATCGGCACTGAGTTCGTCGCCAAGTCGACGCCCGACGGTTATACGCTGCTCGTCGGTTCGCAGACGACGCAGGCGGTGGTTCCCGCAATGTTCGGCAAGCTCAACTACGATACCGTGCGCGACTTCGCGCCCGTGACGGAGATCGCCGTATCGCCGCTGCTGATCGTCGTGCACCCGTCGCTGCCGGTAAAGTCGGTGAGGGACCTGATCGCGCTCGCCAAGGCGCGTCCCGGCCAGCTCACGTTTGGCGCTGCGTCCGGCGGCACGCCGCATATGGCGGGCGAGCTGTTCAAGCTGACGGCGGGCGTGGACTTGCTGTTCGTTCCCTATAAGGGCGAGGGGCCAGCCATCGCTGATGCGATGGGCGGCCAGATTTCAATGGTTTTCTCGAACTTGCCAGTTGCGCTGCCGCAGACGAAAGGCGGCAGGCTGCGCGCCCTTGCGGTGACGAGCCCGACCAGGGTTGCCACCGCGCCAGACATTCCGACTGCGGCCGAATC
>JBKJZR010000068.1:0-10776 GCA_046715035.1 Burkholderiales bacterium | reverse complement strand
GCGCTCAAAACGCTTGTCAATCCCGGTCTCGGCAAAATTGCCCGGGCCTATGTCGAAGGCGACATCGACCTCGAGTGCGACGTCCGCGATCTGGCCCAGTTTGCCGAATCCCTGTGTGGGCCGCAGCAGATCAGCCTGCGCCAGCGCGACAACGACAGCTGGAAGTTCTGGCAGCACACCCGGCTTTTCGATCGCCGCGCGATCAGTCACCACTACGACGTTTCCAACGAGTTCTTTGCGCTCTGGCTCGACAAGAGCCGTGTCTATTCGTGTGCCTATTTTCGCCGTTCCGAAGACTCGCTGGATCTCGCCCAGGAGCAAAAGCTCGACCATATATGCCGCAAGCTCAATCTCCAGGCAGGAGAGCGTCTGCTCGATATCGGCTGCGGCTGGGGAGCGCTCATCTTGCGCGCGGCCGAGCATTACGGCGCCTACGCCACTGGCGTCACCGTCAGCGAGCAGCAATTCGCGTACGTGCAGGAGCAGATCCGCATGCGCAATCTGGCCGACCGCTGCCAGGTAATGCTGCTCGACTATCGGGACGTGGATGAAAGCGCGCCTTTCGACAAGGTGGCGAGCGTGGGCATGTTCGAGCACGTGGGCAAGCGCAATCTGCCCGCCTATTTTTCCAAGATCCACCGCCTCCTCAAACCCGGTGGACTGGTCATGAATCATGGCCTGACCTCGGTCGGACTCTATTCAGGGGGGCTGAGCACGGATGTCGCGGATTTCATCGAGCGTTATGTTTTTCCCGGCGGCGAGATCCCGCACCTGTCGAAGGAAATCGAGCTCATGGCCGCGGAGAATCTCGAGTGCATCGACGTCGAATGTCTGCGGCCGCATTACGCGAAGACGCTGTGGAACTGGGCGGAGCGGCTCGATGCGCGCAGCGAAGAAGCACGCGCGCTGGTCGGCGAGCAGAAGTACCGCATCTGGCGCATCTACATGGCGGGCTACGCGCTCGCATTCCAGCGCGGCTGGGTGTCGATCTATCAGGTGCTGGCGGGAAGGCCGCACGCCGATGGCGCCTGGCCTACGCCATTGACGCGAGAGCACGTCTATCGTGGCTGAGCGCTTGCTGCGCGCGCTGATGCTGTGGTGCGCGCTGCTGTCCCCCGCGCTCGCGGCACAGCGCGATGCGGACGATGATGTGCCTAAATCGTGGGTAGAGCTCGAAGTCCAGCCGCCGCCGTTCCCCCGCCCCGCCAACCTCATCGAATTCGAGGCGAGCGCTGCGACCACCAATCGTTTTCTGATCGATGCAGAGTCGATCTCGGTCGGCGCCGATGGGGTCATCAGATATGTGCTCGTCGTCAGAAGCCCGAGCGGCGCCGAGAACATTTCCTTCGAGGGCATTCGCTGTCAGACGCGCGAGCAAAAGTACTATGCGTTCGGCCGGCGCGATGGTACGTGGACCAGCTCACGCCAGAGCGAATGGCGGCTGATTCGATACAAGGATGTCAATCGGCAGCACCACGTCCTGTTTGGCGATTATTTCTGTTACGACGCAACCCGGATCAGATCGCCGAAAGAAGCGATTCAGCGCCTGAAATACGGGGCTCCAAAGCGTAATCATCCCGGCGAGTGAGCACTAGCCGGAAGCTGCGCCGCGGCTGACTTCGCGCGCATTCCGGGCTGCCTGGTCGCGGTGCCGCGCGTTCCCGACTTACAGCAGCACCAGATTGTCGCGATGGATCAGTTCGGATTCGTCGACATACCCGAGCTTCGCCTCGATCTCGCTCGAGGACGTCTTCAGGATGCAGCGCGTTTCGGTCGCGCTGTAATTGACGAGGCCACGGGCGATCTCCGTGCCCCGCTCGTTGCAGCAGGCAACCACTTCACCACGTTCGAAATCCCCTGTCACTTCATACACTCCGATCGGCAGCAGGCTCTTGTGCTGTTCGAGCAGCGCTTTTACGGCTCCGGCATCGAGCGTGAGACGGCCGCGCACCTGCAAGTGGGCGGCCAGCCATTGCTTGCGCGCTGCCACCGGGGGCGTTGCCGCCCTCAGCAGCGTGCCGACCCGTTCTCCGCGTGCCAGACGCAGGAGCACGTCCTGCTCGTGGCCTGACGCGATTGCCGTGTGCGCGCCGCTGCGTGCGGCGCGCTTGGCGGCGAGAATTTTGGTCAGCATGCCGCCCAGGCCAATCGTGGTCCCGGCGCCGCCCGCCATGGCCTCGAGCGCAGGATCGCCGGCCCGCGCTTCGCCGAGCAAAGTCGCGTCAGCGTCTTTACGCGGATCCGACGAGTAGAGGCCGGCCTGATCGGTGAGGATGATCAGCGCCTCCGCTTCGACCAGATTGGTCACCAGGGCCGCGAGCGTGTCATTGTCGCCAAAGCGGATCTCGTCCGTGGCGACGGTGTCGTTCTCGTTGATGATCGGTATGACGCCCAAAGCCAGCAGGGTGCGCAGCGTCGAGCGCGCGTTCAGATAGCGCTTGCGGTCGGCCAGATCGCCATGGGTGAGCAGCACCTGCGCCGCGCGCAGGCCGAACTCGCGAAACCGCGATTCGTAAACCTCGATCAGGCCCATCTGCCCGACTGCGGCGGCGGCTTGCAGCTCGTGCAGCGCACGGGGGCGCCGCTTCCATCCCAGGCGCTGCATGCCTTCGGCGATCGCGCCGCTGGAAACCAGTATCACCTCGCGGCCCAGTTTGCGCAGCTCGGCAATCTGGCGCGTCCAGCATGCTATTGCGTCGTGATCCAGCCCCAGGCCCTGATTGGTCAGGAGACTGCTGCCGACTTTCACGACCAGCCGTCTGGCGCGGCCTAATTCCGACATCATGGGCGTTGCGATTCAGCCACCGGACGATCGGCCGGCGCCAGCGCAGCCGTTTCATGCGACACGCCGGGATGTTCCTCCACGTACTGCATGATCGCGTAAACGAGCTCCTTGCAGCCGGCACCGGTCAGCGCCGAAATGCCGAAGAATCTATCCTGGGCGCCAAAATCGCCGACAAACTCGCTGATCCGCCGCTCGCGCTCATCCGGCGCCAGCAAGTCCACCTTGTTCAATACCAGCCAGCGCGGTTTTTCATACAGCTGGGGATCGTATTTGCGCAGCTCGTTGACGATAGCGCGCGCTTCCGCGGCGGTGTCGATGCCGCTGTCGAACGGGGCGATGTCGACCAGATGCAGCAGCAACCGTGTGCGCGCCAGATGGCGCAGAAACTGGTGGCCAAGTCCGGCGCCCTCCGCGGCTCCCTCGATCAGGCCGGGAATATCGGCGATGACGAAGCTGCGATTGTCGTCGACCCGGACAACGCCGAGGTGGGGATGCAGCGTGGTGAACGGGTAGTCCGCCACTTTCGGGCGCGCCGCGGAAACTGCGCGGATAAAGGTCGACTTGCCTGCATTCGGCATTCCCAAGAGTCCGACATCGGCCAGCACCTTGAGTTCGAGCTTGAGCCTGCGCGAGACTCCCGGCGCGCCGCGCGTGAACTGGCGCGGCGCCCGATTGGTGCTCGACTTGAAATGAAGGTTGCCTATGCCGCCCTGACCACCCTGCGCGAGCATCTCCTGCTGGCCGTGCGCCGCCAGGTCGGCCACGACAGTGCCTGCCTCGAGATCGCTCACCACCGTGCCAACGGGTACGCGCAGGATGATGTCGGTCGCAGACTTGCCGTTGCAATCCGAGCCCCGCCCGGGTTCGCCGTTCTTCGCGCGGTGAATACGCGCGAAACGATAATCGACCAGCGTATTGATGTTGCGGTCAGCCAATGCGTACACGCTGCCGCCACGACCCCCGTCGCCGCCGTCAGGCCCGCCGCGCGGGACAAACTTCTCGCGGCGAAACGATGCGGAACCATCGCCCCCTTTGCCGGCGTGCACGTCGATCGTGACTTCGTCGATGAACTTCATGGTGGCGGCGGTTTTTCTGGGTCCGAAGGCCGAAGCGTCTTGATCTGCGGCAAAGCTCGGATCAAATAAAAAAGCCCCGCTCGCGCAGGGCTTTTTGCGGGCCGGTTGGCGAGGCAATCAGGCGGGCATGACGTTAACGGTTTTTTTCTTCTGAGGTCCCTTGGCGGAGAATTCGACCTTGCCGGTAATCAGCGCAAACAGCGTGTGATCGCGACCCATACCGACGTTCACGCCAGGATGAACCTGCGTGCCGCGCTGGCGCACGATGATGCTGCCCGCTTCGATCACTTGGCTGCCGAATGCTTTGACGCCCAAACGCTTCGACTGAGAGTCGCGGCCGTTACGAGAACTGCCGCCTGCCTTTTTGTGTGCCATCGTTGCTGCTCCTGAATTTGCCGACTACTGCTGCGGGGCGCAAGCCGGTTGGGTTGGCGCGCCCATGCCCAATAGTGGCCGACGAATGCCTTAAGCTGCGATGCCGAGAATTTCGATCTCGGTATAGTTCTGTCGGTGCCCCTGTGACTTGCGATAGTGCTTGCGGCGCCGCATCTTGAAAATGCGCACCTTGTCGCCCCGGCCGTGCGCGACGATCTTGGCCGTGACCGACGCGCCACCGAGCAGCGGCGTGCCGAGCGAAACGTTCTCGCCGTCCGCGACCATCAGCACTTCTGCGAGCACGATCTCGCTGCCCACTTCGCCGGCAAGCGGCTCCACCCGGAGTTTCGCACCCGAGGCGACGCGATATTGCTTGCCGCCGGTCTTGATCACCGCATACATTTTTTTGAGCTCCTGCCGTGCGCTGCGAGACGCATTGAAAACCGCGCATTATACCCAACTGGGATTTTTCAGTCAAAGCATAGTAAAATGAAACACTTGCCTTCCGAGCCAGCGCCGTCTTCCAACGCGCACGCAGCGGCTCCGCAAGCGCCGAACCGATGCCAGTTCCTATCCTTCACGAGTTTCTCGCCGCTGACATGCGCGCCGTCGACGCACTCATCCGCGACCGGCTCCATTCGGACGTGGCGCTGGTGCGCAAGGTTGCGCAGTATATCGTGGGCAGCGGCGGCAAGCGCCTGCGTCCAGCGCTGGTTATCTTGTCGGCCGGCGCGTTTGACTATCGGGGCGCGCGGCATCACGAGCTGGCAGCAGTGATCGAGTTTATCCATACCGCGACCCTGTTGCACGACGACGTGGTCGACGCCTCGGCGCTGAGGCGCGGCCGCCCCACTGCGAACGCTCTTTTCGGCAACGCGGCGAGCGTGCTGGTCGGCGATTTCGTCTATTCCCGCGCCTTTCAGATGATGGTCGCTATCGACAGCATGAGGGTGATGCAGGTGCTCGCCGACGCCACCAACGTCATCGCCGAGGGTGAGGTCCTGCAGCTTATGAACTGCCACAACCCCGACATCGACGAAGTCAGCTATTTGCAGGTCATACGCTACAAGACTGCCAAGCTCTTCGAGGCGGCGACGCGGCTTGGCGCCATTATCGGCGGCGCGACGCGCGAGCAGGAGGACGCGATGGCGAGCTACGGCATGCACCTGGGCACGGCGTTTCAGCTGACCGACGACGTGCTCGATTACTCCGGCGATAGCACGACGACGGGCAAGAATGTGGGCGATGATCTTGCGGAAGGCAAGACGACACTGCCGCTGATCTACGCGATAAAGCATGGCACCGCGCAGGAGTCTGCGCTGATCCGCAACGCAATCCGGGAAGGCGGCCTGGGCGAGCTTGCTCAGGTGATCACCGCCATCGGCCGCAGTGGCGCGCTCGACTATACGCGGCGTCAGGCTGAGGCCGAAGCGCGCACGGCGAGCGACGCGCTCGCACGCATGCCGCACTCTGGGAACCGCGATTATTTGCTACAATTGGCGAGTTTCGCGGTGACGCGGGACCATTGAGCTGGCGGCGTGCGGTTAGATCATCACAGCGCGGTCCGAGCCGCGTGTTTTTTTGTGGAACGCAGCGCCGCCGCGCGCCGCGCGCTTTCCTCGGGGTGTAGCTCAGCCTGGTAGAGTACTGCGTTCGGGACGCAGGAGTCGCTGGTTCGAATCCAGTCACCCCGACCATCCAATCCTCCCGTGGCAGCCGCCGTCGGCGTCGCGGCAGCATATAATTCCTCCGGTCCAGGATCCGCGCCCGCAGCCGTGGATGGGAATACCGATGACAAAACGACCGTGCCAGTCGCCAGCTGTAACGCCAGCTCCGGCCAAGCGCGCGACGCTGCCATGAGTAAGCTGATCCTCATCGTGCTGGTGGTGCTGTTTGCGTGGTGGATACTGAGGAGTTATCTACGGTCGGTGACCAGGAAAGAGCCCCCCAAGGCGCCCGAGGACATGGTGCAGTGCGCGCACTGCGGCGTGCACCTCCCGCGCAGTGAAAGCCAGAGCGGCAACGGGGAGTTCTTCTGCAGCGAAGAACATTTGCGCCTGCGACGCTAACGTGGAGCCGCCCGCCGGCATGACCTCCCTGCAATCGCCGGTGCAGTTGGCGCTGAATCTGCCGCTGCTGCGCAACGAGCCGCCGAACTCCTACTGGCGCTCGCTTTATTACTTCAACGGTTACCGCTTTATCGTCGCGCTGCTGCTGCTTACCGTCACGGCGGTATTCGGCAACTCGCTCACGTTCGGCTCGATGGAATTCGAGCTGTTCGTCTACGTCGCAGCCGGCTACGTGTCGTTTAGCGTGCTGTGTTTTCTGCTGATTGCCTCGCATCGGCATTTCCATCTGCAACTCGGCCTGCAGGTAGGCGCCGACATCGTCTTCATCGTCGTGCTCATGTTCGCGAGCGGCGGAATCTCGAGCGGACTCGGCCTGCTCCTGCTGTCCGGACTTGCTGCCGCCGGGCTCATCAGCCGCGGCCGTTTGACGCTGTTCTACGCCGCGCTGGCCAGCATCGCCGTCCTGCTGGAGCAGACCGCGCAGGTGCTCTTCTACTATGCCCCGACCACGCAGTACGTGCAGGCGGGTCTGCTGAGCATCGGCTATTTCACCACCGCCTGGGTTGCTCACACGCTCGCGACATATCTCGTCGCTACCGAACAGCTGGCCGCGCAGCGCGAGATCGACCTGGCGAGCATGGCCGAGGTCAGCCAGCTGGTCATCCAGGACATGCAGGACGGCGTCGTCGTGGTCGACGAGCACGGCGTTATCCGCCAGTACAACGCGCGCGCCGAGCAGTTGCTGGGCTCGCTGCGGCGCCAGTCCGGCGAGCTCGCACTCAAGGAGCATTCGCCGCAGCTCGCGCGCCGCCTCGAGGACTGGCGCCGCAACCCAGTAGCGGGTTACGACCCGATGAGCACGGTCGTCCTCAATCAGAAGGTCAGCGCGCGCTTCGTTCCGGTCGGCCGCAGCCGCAACGTGGGCGCGGTCATTTTCCTCGAAGATCTGACGCGCGTGCAGGCGCAGGCGCGCCAGCTCAAACTCGCCGCGCTGGGCCGGCTCACGGGCAACATCGCGCACGAGATCAGGAATCCGCTGTCGGCCATCAGCCATGCGACCGAGTTGCTGCAGGAAGAGCCTGCTTCCAGCGATACGATGGCCCGGCTGCTGACGATCATCCACGACAATACCAAGCGGCTCGACCGCATGGTGAACGACGTGCTGAAACTCAACCGCGGCGACCGCGCGCACCAGGAAATTTTCAGGATCGGCGATTTTCTGCGCACGTTCGCGGAACAGTTCTGCCAGATAGAAAAGGTCGCGTCGTCGCTGATCGACCTCGAGGTGCGCGTTGATTCGGATGTTTGTTTCGATCGCAGTCATTTGAACCAGGTCATGTGGAACCTGTGCCGCAATGCCTTGCGCCACTGCCGCCGCCAGGATGGCAGCATTCGCGTCGCGGTCGATGCGCTCAGCAACGGCAGCATCGTAAAGCTCGATGTGATCGACGATGGCGCGGGCGTGCCACCCATGCTGCGCAATCAGCTGTTCGAGCCATTCTTCACCACCGTCAGCAACGGCACCGGGCTCGGGATATACATCGCGCGCGAAGTATGCGAGGCTAATGACGCGAAACTCGACTATGTCGAAACGCCCGTGGGCGCGCAGTTCACCATCCTGTGTCGGGGAGCATGATGAAGAGCCGGGTTCTGGTCGTCGACGATGAAGCCGATATCCGGGAATTGCTGAGCCTCACGCTGCAGCGCATGGGCCTCGACGCCGATTGCGCCGCGAATGAATTCGAAGCGACGCAGCTGCTGCAAAGGCACAACTATGATCTGTGCCTCACCGACATGCGTCTTCCGGACGGTACCGGGCTGCAGCTGCTCGAACACGTGGGGCGCCACTGCAGTACCATGCCCGTCGCCGTGATCACCGCGCATGGCAGCGCGGAAAACGCGGTGGCGGCGCTCAAGGCCGGCGCTTTCGATTATCTTTCCAAGCCGGTGTCGCTCAGCCAGCTGCGCGCGCTGGTGCGCTCGGCGCTCAAGCTGCCGCGGCCCAATCAGAGCCGCAAGCCGGATGACAAGGGCTCCGCCGGGCACGACGATTTCCCCGTTCTGCTCGGCGACTCGCTGCTCATGGAGCAGACGCGCCAGCTGATAGACAAGCTCGCCCGCAACCAGGCGCCGATACATATCAGCGGAGAATCGGGCTGCGGCAAAGAGCTCGCGGCGCGCCTCATGCACCTCAAGGGCCCGCGCAGCGAGGCGCCCTTCGTTCCCGTCAACTGCGGCGCGATTCCTGAGAATCTCATGGAAAGCGAGTTTTTCGGTTACAAGAAAGGCGCGTTTACCGGCGCCGAGCAGGACCGCGACGGCTTCTTTCAGGCGGCGCACGGCGGCACGCTGTTTCTCGACGAGGTCGCCGACCTGCCCGTGCACATGCAGGTGAAACTGTTGCGCGCGATCCAGGAGAAGCGCGTGCGCAAAGTCGGCTCGGCTGTCGAGGAAAACGTCGACGTGCGTGTCATCAGTGCGACCCATCGCAGCCTTGCCGAGGAGGTGGAGAACGGCACTTTCCGGCAGGACCTTTTCTACCGGCTCAACGTAATCGGCGTGCGCATGCCCGCGCTGCGCGAGATGCGCGAGGACATTCCACTGCTGGCCGCTGAGATCGTGAAGAAACTTGTGGCGCCATTGCAGATCGCCGCGCCCCGGCTGTCGGCGGCGGCGTTGAAGGATCTCCAGGCGTACGACTTTCCCG
This sequence comes from Burkholderiales bacterium, assembly GCA_046715035.1. Taxonomy (GTDB): domain Bacteria; phylum Pseudomonadota; class Gammaproteobacteria; order Burkholderiales; family SG8-41; genus PALSA-1004. Next base: position 1,764 of record JBKJZR010000068.1, on the reverse strand, counting down.
GTAATGTGCGCGAGCTCGAGAACGTGCTCGAGCGCGCGCTGGCGCTCACCACCAGTGCCGAGATCAAGAAGGAAGACCTGCAGCTCACCCAGGCAGCGGCGAGGGGTGGCAGCGCCGACCTGCTGAGCGCGCCCCTGCCGGAGCGGCTCGAAGATCTCGAAAAGAAGGCGATCATGCAGGCGCTCGAGAAAACGCGCTACAACCGCACGGCCGCAGCCAAGCTGCTGGGCATCACATTTCGCGCGCTGCGTTACAAGATGGAAAAGCTCGGCATCAACGACGCGCTGGAGTCGCACGATTAGGTCGCATCCCGCGCAATGCGCAGCTGCCGCACTGCAAGTCGACCCTGACGGGCTGGTGGGGGCGGCGCGCTTCATCGCTTCCAGCAACGCCGATGAGCGGCCGGCCGGCGCTGTCGTTGAATTGCTGGTCATCCATAACATCAGCCTGCCGCCCGGCGAGTTCGGCGGCCCAGGTATCATCGACCTCTTCACCAATCGCCTCGACTCGAGCGCGCATCCGTATTATCGCCAGCTCAGCGGCGTCAGGGTCTCCGCGCATTTCCTGATCCGCCGCGACGGCGCACTGATCCAGTTCGTTTCGTGCGACCGGCGTGCATGGCACGCCGGCGAGTCGAGCTGGAACGGCCGCCCGCGCTGCAACGACTTTTCCATCGGCATAGAACTCGAGGGCACCGACGAGCGGCCCTTCGAGGACGGCCAGTATCGGCGCCTGGCGGCACTCACGCACGCCCTCGAACTCCGCTATCCGCTCACCGCCTGCGTCGGACATTGCGACATCGCGCCCGCGCGCAAAACGGACCCTGGCCCAAGCTTCGACTGGGGCCGCTATCGCGCCCTGTGCGCGGAATCCGAGCCACCTCGCCGCGCCTCGTAGCAAAAACGCAACACTTCTGAACGCCCCCACTTGCTGCGCAGCACAAATCGTCGCTAGCGAGTCCCCAAGCTGCTGTCCGGGTTTTTTCTGTGCAATTTTTAGGCAGTGATTTTCCGTGCGCTTACAAGCAAATCCCGCGTTTTTCGGAAGTGAATCCTAGACCGTCAAAAAAACTTCAAATTGCGGTTGCATGCCCAAAATCGAACCACTAGAATTAGTTCAAACACCCGGTTTGTACACAATATATAGTGGTCTGCGGCGTCGTTCGGGCGGCCTGCCCCGACCCCGAAAAACGCGCAGCAATAACGATCAGGAGAAGCCACCCATGCGGTTAGTCATCGATACCCCCGTTGCCGCGCCCGCCGTCAAGTTCGACACGGCCGATACCCCCGAAGTGGTCCCCAACCCCTACCGCGACCACAAGATCATCCGCCGCAATGGCGCGGTCGCCGGTTTCGAGCCCGCGAAGGTCTCGATCGCGATGACCAAGGCGTACATCGCGGTCAACGGCGGACAGGGCGCGGCGTCGGCGCGCGTGCGCGAGCTCGTCGCACAATTGACCGACACAGTGGTCACGGCATTGCTGCGGCGGCAGCCCAACGGCGGCACCTTTCACATCGAGGATATCCAGGACCAGGTCGAGCTCGCACTCATGCGCGGTGGGGAGCACGAAGTTGCCCGAGCGTATGTGCTCTATCGCGACGAACGAACGAAAGAGCGTGCTCGACAGCGCGAAGCGCTAACGCGAGACGCGGCTCCCAAAGCAATACAAGTTACCGAAGCCGGGCTGACGCGCCCTCTCGACAGTGAAGCGCTTACAACGCTAATCGCCGAGGCTTGCGAAGGTCTGCGCGCCGAGGTCAAATC
>JBKJZR010000067.1:0-19266 GCA_046715035.1 Burkholderiales bacterium | reverse complement strand
CGTCGGGAAATCTGTACGTTGCCGAGACCGAGACAGGCCGGATACTGAAACTCACGGGTGCGTATTAGTTCCGTGGATCACGGAGCGATTCGTGTGTGGGGTCTCCGAATAGTGCCTAACTTTAGGTCGAACGGACGTGCCGGAAGCGTCGTGCCACAGTTGGCGCCTGTGGCGGCCCGCCGCTCACCAAGACGTTAGGCGCAACGGCATCATCTCACCTGCGACTTATCAAAGGAGAAATCGACTATGTAGAACCTTCAAAATGCACTCGAGCTTAACGTGTCTCTTGTAGCACAACATCTGGATTGAGGAGATTGGTCATGTTGATTTCAAAGCTTCGTACGCTGGCAGTAGTTTGCGTTGTCGCCACGATCGCAATATCGGGTTCGGGGCCATCAATGGCGCAGACGCCAGCACCCCAAAAGTTCACCGCGAAAACGCTTCAGGATGTCCCCATCGGAGAGCTTCCGCCCGGGAAGTTCAATATGAAGGTGACCATGCTTGTCATAGAACCCGGCGGCGAGATCCCCTTTCACGTGCATAAGGGCCCTGGGCTCCGCTACGTATTGGAGGGAGCAATTACCATCAACTGGAAGGACGGCAAGACACAGACCTTCGAGGCCGGCTCCACCTATTTCGAAGGCCGGGGAGAGAACCATCCAGCCGGCACTATTTCGGCAAGAAACGGCGGTCAGGGGCCGTGCCGGGTAGTGATCGTTGAACTGGTTCCCCAGGAGTAAGTTGCGCCTAACCCTTCGTATATGGACTCCCCTCCGAGGACAACAAGAAACTGACCGATGTTGATGGCAGTTGGGGTTGAGCCTGCAGTCGTATATCCGGCATCTGTAGTGGACTCTGGAAGGTCCGTGCCGACAGGGAATCTGCGTCATCGGTGCACCAATCGTTGCGAGCGGCAAGCATCAAGCTGCCGGAAGAGTTATCGGCGTCAAGCGATGTGGGTGTGACCCGGGTAGCCATGATGGGCGATCAATCTCAGTGCAAAGCTCTGGGGGGATGGATTTCTGTGCGGGTTATGATTTTCGTTTAGTTCGCCATGGCAAAGGCGGTACGTTCGATCTTGTGACGCTGCCTGGGCGCCGGATTACCTCAAAGGCATCAAGTCGCGCGAACAGTTTTCACCCGCTACGCGCCCCAGCTCTCCGACAAGCCGGATCAGCAGAAAGCGGTCGCCGACGGCAAAGCCGCAATCGCCCACCTCGAGTATGACTGGAACCTGAACGACGCGAAGAGGTAGCCCGGTGGTAAAGCGTCCCCGCCGGCGCTTGCTTTACTACGGTGCAGCGCGGTATGTTGCAAGCAACACCTCATTCGCATGCCGCTCTCCATCATCATTCCATGCCTCAACGAAGCCGCCGGCATCGTCGCTGCGCTCGAATGCCTGCAGCCGTTGCGCAGCCGTGGCGCCGAAATTATCGTAGTCGACGGTGGCAGCGACGACGGCAGCGCCGAGCTTGCGGCGCCGCATGCGGATCAGGTTTTGAACGCGGCGCGCGGCCGCGCCGCACAGATGAACGCCGGCGCGGCCGCGGCACGCGGCGCCATACTGCTGTTCCTCCACGCCGATTGTGTGTTGCCCGCATACGCGGATCACTTGATCGTCGACCGCCTGGCTGCAGGCGGCAAATGCTGGGGGCGCTTCGATGTCGAGCTCAACGGCATGCATCCAATGCTGCGGGTCGTCGCGTGCATGATGAACTGGCGTTCGCGCCTCACCCATATCGCAACCGGGGACCAGGGCATGTTCGTTGTGCGCGAGGTGTTTGCGGCAGCGGGCGGCTTTCCGACGATCCCGCTGATGGAAGACGTTGCGCTCAGCAAGATCCTCAAAGCGCACGGCGCGCCGCTATGCCTCGATGAGCGCATTAGCGCGTCCGGGCGGCGCTGGGAGCGACACGGCATGCTGCGCACCGTGGTGATGATGTGGCGGTTGCGGCTGGCCTATTTCCTGGGAGCAAATCCTGCAACTCTTGCGCTGCGCTATGGCCGCAGTAGCTAACAGCACCCGCGTGCTGGTTTTCGCGCGTGCCCCCGAGCCAGGTGCGGCGAAGACCCGCCTGATCCCGCTCCTCGGAGCAGAGCGGGCTGCGAATCTGCAGCGCATCCTGATCGAACGTGCGTTGCGCACCGCTATCGACGCGCGTCTAGGCGATGTCGAACTGTGGTGCACCCCCTCGGCGGCGCATCCGCTGTTTTCAGGCCGTCCCACCGACCTTCGCACAGCCAGCCAGCGCGGTAATGATCTCGGGGCGCGCATGTTCAACGCCGCAAGCGCTTCCCTGAAATCATCGCGACGGGCGATCCTCGTCGGCACCGACTGTCCGGCGCTGCTCCCGACCGACTTGCAGGACGCCGCTCGCGCATTGCAAAGCGGTTACGACGCGGTGTTCACCCCGGCGGAGGATGGCGGTTACGTCCTCGTCGGGCTCGCCCGCTGCGACGCGCGGCTGTTCGATGGGATCAGCTGGGGCACGGATACGGTCATGGCCTGTACCCGCGCGCGGCTTGCTGAACTGGGATGGCGCTGGCTCGAGTTACCCGTTTCGTGGGACGTCGATCGCCCCGCTGACTTCCACCGCCTGGCTGCAAGCGGTTTGATCGCGGAACTCGACGCCGCACTGGGCATGGCCCGGGCCTAACATCAGGCTGACGCACGCAGTGTGCAGGCCAGGAACCCCGGTTGCGCACTCGCGGTCAGATGGAGTCCCCGTTCGCTCAACCGGGCAATTGCCGTCTGCGCGGAGAATTTCGGCAAGTCGATTGCTAACAGTGCGTTGCGACCGTCGCCGAGCGTGGCGCCCGGGCTTACGCCGTGGCGCAGACCATCCACGGGCGACATGCCCGCCTTTGAAAACCGCCGACGAGTTTGATTTAAAACACATTTTCTGAGACCATGACGCATGTCCGACCTCGCTAGCCTGCGTTCGATCAAACCGGCTTCCCCCCAGTTGCCGGTCTCCTGGTATTTCGATCCGGAGATGCACGCGCTCGAGCAGCGGCTGCTGTTCGACCGGGGGCCGGGATATGTGGGACACGAGTTGATGGTTCCCAACGAGGGTGACTACCAGGCGCTCGCGTGGCACGGCGACGCCAGCGCGTTGGTGCGAAGCGCGCACGGCATCGCACTGCTCGGCAACGTCTGCCGTCATCGCCAGGCGATCATGCTGCGGGGGCGGGGGAATGCCAAGAACGGCATCGTCTGCCCGTTGCATCGTTGGACGTACGGCCTCGACGGCAAGCTGCTCGGAGCGCCGCATTTTCCTGGAAATCCCTGCCTCGATCTGGCCCGCAGCCCCCTTCAGAGCTGGAAGGGCATGCTGTTCTCGGGGAAGCGTGACATAGCCGCCGACTTGTCACAGCGTGGGATGCTGGGGGAGATCGATTTCTCCGGTTATCTGCTCGACCGCATTCAAATCGACGAGTACGCGTGCAACTGGAAGACGTTCATCGAGGTCTATCTCGAGGATTACCATGTCGTCCCGTTTCACCCCGGACTGGGCAATTTCGTCTCGGTGGCCGACCTGCAGTGGGAATTCGGCGACTGGTATAGCGTCCAGACGTGCGGCATCAAGCAAGGGCTGGCCCGCCCAGGATCGCCCGTCTACAAAAAGTGGCACGACGCGCTGCTTCGATACGGCGCCGGACGTCAGCCTGCGCATGGCGCGATCTGGCTCACCTACTACCCGAATGTCATGGTCGAGTGGTATCCGCACGTGCTCGTCATCAGCTCGATCGTTCCGCGCGGCCCGGAAGCGTGCTCGAACGTGATCGAGTTCTACTATCCCGAGGAAATCGCACTCTTCGAGCGCGAGTTCGTCGCGGCTGAGCAGGCTGCCTACGCGGAAACAGCGCTCGAGGACGTGGAGATCTGCGCACGCATGACGGAGGGCAGACGCGCTCTTCATCGCGCGGGAGTCGACGATTCAGGCCCCTACCAGTCGCCGATGGAAGACGGCATGGTGCATTTCCACGAGTTTATCCGCCGCGAGCTGTCGCAGCACGTCTGAAGCTCGATCGGCGGTTGTACTTCGAGGCCGGCGGCGGCGCAGAAGCTTTCTTTGAGGCTGGTGCGGCAAGCCCGCGCGTCGGCTGCGTGTGCTCCCCCGACGATCCCCGCGGCATCCCGGCCGCGGCAATCGACGAATATGCGGGAGCGGACGGTCGGCCAACTAACTAAGGAAGCTTTGATTAAGCCTTTCCACGAGTTCCAGCTTCCCCTGACTTAGGGGATTTACAAGGGGGCATCGCCCCCTTGTTCAGACATTCCCTAATAGGCTTCGATGTGCCGCTCGATCTCGGTTGCCTGGTTGGTGAACCGGGAAGGAAAGTATTCGAATTCCTGCGCGGCCTGGTCCACTTCAGCCATCGTCGAGGCGTGCGTGGAACCGACCTCATTCGTGAGCCAGGCTGCCGCTACGAGCAGGATCGCCAGCACCAGCGTGAAGAATGCGGTGAGGCGCTGACTCGATCTGTGTTCGATTTCGGCCTGCGTGGGTTCGTCCGGGTGACCGGGCAGCATGTTGTCTTGATGAACGTCCATGTGACCTCCTTCGGCTAGCGCCGGATTTTCGCGCTCCGGCATTGCGCACGGAGCTCGTGCGTTAGGCTCCATCGAACCATTGTCGAATTTCGGCACCATCTTTCACATACGGCAGAAGGGGTAGGCCCGAAGGCTGAGCGAATGCGCACGATGGCGGGCGCTTCGAGCGCTAATCCTCCGGCATGGAGGCAACGGTCCAAGCGCGCCCCGTTGCACATTCCCTTACCGCGCGCGATGCCGGTCACTGGTGTTCCACCTCAGTGTTGCGCTCAAACCGGCCAGCGGGAGAAGTACATCACCAGCACACACCGTCCGCATCGCAGGCAGATTCCCCTGGGGGCCTTACTCAATTCGATTCGCACGCTCATGGCAGCCACCTTTCAGTCATGTGGATGCGGACGGCGGAAACTGCTTCCGGCCACTCCGCAGAGGTCGCCGCGCTAGGCGGCCAGCCTTTCCGGCGCGGCATATGCCGCGGTGAATTCTTGGGAGGGTTCTGCAACGAGACCGCGGCTGTGCGCAGAAATCACCGCCTGCAGTCTGCTCGTTACGCCGAGCTGCAACAGGATGCATCCGATGTGCGCCTTGACCGTGGCCGCCGAGATATCGAGCGTGCGCGCGATACTCTTGTTCGGCAGACCTTCGCAAAGCAGCGACAACACCTCGCGCTGCCTGGGCGTCAGATGCAGGGCCGGTGACGCCCTGGGCGTGACAACGCGCGCGGGCGCATGATTCATCAACGGGATTCTGCTGATCGTACCGATGCATTGGTGACGCTGATGCCGTGCACTCGGTGATACCAGGGTTGCTTGCATGCTCGCCTCCTTGTCGTAACGTCTGTCCTGACTACGGATCCGCGGGTGGTGTGAAAACTTGCAACGAAACCCTTGGATTGCGCAGCCAGTCTATGCGGCGGCTAGCCCGGTGTAAGTGCGTAAACGCACCGGGTTCGCAGGGTAGTTCGCCCGGCCGCCGGCCGGCGAGGATGAGCGCCGCACTGGCGCGGCGACAGTTGCCACGGGGATCCTATGGCCGGAACCGGAGAACCCCGCCAGCAGCTCTTGCATCGAATTCGGGCCTTGCAAAAAGCAAGCGGCGCATCTCGCGATGCGCCGCCTTCTTCCGCAGTGCTGCCTGCGGGTCTACTCGATGAACGGCACTTGGACCGGCGTATGCGGGAAGGCGGAATTGTGCTTGTCCCACGCATCCGCGTCGCTTCCTTGAGCGGCTGCGAGCGAAGAAATGCCGGCAAACAGGACAAACAGCAGCGAAGAAATGAGTTGTTTCGCATTCATGATTGATGCTCCTTGGTCAAAGTTGTCGAGGGTTGTCTGCGGCCAGTAACTACTGTTTACTGAAACGCCCCGCCACGATAGCGAACCGCAGTGAACCGCGTAAGACGACTGATGGCGTACCACCAAAGGCGACTCGCGCAACGCAACGCAACTCGGCGGGATTTCATTTTCGCGGGGAGACTTCCGCTTTCGATCGATGACCAGTGCCGCGCTGCAAACGAAAACGGCGCACCGAAGCGCGCCGCTATATCGTTTTTTTGAACCGTGGTTATTCGAGGAACCTGCTGCGGGGAACCACGGGATGGTCGGGCGCAGCGGGATCGAGCGTGCCGCGCGTCCGCGCCCGGCCCTCGTCGATACAGCCGCCCCCGGCAGGGGCGTCGTCGATATAGAAACCCTGGGGGATTGCATGAGCGGCTGCAGCGAGCATGGCGGCGCCGATCAACACCCGAAGTTCATGCTTTGGTTTCATACTTCCCTCCTGTAAGGACCGTTACCCGCGCCCGATGCCTGCCATTCCCGCCGGCTCCGCAGCGCTGCCTAGGTTAGGCGAGCGCAGGGCTCCACGTAAGACGTCTTTTGGCGTAAGTCCGACAGGTGCTACCGCGGCTCTGCGGCGACGGCCGGGCATGTTGGATTGCCACCCCGGCGGCACACTCGCTACGAGGGGTCAGCCTGCAGCTCCAGGGGTGCCGCGAACGACTGGGACTGCTGACACAGTGACGGCGTATCCCACGGGCTTTGCCTCGTCCCCATTTCATCGGCAGCGTCGCGCCCGGATGTTTGCCCGGAAGCAAGCACAGCAGCGCCGTGGCCCGGTGCGTTGAGCAAGCCCAGTCTGCGCGCCGCAACTACCGCCTGCAGCCGGCTGGCTACGCCCAGTTCCCGCAGGATGCAGCCGATATGGACTTTGACCGTAGCCCCAGAGATGTTGAGCTGCCGGCTGATCAGCTTGTTCGGCAGCCCCTCGCAAAGCAGCGCCAGTACTTCGAGCTGGCGGGGCGTCAGGTGCCGCCGCGGGGCGTGCCCGCAGGCGCTCGCATTCGCGGGCGCGCGCGCTTTCAGCTCCCCGTGGTTCAACGCTTTGTCGTTCTTAACCAGTTTGACTGTCATTTCGCTCTCCCTTTTTCGCGATTCCGGAGGCCACGTTTCCTTGCTCAGACCCCTACGACGATTGCCTTATGCCGAACGTCATTACGGCCTAAAGTCTAGGTAATAGGCCGGCAGGCGTAAGTGCGTAAACGCACGCGTGGGAAGAGAAAGGCGCTGCGACCGGTAATGCCTCCACACGACGCGCGGCCGGCTCGGGATGTCGCGGGACATAACGCCCTCGCACCGTCACCTGAACGACGCTGGCCGCCGGGATGCGCGCGCTAAGCCCTCAACGCACTTTCCGGTTCCAGAAATGACAACGGCGCATCCGTGGATGCGCCGTTTTGATGGGTGCGGACGAATCGATTATTCGATGAACGGCACTTGCACAGGGGTGTAGGGATAGGCGCCGTTGTGACGATCGCCGGCATCCGAGTCGACGCCCTGCGCGAGCGTGGCAGTGGACGTCGCGGCAACCAGGACAAACAACAGCGAGGAAACGATCTGTTTGGCGTTCATGGCATAGCTCCTATAAAAAGTTTTGAAAGTGTGTTTGCGGCCAGCGATCACTTCACTGAAACGCACCGTCACGATAGCGAAGCGCCGCTGATTGCAACAGACGACTCATGGTGTACGACCAACGTCGATTTTCGCCGGGCAGGGCGCTAGCGAAAATGCGCCTGCGCCAGGCGCCGCTTTCATGGTCCGCGCCCGCAAAGGCGAGCCCATGGCTGGCGATCGTCGCCTGCCGATTCGATCGGTTCCTGCGAGCGACGACGCCGCGCAGCGGGCCCGCGCCTGCATCGTCGCGCTCGAGCGCTGGTATTGCGAAGACCTGCGTTTGCAATACACTACGGCTAACCTCAATGATCCGCGACGATGAGGATGGATCAGATGTCTCGATCGACGCTTGCCGAACCCTCCGCCCTGGGGCTGCGCAAGATGAAATTGCTCGAGGGCGTCTCGCGCACGGCGCTGGAGGAATTGGCGCGCCAGTGTCGATGGCGCCGTTTCGAGGCGCGACAGCGGATTTTCTCGCGCGAAACGAAGGACCAGGATGTATACCTGATCGTATCGGGACGGGTGCGCATCGCCGCCTTTTCCGCTGGCGGTCAGCAAGTGACTTACAGGGAGCTGCCGGAGGGAAGCTGGTTTGGCGACCTGTCCGCTATCGACGGACAGGCGCGGTCGGCGGATGTCGACGCGCTGGAGGATACGCTCCTCGCAGCCATGGCGCCGGCCGTGTTTCGCCGTCTATTGCACGAGCATCCCGTCGTATGCGACCGCATGCTGCATCGGCTCGTTACCCTGATTCGCGACCTTTCGGAACGCGTTTTCGACTTCAGCACGCTGGGAGTGCAAAACCGCGTTCATGCCGAGTTGCTGCGGCTTGCGAGGGAAGCGGGAGTCAGCGCAAACATGGCGCGTATCGAACCTGCGCCGAAGCACGCTGACATCGCCAGCAGAGTCGCAACTTATCGGGAGCAGGTCACCCGCGAGCTGTCGGCACTCGGCAAGCAGGGGCTGCTGCTGCGCGCCGGCAGCGCTTTGGTCGTCCCTGATGTGCGCCGTCTCGAGCAGATCGTCGGCGAAGTCCGGCAGTCGGCGTAGCGAAAGGGCCGTTCAGTGATCTACCAGAGGTTGTGATGGATAGCTCATTCGTATGCGCCGACGGCATTGCCTCCGAACTGGTGTTCTCCACCCCCGTCTTCAGGCAGACGTGGTCCGACGGAGGCGATCTGAATCGATATTTGCGGGACCTGATTCTGTCCTGGGAGAAAGGCGACGCGCCGCGTAATCGCGGATATTCCAACGTCGGTGGTTGGCACTCGCCGATCGATCTGCACGAATCCTGGGACCCCGACCTGCGCCTCGTACTGGAAAGGTGCCGTGAGCTTGCCGCCGAAGCGACGAGCCGGTTGCTGGGCTCCGCCGGGAAAGTGCGGCGATACCGGTATGTGCTGTCGGCTTGGGCCAACGTGAGCCGACAGGGCGACTACAACGTCCCTCACGTGCACATGTCGACGTGGTCGGCGGTGTACTATGTGAGCGTGCCCGATGATTGTGCCAATGAACCGCAGGCCGGTGGCCTCGAGCTGTTGGATCCGCGACCCGCGACCGCGATGGTCGACATGCCCGGGCAGTTCTTTGCGACAAGGCACCTCATCAAGCCGCAGCCCGGGCTGCTGGTTCTGTTCCCCGCATCGGTCATGCACTTCGTGCATCCTTTCCGGGGGGCAGGTGAACGGATCTCGATTGCGTGCGACCTTTCGCTGGAACCTGCATAGAGCCGGGCCTTGCGCGCAGTCATGACTCAGGACGTATTGGCCGCTTGCCGCAAGATCGCAGTGCTGATCGCGGTGGCCCACGCGTCTGCCGTGGCGGGCGCCCAGTCCGGCGCCAGAATCGCGGCGGACGCGGATTATCCGACACGACCGATACGCCTGCTCGTGGGGCTGCCACCGGGAGGGTCGGTGGATGTCGTCGCGCGAATCATAGCCACGAAGCTCGGTGATGCGCTCGGCCAGCATGTGGTGGTGGACAACCGGACAGGCGCCTCCGGCCTGATCGCCGGCGAGACGGCCGCGAATGCGTCAGCGGACGGATACACGCTCCTGTTCGGCGCCAGTTTCTATAGCGAGATCCTCGCGATGGTGCAGCAGACGCTGCGCTACGATCCGGTCAGGCAGTTCACGCCGATCTCGCTGGTAACGAAGGTTCCGAACGTGCTGGTGGTACACCCGGCGCTGCCGGCACAAACCGTCAACGAGTTCATCGCACACGCCCAGGCCCGGCCCGGCAAGCTGAATTACGCATCTTCAGGGAACGGCTCGTCGGCGCACCTGGCGATGGAGATGCTCAAGAAGCAGACGGGAATCCGCCTCGTTCACGTCCCCTACAAAGGCGCTCCGCAGGCGCTCGTCGATCTGCTTGCGGGTGAGATCAACGCGATGTTCGGCAATGTGCCCGCGCAGATTCCTCACCTCAAGAGCGGCAAGACGCGCGCGCTCGCGGTCACCAGCGCGCAACGCCACTTCCTGCTGCCGCAGGTGCCCACGATGATCGAATCCGGCGTGCCCGGCTTCGAGATAAGCGTGTGGTATGGCGTGTTCGCTCCCGGCGGGGTACCGGAGCCCATCCTCACGAAACTCCATGCGGAGCTGGTGCGGACGTTGCGCATGCCGGAAGTCCGGGAGCGCATGGCCCAGCAGGGCGCCGAGCCCACGCCGACGACGCGCGAAGCATTCGCGGCCTTCCATAAAGCGGAAGTCGCGAAATGGACGAACGTGATCAGAGCTGCCGGGATAAGAACGGAGTAGTCACCCCAGGCCGCGCCAGCACTACCAATTCTGATGCGGTCCTATCATGTCGCCACGGAAGGCGCCGGCGCCGCGTCCCACCATATCACCGCGCGAGACCATGTCACCACGCGACGCGACGTCGCCGCGTGACACCATGTCACCCCGTGACCCGCCGCCGCCGCGCGATGCCATCGGATTCAGCAGTATCTCCTGGTAGTTTCCGATCTCGACGTCGAGACAGACAGCCAAATCCTTTCTGTCCACGGCCCAGACGCGGATGTCATCCGAGAAATTCCAGTATTTGGCTTCACTGCCAGTAAACTTGGTGTTGAAATTGACGACTCCCGCCCCAGTCGGCAGTTCCTCCGGCCGCCGGTATTTAGCGCCTAGGCCGTTGACCAGAAACAACAGCGGTCTTGGCAGCTTGTAGTAGTGCCCTTCAAAGGAGAAGCTGTAGATGCGCGCAAAAATCGGCGGTGTGCCGCTATCGGTCCGGGCCAATGTACGTTCGATGCGTTTGGGCGGGTTAGGGAGATCGACGGGGTTCGAGCCGCTGGGCGTCTTATAGTCACCGAACTCGGGATCCATGCTCGTACGGTTATAAGTGAGACTGGTGAACCGTTTCCCGAATAGCCATATTCGGGTTGGTTCAAAGAAAGTTTCTTCTTCGGTGAATCCGCCAACACCCCGAAAATCTGCAAACGGCATGGTCGCCCCCCTATCTATCTTTGTTCACACTCATGCTACCGCTCTACCCTAAGGCTGTCTATTCCCACATATGACGTTGTCACCATGCTCCTGGCCACGCCCACGTCATGCGCTCGTTGAAGGCACTCCGGCCGCTACGGAAAGGAAATTCGATCCCGCGCCAGAGTACGCTTTCGAGGATGATCTCCCGCCCTGCCCCTCCAAAAAGCCGCTGATCCGACGCGAGCAGCGCGGCGGCCACCTGACCATAGCTGACGTCCCACGACAGGGTGCGCCACGTCGCGGCCAGGCACCGTCCCATGTAGTCGCGGGCGTCAAGGAGCGCACCCTTGAAGTCGTCATGCCGGCCGGCATAGGACCGGTCGAACAGGGCCTGGACGACATCCTCAGGTGGGTGCTCCTCCTGACGCGAAAGCTCGTTAAGCTCGCGGCTGATGAGGCCGTCGCGTGCCAGTATTTCCTGGAACACCTCGACCAGCACGTCGAACACGGCGCCGGTCAACGGCAGGCTCATGGCATGGCGCTGCGGGTGTGACAGCAGCGCCGGCGGCGTGCGTAAGTCAGGGACGTCGGCGAGCGTGTGCGACTGGCTGGCGAGCCGGATCTGTTTGGTTTCCGACAGCTCGCCGATGCGGTTGAGCTCGTTGGGCAGATAGATATTGCCACGCGTGCGCGTGAGCAGCCGGTCGACCACGGAGTCGAAATGCAGGACCGCGACCATCGCCACGCAGTCGGCTGCCGACTCGTGGAACGCCAGGTACTCCGCAGTGGGCTCGCCCGAGGGCGGCGTGCCGAGCAGCTGGTAGATGAACGCATGGCCGAGCTCGTGCGCGAGCACGTCGAAATTCAGCGAGAAAGGCTGCGGATCGGGCGCTCCGGGGCGCGCGCAACCCGTTTCGATGAAGCCGTACCCGGAATGCGCGTTATCCCACTCGACCAGGGGCACCAGCTCCAGCCGGGGCTGGTCCTGCGCAAAATGCCACGGGATCGGCCCGCCGAAGTACTTCTCCCAGACGTCGAGGACGAAGCGCAGCGTCCCGTACATGTGGGCCGCCATGAACTCGCGGCTCGACGAATCTGCCAAGTGATCGAAATGGCCGTCGCGTCCAGGCTGCACCGGAGAGTTGCGCGGGCCGGTCCATGGCGGCAGGTACGGAAATTCGTAGTGCCGGTCCTTGCCTACCGCATCCACCACATACATGCGATCGTCGGCAGGCCCGGGGCGTATCGATCCAGGCGCGCGGGAAACCCAGATGATTTCAGGACCGAGCACGGAGGCAAGGACTGGCGGCTGAGGATAGAGCAGGAAGCGAGTACCGCGCCCGCGATAGGACTGTTGCGCAAATCGAGTCGCCGCGCTCATGGTGCGTTCCGGTTCCCCTAGCGTCCCGCGCCGGCACGTTCCTGCGCTTCGGTGCCGGTCGTCTGGCGATAGACGTATTCCGTGAAGAGCGCCTGGTGAAAATGCGCCAAATTCGCATAGCCGAACGCGCTCGCCGACTGCCCGATATCATCCGGCATTTCCTGCTCGAGCACGCGCGAGAAGTACCAGTCCCTCAACTGGAGCAGCTGCAGGTCCGAGAACTGGGAAGCATCAGGCAGTCGGCCCTGCGCAGACACCCGATCTGACTTGTCCGCGGCCCGCGCGCGCAACCTGTCGAATTCGCCCGCGTCCCGCAAATCCCGCAGCATCTGCCGTTCGACAATCGCCGCCGGCACTTCTGCCAGCACGCGCCGTGCGACTTCCAGCTTCGCCGCCTCATCGAGGCGCCGGTCGATCTCGACGAGCGGGGCGATGCTGTCGCCGATGCCCGCAGACGGCGATTCGGCCGACATCGCAGGGCCGAGCAGCGCGCGCAAGGCCTGCCGGCGCAGCACGACCCATCTCTCGCCCGCGAGGCGGAGCTCGTCGAGCACGCCCGCGTCGCAGGTATCGTGGATCGTCCCCGGCAATGCCTCGCTGGCCGCGCGTTCCCACAACGTTGTCGATTCGAATGCGAACCGCGGCTTGTGAGGCGCTGGTTGCTGCGCGAGAAAGTTTTCCATCTCCGCTAACATGGCGAGCGCGTCCTCACGCTTTTGATCCATGCGTCCCGACGGCAGCCAGTCATCGAGCGCCGACAACTCTGCATTGGGCAGGGCTTCTTCCCGGCCCTGCTGCAGGAGGCTGCCATAACTGCGCTGGGGAAAAAACAACGCTTTTGCGATGGCGACCAGACGAGTCCGCGTTGCGGGTGAGATTACGCCAGCGCGTTGCGCATTTGCGAGCGTGCAGCGAATGTTCACCATAGCCTCCGAAAGTGCGAGGTAGCCGCTCTCCGCCGGGCCATGTATCACGGCCACCTCGTCGTCATCCTCGAAGGGTTCGTCAGCGCATTGGGCCAGTCTGCCCTTGCGGTACGCGTCGTAGATAATGCCCACGCCCTGCATTCCGAAGGGAGCCAGTTCCGCCGCGCGCAGCGCCCCCATGCTCGCGGATCCGAACACGTGCACGCCCTGCTGCAGGGCCCAGAGAATCTCCTTGTGCCACACCGAGGGAACCCACTGGAAATACCCGTCCACGATCCCGATCGCACGCGGTCGCAGCAGCAGCACGGCGCGATAGACATCCCCCTGTTTCGCGGGAGGCAGCCAGATCGCCGTTCGCGTCCTCGCCTCGTCGCGCGGCGGCAGCGTCGGGCCGGCGAATATGCACGCGTTCATGCAGCGAACGACAAGCGACGCCGGACGCGACTGCCGGGCGCATAGTCCCCGTCCGCGTCATCCATCACGCCTTCCAACCCGGGTACGATGACGCGCGCGACCGGCACGCTGATCGCCTCCCGCGCGAGATTCACAGCGATGACCTGATCGAATCCGGCTGCGCGCAACCGAGCGAGCATCCAGCGCAGGTCTCCTTCGATCGAGGGCGACTCGAAGCTCGGCACTTGTTCGTACGCGCGTTCTGGCTGCGCCGCGGCGACCAGGCTTTGGCAAAACGCCCGCCGGCGGGCGCGCGCGGCGGGGCTGTACAGGTGGGAGAAATAGTCGTCGCGCGCCCCGGCAATGTAAGTGTTGCGTGCCTGGCCGGCTTCCGTGAGCGCACGCAGCAGCGCGATTTGCTTCGAGGGGTGGCAGCCCGAGCCGAATTCGGGATCCGCATCGCCTTGGTCATCACCGCGTCCGATCACGAGGCAGACGAAGCTCGCGATCCCGACCTCGGTCGTCGTGTCCCAGATTCGCACATCCAGGTCTGCCGACTCATACCGCTCGATGACGCCGCGGCACGTCAGGTCATCGACGCTGCGCGGATCGAGCGCCCTCGCTGCCTGCGCAGCCGGCGAACGAAGTTTCCAGAGCGTTCGCGCGTCACGCTCCACGACTTCGCACAGGCCGTGGCTGACCGCCTCCAGCCAATGATTGCCGGCAGCGAGCCCATTCGTATTGGCCTGAAAGCACCCGCTGCCTGGAGGCAGCGGCAGGGTGTAGTTCGCACTGACCAGTTCGAAGGGGACCCAGGCCGAGCCGCTGCCCATCTGATCCTCCCCCTCGATCCACAACAACGGAAGGTGAGCGGTGTAGCGGCTGGCGCGCGCCATGGGAAGACCGGAGATTTCGGCCGTCGAGTACCCTTCGCGCATCTCCTGGAAGCTCGCCAGCTTGAGCGGGTTCATGATGCGCTCGGCGTGCCATACCTCGAGCGCTTCCATTACGCCCGACGCCTTTGCAGCCGCCAAGGTCAGCCCCTTTCCCTGAGAAACGGTCACAGAACGCGCATTCGGCCGGCACACCATGACCACCGGGATTCCCGTGCGGTCGAGCCCCGTAACGTTGGCGATGCGCGTAATACCCATCGCAGGCAGCAACGGACGCAAACGCGCCAGCGTCTCCTCCGGAGTGCAGGTCCGATGCGTGCCGTGGAAAAACCGCTTGCTCGTCAGCGGCTCGCCGCCCGTCACGGCAGCATCGTCGGGTTCCGCCAAATTGCTCACCTCACTGCCTCGAGCAGCTGACGCGCCTCGGCAAGATCCGGCGTTTCCAAACCCTCATCGAATCTCGCGTACAGCGGCCCCAGCAAGGCGCTCGCGGTCGCAGGGCTACCGCTCGCTAGCTGTAGCCGGGCAAGGCTGACTGCCGCCCGCAGCTCCAGAGATCGCGCCTGCTGCGAGCGGGCACAGGCCAGCGCTTCCTCAAAGCACGCTTCGGCGGCGCTGCGCTGACCCGCAGCGCTCAGCAGCTCACCACGGCGTCGATGCAGCTCTGCGTTCCAGAAAACGATGCCATGGCGCTCGGCGACCGCAAAGGCGTCGTTGACGGCGCCCAGGGCATCGTCCAAATGGCCCGCGCGGCCATACACCTCGGCGAGCATTTCGTAATACAACGTAAAGTCGTGCGGTGTATCGGTGGCCCGTTCGGACGCGATCCCCTCGAGCATCTCGCGCAGGCCCTCCGCCACGTCGTAAGCAATGGCATGCGCCCACCCGCGGAAAAACGCGCCCTTTGCCTGAAACACACGCAATTTCTGCTCCGCCGCAAAAGCGATCAGCTCGCCTGCCTGCAAGTGTACGGAATGAACATCGCGGCGAAACTTCTGCAGCACGAGAGCGTAGTCCATCGCGTGCGCCCGGCTGCCGACGTGGCCGAGTTGCGCCGACCAGGCGAGCGCGGAATGCGCCAGACCGAGCGACTTCTGGGGCTGGCCGAGCATCCAGCGCGCCAGCGCGTGTTCCCCCAGACCACAGACGCGGGCGTCGTGGCCGCCGTAGAGCGATGCGTGCACGTGATCGCGTTGGGGGTCATACAGATCGAGACCAGCCTCCACGTGCCGGCAGCACTCGCTATACGCTCCCAGCATATAGAGCGTTGCCCATTGGCAGTGATGCGCCTGCAGCAACAGCGCCGGCGCGCGAAGTCTCCGCGCGAGCCGCAGCAGTTCATCCGCGCGCTCCTGACCTTTGCGATGATCCATGGAAGCGCGCCACCAGCCCCAAAATGCGGCGAAATGGGAATCCGATGCGGGCATTCCTTCACATAACGCCAGGGCGCGTGCATAAATTCGCCCAACTTCCGGCGTCCCCGCACCTTCCGCCATGATGAGCGCAGGCCCCAGACCCAGCATCAGTGCAAGCTCCCGACTTTTCCTTTCGTGCGTGTCGCCGAGACGGGGAACAAGCTCCAGTCCCCGGCGCAGATGTCCGATGGCCTCGCGATGTTCCGAGCGTTCACTGGCGCGCTGTCCGGCGGCCAGCCAGCCCGCGACTGCCCGCTCCACATTGCCGGCCTCGGTCCAATGATGTGCGAGAAGCTCCGGAGTATCGCTGGCGGTCTGCGGGAATCGACTCTGGAGCGCCTCGGCAATGCTCAGATGCAGCTCGCGTCGATGGCTGCGGAGCAGACTCTGGTATGCCTCCTCCTGAAGCAGCGCATGCTTGAATATGTAGCGCGGAGCGGGAGCGCGCAGATCCGCGTAAATAAGCCCGGCGCGCTCCAGACGTTGCAGCCCCTCGCGCAGGCGCTCCGCTGTAAACGGCGCTACCGCTGCGAGCAGCTCATAGCTGAACTCGCGTCCGATGGCACCCGCGATCTGGGCGATAAGCTTCGACGGTCCCAGCTGATCGAGGCGCGCCATCAGCGAATCGTGCAGGGTGAAAGGAATAGCAAGCAGGGGAAGCTGCGCGTGGGAAGCCAAGCCTTCCGGCAGTTCTCCTGCTGGTTGGCTGCTCACTACTGCCCTGGTCAGCTCCTCGACGAACAGCGGTACTCCGTCTGTCTTTGCCACGACCTGCTCAACGACATGCTGCGGGAGATGGTCTCCGGCCACTTGTTGCGCGAGGCGGAGCGCTTCCGCGGGGGTAAGTCTTTGCAGCTCGTGCCGTTCGACATGCTCCCTTTCATCCCACGGGAAGATAAAATCCGGACGACACGTGAGAATGACCAAGGCGCGCATGTGACGCACCTGGTCGAGAAGCAACGTCAGGAATTCCTGCGTGGTGGGATCGACCCAGTGCAGGTCCTCGAACACGATAAGCACCGGTCGCGATGCAGCGAGTCGCTGCATGAACCAGAGAATCAATTCAAAGGTGCGTTCTTTCTGACGCTGCGGACTCATCGCGGGCACAGGAACGAGAGCTTCTTCAGGCAAAGACAGCAGTGCGCCGAGCAGCTTCACGGCCTCATCTGTCTGCGGGCCGGGGCCCAGCCATTCGGAGAACTTTGCCAGCTTCGTCGCGGGACTGTCTTCGTGTCGTATCCCTGCCCCCCGCTCGATATGCTCGACGATGGGATGCAAGGCGGTATTGATGTAGTGCGGCGAACACTGGTAGCGCAGCGACGCGTAGGACGTCGTGGCGATCTGCTCGCGCAAGGCCTTCACGACACGCGATTTTCCGATGCCTGCCTCTCCCGAAAGCAGCACGGCCCTGCCTTGGCCCTGTTGCGCCTTCCGCCACAGCCGCCACAACCTCGACAATTGCTCTTCCCTGCCCACGAGGGGAGCGGCGGGTGAAGTCTGCACTGCTTCAAAGCGGCTCTTTACGGTGCGGGGCCCCCGCACACGCCAGGCCTGCACCGGATCGGCAAATCCATGCAATGGATGCGCGCCCAGATCGAGACAGTCGAAGCGCTCGCCGATCAGCGAACGTGTGACCGAAGCGATTACGACCGCATTCTCCCGTGCGACTGTTTGCAGACGGGCCGCTAGATTCGGCGTTTCCCCGACGATCGCCTCCTCTTCGGCTGCGCCTTCCCCGATGAGATCACCGGCGACGACCAGACCCGTTGCGATACCGATGCGCACGGCGAGAGCTTCCGCACCGCCCGAGTCGAGCGCAATGCACATCTTCGATATCGTTGCGACGATGTCGAGTCCTGCGCGCACGGCCCGCTCGGCATCGTCTTCATGTGCGCGCGGGTAGCCGAACAGCGCGCGTATCCCATCACCCATGTAGCGCGAGATCGTGCCGTCGAAGCGGCGGATCACCGTATTACAGGCCGCCTGGTACGACAAGATAAGCTCGCGCATCTCCTCGGGATCGAGTCGGTTTGCGAGCCTGGTGGATCCGACGAGGTCGCAAAACAAGACCGTCAGCTGCCGCCGTTCGGGTTGCGAGCGCTCGCGCCGCAGCAGGCCGCCCGCAGCACCGGTCAACGCGGGATCCAGACGCGCACCGCAGGCGCCGCAGTAGCGAAATTCCGGAGAGACGGCATAGCCACAGGCAGGACACGCCGGCTGCTCGGATGAACTGGACTGCAGCTCTGTTTGGTGGTTCATGTAACGGACCCTGTGCTCACGTCCGCCATATGCATGCGAGGCGGGCGCTGCGTCTCAAGCGCTTGACCATCATGGGCTCGCCGCATGCCGACAGCGACCGGCCCCGTCGGGCGAAATCTACTCCGAATTCTCAGGACTGAATAGATGATCGCCACCACTCGTCACTGCTGGATCAGCAACGCAATAGCGATCCTCGAACACGAGATGCCGGGCTGCAGCGCCGTCGGTGCAGCAGCAACCGCGCGGTCAAGTCGGC
Source organism: Burkholderiales bacterium (assembly GCA_046715035.1). Classification (GTDB taxonomy): domain Bacteria; phylum Pseudomonadota; class Gammaproteobacteria; order Burkholderiales; family SG8-41; genus PALSA-1004. Next base: position 806 of record JBKJZR010000067.1, on the reverse strand, counting down.
TGGATCGAACGCTCGTAACTCCGGCGCCGTGCTGAATACGCGCGGGGTGCCATCGCTGAGCATGTTCCGACATGCGCTTTTCGTCCCATCGCGATGGGCTGGGGTATGATTCATTTCCCGCTCGATCGACCCAGGAAACCGCCGGATTCCGCGTATATTGGACTGCGCCATGAAAATCCTCATCGTCGACGACCACCCGCTGATCCGTGAAGCCCTGCGCCACGTGCTGAGCGTTCTCGACCAGGAAATCGTCCTGCTCGAAGCGCAGAGTTGCGCCGAAGCGATCGACGCGGCAGACGGCAATCCCGACCTCGATCTGATCCTGCTCGACCTTGGGCTGCCCGATATAGATGGTTTCGATGCGCTGGCGCTCTTGCGGGAGAAGTACGCAGGGACCCCCGTGGTTGTCCTGTCCGCCTCGGAATCGCCCGAGATCGTCACGCGCGCGATCGATGCGGGAGCGATGGGCTTCATTCCCAAGACTTCCTCGAATCAGTTGCTCCTTAACGCGCTGCGGGTCGTCATCTCGGGTGGCGTCTACCTGCCGCTGGAGGTCTTGCATGCGCATCCGGTGGCCCCGCAACTGGCACCGCGCCGGGCTGCCGACGCAGCCGCCAAGGATTCGCAGGCCCCGAGCCCGCGCGATATCGGACTCACGGCGCGCCAAGCAGATGTGCTTGGATTGCTGGTGCAGGGCAAACCCAACAAGCTGATCTGCCGCGAGCTCAACCTCGCCGAAGGCACCGTGAAGATCCATGTGACGGCGATACTCAAGACGCTGAACGTGTCCAATCGCACCCAGGCTG
>JBKJZR010000066.1:0-5090 GCA_046715035.1 Burkholderiales bacterium | reverse complement strand
GCCGTGCGTTCCGCCACGCGGCGCTCCAGGTCCGCCGCCTGACGTTCGATCTGCTCGCGCAGTAGCGCCTGCTGCAGCGTGATCGCCAGCTGGTCGGCGATGGTGCGCGCAACGTCGATATCCTCGGCGGCGAAGTAGCCGGTCTCGTCGGACCAGAGATTCAGCGCGCCAACGAGCGAACCTTCGACCATAAGGGGGATGCGCACATACGATCTCACTCCCTGTTCGCGCAGCAGCGCGATAACGCCGGGAGGATCGCGCAATGCCGTCACGTCGGGCACGACGCACACGCGTCCCCGCTCCAGGGCAGCTATGTCGTCGAGGCCGTAGTCCTCGAATGGCAAAGCGTCACCGGGACTGTACTGCGATGCCGCGGAGCCTTCCTTGACGAGGGAGGTGGCCACGCGCCTGGAGTAGTCGAACACACGCGCAGTCGCGCCGAGATAAGGCACCAGGCGTTTGAGCTGCTGCAGTCCCGTGTCGGCAACGGCGCCCGGCGACTGCGCCTCGAGGATGGCTTTGCCGACATCGAGCTGGGCCTGCAACCGCCCGACGTAGCGTTGCAGCTCGGCTTTGGTCCGGCCGTCGACCCTGGCCTGGCGATGCTGCAGCACGATGCGGGAGGCGAAGTACGCTGCGGTAACCATGAACAGGATCAACAGCGCGTAGGCGATCATGACCCGACGCAGTTGCCGGTCCCGAGTCGCAAATGCGCTGGCGCCGGGCTGCTGCAGCACGACGCCCCAGCCGTGCCTGGCGATCGGTTCGTAGGCGACGACATCGGTCGCACCGCTGCGCGGATCGGTGGCGATCTCCACGCCGCGCTTCCCCTGCAGGACGCTCTGGACCGCGGGTGTTGTCGAGTAATCGACCGGTTTGCCAAGCGCGGTCTGCTGGGGATGAGCCGCGAGCTGGCCGAGCCGGTCGACGATATAGACGGAACCTCCAGGGCCCACTTCAATCTTATTGCTCCAGTCGAAGAACGAGTCCACTCGCACCTGCAGGACGAGTACCCCCAGCGGATTGCCCTGATTGCCGCGGATCGGCACCGCAGCGACGAAAACGTTTGCCGGCGGCGGAACGGCGCGCTCGTAAACTTCGGAGATGTAAGGCTGGCCCGTGCGCACCACCGCCTGGAACCATTCGCGATGCGCGATACTGCGGCCGCGCACGTCGCCCGGCGCCTCGGGAACGTCGGCCATCATCCGGCCCTGCGGGTCGTTCAGCGTGATGCGCTCGACGAACGGAAAATCCGCCGCAACGCCGCTGAGGATCTTGACTGCGTCAGTCCACTTGCCGGCCTCGATCAGCTCGCGAAACCTGACGCGCGAAGCGAGCGAAACCGCAATATCGATCAGCCTTTCGAATTTTTCCGAGAGCACTGCTCCGGCAAGATAGGAAATCGACGCCCTGCGGGCGAGTACCGATTCGGTCAGTTCGCGATTGATTTCGCGGTAGCTGTAAACCGCCATCGCCAGGACGACGCCGAACACCATCAACAAAACGATCGCGTGGGTCCGGCGTCCGTGCGCGAAGAGACCGAAAAATCCATCGGCGCCAGGTGATACGGGTGGCGGATCGATCGTCGCTGCCATAGCGCTACGGTTCATGAACCCTGCACAGACTCACGATGCCCAGGTGCAGACGTCTGTCTAGCGGCGGGTGAGCGAGGAAAGGCCATGGCTCCTGCGAGGAAGCCAGCGGTGCACGTCGGAAGCCTGTTCATGAACTGCGGCAACGGCGGCAACGGATGAAGCAAGACGCAGCTCACGCGCGCCGACGGCATACCACTCCTCAAAGTTTATTGCGGCTGTCTGATGGGACTCGGATTTATACCATCGCAGCCCTGAAAAATTCCAATCGCCGCGCGGTTTATTCATCCTTTGTCGCAATTCAGAGACGCAAAGTCACCAAAACCTATCAATTTGTTAGGTTTTAGGGGGGGAACACCGCGCTGTTCTCACTCGGCTGCGGAATGTAACGGGCGCTGCCCGGCCGACGCGCGGACCGGTGTAACGCCTGACGACGCCAACGGTCGACGAGGACCAGCAGTCATCGCGCGCTTTTGCAGCAGCGTGATGCGCCGCGCCCGATGCCTTGCGCGCGAAGGCACGCGTAATGCACATGCTAGAATTTCCGCGCCCCGGGTCGTGCTGGCTCCATGCAATCCATCGAACCTCTAATCATTGCGCTGGCGGAGGACCTGCAGGACGCGCGGGTCTGGTGGCAGCTTGCCGTCATCGCAGCGAGCCTGCTGATCGCCGCACTGGTCAGCCATCAGTTGCGAGCGCGCCTGCGCACTTCCGCTGAAAGCCGGTGGGAGATCGGACTCGGCGGGCTGCGCCGCCTGGTGTTTCCGCTCACTGCGCTACTGCTGGTGCTGATCGGGCGCTGGGTGCTCGCTGCCTACCAGGGCGTCAGCCTGCTCAGGATCGCCGTTGCGCTGCTCTGCGCGATGGCACTTATCCGCGTGGTGGCCTACGTACTGCGCCGCACCTTCGCACCCGGCACTGTGCTGCACGGTTTCGAGCGCACGCTGGCGTGGCTCGTCTGGATCGGTTTTGCCCTCCATATCCTCGGGCTCGGCACTGAGATCGTCGCGTTCCTCGACGAGACAGGGCTGCGTATCGGCAGACAACACATCTCGCTGCTGCTGATCCTGCAGGCGACGTTGTGGATATGCACGGCGGTGCTGATTTCACTGTGGCTCGGCCGCGTCATCGAAGCAAGGTTGATGGCGGCGCAAGCGATGAACATCACTTTGCGGGTGATGCTCACCAAGCTGGTGCGTGCGGTGCTGATAGTGCTTGCGGTGCTGATCGTCCTGCCTGCGGTGGGTATCGACCTCACTGCCCTGTCCGTGCTGGGGGGGGCGGTCGGTGTCGGCATCGGGTTCGGGCTGCAGAAGATCGCCAGCAATTACATCAGCGGCTTCATCATCCTCATGGACCGCTCGGTTACGCTGGGCGATCTGATTACCGTCGACAAGCACACGGGACAACTGGTCAAGATGAATGCGCGCTATATCGTGGTGCGGGCGCTCGATGGCACCGAAGCGCTGATCCCCAATGAGACGGTGATTACGTCGACCGTGGTGAACCAGTCGTACACCAACCGCAACGTCAGCGTCTCGCTGACTCTGCAAATCAGCTACGCGAGCGATCTGGACCGGGCGATGGGTCTCATGACCGACGTCGCGCGGCGTCACGCGCGCGTGCTCGCCGAGCCGCCGCCCGCCGTCCTGATCAAGGCCTTCGGCGATAACGGGATCGAGCTCGAGCTGGGAGTCTGGGTGAAGGATCCCGAGCAGGGCCGAGCCAATCTCTGTTCGGACCTTTATTACGGCTTGTGGCAGGAATTCAAGGCGCACGATATCGCCATCCCCTACCCCCAGCGCGAGGTGCGGGTCCTCAAACCCGCCCGGGAGTCTGCGCTGCAACCTTGAGCCAGCGCCCAACACACTCGTTAAGGCTTTGAAAGATAACGTCTTATAAAATACAACGGCGCGGTGATTTAAGTTCAAAATAAAGTGTCTAAATAGTCCTTTGCACCTTTCTGGGTATTTGGTTAGACTCCAGCCCCATTCCTCTTGATCCGATAGGACTTAATTTAATGTATTCAGGCCTCTTCGAAATGCCGTGGTGGGGTTACATCGTGGTGACGCTGGTGTTCACGCACATAACGATCGCTGCCGTCACGATCTACCTGCACCGGCATTCGGCCCATCGCGCGCTCGATCTGCATCCGCTGCCCAGCCATTTTTTCCGGCTCTGGCTGTGGTTGACGACGGGTATGGAAACCAAGCAGTGGACCGCGATCCACCGCAAACATCATGCGCGTTGCGAAACCGAAGAAGATCCGCATAGTCCGCAAATACTCGGCATCGAAAAGGTGATGTGGACCGGCGCCGATCTGTACAAGGTGGAAGCAAAAAACGCCGAGACCATGCTCAAGTACGGCCAGGGTACGCCCGAGGACTGGATAGAGCGCAATGTGTACTCCAAACACTCGGTCCTCGGCATTGCGGCCATGATGGTCATCGACGTTGCACTGTTCGGCTTTATCGGCCTCACGATCTGGGCCGTGCAAATGATGTGGATACCGTTCTTCGCCGCCGGCATCATCAATGGCGTCGGCCACTACTGGGGCTACCGCAACTTCCAGGCCGAGGACGCGAGCCGCAACATCGTGCCGTGGGGCATCATCATCGGCGGGGAAGAGCTGCACAACAATCATCACGCTTACGCGTCGTCGGCACGGCTGTCGAACAAATGGTGGGAATTCGACATCGGCTGGATGTATATCCGGATCATGGAAATGCTTGGCCTCGCGCAGGTGAAGAAAGTTGCGCCCAGAATCGCGCTGGCCGCGGCCAAGGATCAGTGCGACCAGGACACGCTCCAGGCGATCATCACCCATCGCTACGATGTGCTGGCGCGTTATGCGGGATCGCTCAAACAGACCTGCGCGGCCGAGCTCGGCAGGCTCAAGGCCTGCACTGTGCGCGTCGACCGCAGCATGCTCAAGCGCTGGCTGCATATCGACGAACAGAAGCTGTCGCCGCCCGAGCGCGAACGCATGCGCGAAGTGCTGAGCAACAGCAAGGTCCTCGACACGGTGTATTCGATGCGCCGCGAACTGACCGCATTGTGGCAGCGTTCCACCGCCACCAAGGACGAGCTCGTGCACGAGCTCGAGGACTGGTGCCATCGTGCCGAGGCGAGCGGTATCGTCGCTTTGCGCGATTTCTCGCGGCGTCTGCGGCGCTACCAGCTCGCGCCGGCATAGTACAATCGTCGCCGGCCAGTAAAAAGCCCGCTCTCGAGCGGGCTTTTTTGCGGCAGTCATGTCAGCAACTGGTAGTTCTGGATCCTGATTTCGCCAGGATGAAATAATCGCTGGGCTCTTATTTCAGCTTGGTTTCTTTGTACATGACGTGCTTGCGCACGACCGGATCGAATTTCTTCATCTCGATCTTGTCCGGCGTCGTACGCTTGTTCTTGTTCGTCGTATAGAAGTGACCGGTGCCGGCGCTCGATTCGAGCTTGATTTTTTCTCTCATGTGCGTGTCCTCTTAGGTTTGTCCGCGC
>JBKJZR010000065.1:0-18064 GCA_046715035.1 Burkholderiales bacterium | reverse complement strand
AGGACTGCCGGTTGCCGGCCGCCAACGTGCTGGGCGGAGCGGAGATCGCGCTCGACGGCAGCCCTCACGTGCAGGCGCTGAATCTCGGCGTCGGCCGGGCCGCCTACGAGGCGGCGGTCGAATACGCCAAGCTCAGGGTCCAAGGAGGAAAGCGCATCATCGAGCACCAGTCGATCGCGATTCTGCTCGCGGACATCGCGATCCGGCTCGACATGGCACGCCACGCCGTATGGCGCGCCGCGTGGGCGGCAGATCACCCGGCCGGCCGCTCCGACGCTGGTCCAGGCACGCTGCCGCTGCAGGCGGTCGCGCAAATCTACACATCCGAGGCCGTGCACCAGGCGACGCTCGATGCGGCCGAAGTTTTCGGCGCCATGGGCGTGATGCGCGACCTGCCGATGCAAAAATACGTCCGCGACGCGATGATCTTTCTGCACGCGCAGACGGGGAACACCGCAGCGAGATTGCGCATCGCCGAGCATGTGGCCGGATACGAGCGCCCGCGCGGCGCAGCCTGACGGCTTTCTCCCGGCGGAAAACAACGCGGACTGCCGATGGATTTCTCACTCAACGACGAGCAGCACGCGTGGCAGCTCAAGGCGCGCCGGTTCGCGCAGGAAGAGATCCGGCCGATTTCCCTCGAGCGCGACCGTATAACCGATCCGCGCCAGACGTTCGACTGGGAGATCATCCGCAAGGGCTCCCGGCTCGGGTTCCGCACCGCCGCCGTGCCGAAAGAGTGGGGAGGGCATGGCATCGACTTCGTCACGCAGGCGCTGGTCATGACGGAGCTGGCGAAAGCCGACAGCGCGATTTCCAAGACCTTCAGCCAGTGCTGGAAGTGGAGTCATCTGATCGCCGCGTCGTGCACCGACGATCAGAAAGAGCGCTTCCTGAAACCTTTTCTCGCGGACGAGACGTATCTGCTGGGCAAGGGCGGCACCGAACCGAATGCGGGATCGGACAACCGCATGCCGCCCGAAGACGATCCCCGTGCGGGGTGGCAGCTGCGCGCGGAGCGCCACGGCGACGAGTGGGTGCTGAACGGCGAAAAAGCCTTCATCGCCAACGGCAGCGTCGGCAAGCTCTTCTTCATCGATGCCCGCACCGACCCCGACGCCCCGCTGCGGCAGGGCAGCACGCTCTTTCTGGTGCCGCGCGACACGCCTGGTTTTCGTGTGGGCAAGGTCTTCGACAAGAGCGGCTGGCGGTTCTATCAGAACGCCGAGCTGATCTTCGAGAATGCGCGCGTGCCGCACGCGAATATCGTCGGCCAGGTCAATGGCGGCGTGAGAGCGCGCAGCGCGGACACCTCGGATTTCGGCGACCTCGAGCTAGCCGCGAACGCGCTCGGCATCTGCGAGGCAGCGGTCGAAATGGCAGCCAGCCACATACGCACGCGGCGCCACGGCGGCAGGGCGCTCATCGAGCATCAGGCGATTCAGCTCAAAGTGGTCGAGATGCACATGCTCACGGAAGCGCTGCGCTCGTACGTCATGCGCGTGGCCTGGGAGCGCGATCGCGCGCTGCCCGACGCCAGCAACAACGTCCTCGTCATGAACTATTCGTGCGACGTATCACAGCGCGTCACACAGTTGAACATGGACATCCACGGCGCAACCGGCGGCATGATGCACGCGGGCGTCGACAAGCTGGTGCGCGACGCGATCATCTGGACCCATCTCGCCGGCGACACCGTGCAGCGCGTAAAGGTGTTTAAACGCCTGAAATCGGCCTGAACCGCAATGACCGTTGCCTCGTGTGCGCTGGAACGTAGCGGAGAAACGCCGATGCGCCACCCGGCCCGCTCGCTGCTCGCGTGCCTGCTGCTCGCTGTATCAGTCGGAGCGCAAGCGCAGTCCGCTCCGGCATCGTCCTATCCGACGCGACCGGTGCGCCTCGTCGTGCCGTTTCCGCCGGGCGGCAATGTGGACTCGTTCGGCAGGATGCTCGCACGGCAGCTCGAGGCCCAGCTCGGGCAGCCGGTGATCGTCGACAATCGCGGCGGCGCGAACGGTATCGTCGGCGTCGACATCGTGGCCAAGGCGCAGCCCGACGGCTACACGATCCTCGACACCTCGTTCTCGTTCGTGATCAATCCCAGCATCTACCGGCAGCTGCCCTACGACACCGAAAAGGACTTCGTTCCCATCACCAACTTCGCCGCGGGTCTGGGCTACCTGCTGACCGCGCACCCGTCGGTACCGGCGCAGTCGATGACGGATATCGTCGCACTGGCAAAACAAAGTCCGCTGCGCTACAGCTCGCCGGGCATCGGTAATGGCCAACACCTCGCCGCTGAGCTGTTGGCGCTCAAAGCCGGCATACAGCTGCTGCACGTCCCCTACAAAGGCGGCGGTCCTGCGCTGACCGCCGCGCTCGGCGGCGAGGTCCATCTCACGTTCACAGGCGCGATCGTCGGCATTGCGCACGTGAAGTCCGGGAAACTGCGCGCGCTGGGATTCAGCGGGGCGTCGCGACTCGCCTCGCTGCCCGACGTGCCGACCATCGCGGAAGGCGGCGTGCCCGGATTTGTCTACGATTCGGGATGGCACGGGCTGTTCGCGCCGGCGCGCACACCCCCGCGGATAGTGGAGCGGATATACGCGGAGGTGCGCAAGGCGGTGCAGGAGCCGAGGCTGCGCGACTATCTGATCGCGGGCGGCTACGAGCCTGCTGCGGACGCGCCGGCGGAATTCGCGAAGATCGTGCGCGCCGACATCAGACGCTATGGCGAGCTCGTGCGCGCGGCGAAAATCGAGCGGCAGTAGCCGGAAACAACAAACATCCAAACGACACCAGGACCGAAGCTTTGATCACTATAGTGGGGCCTTGCTGGCGTGTACCAACGTGCCCCATACTGCGGCTTTTCCGAATGCCACCTGTTCGGCCCGAGCCAAAGGGTCACGATGCCGTCTCAGGAACATACGACCTGTATAGCGGTTCACAACAACCTGGCGAATCTCTCGATAGCTGGCGAAGCGCTGGAACGTTTTTGCATGGCGCACGGGATTGCACGACAAATACTGACCCAGCTGCAGGTCGCTCTGGATGAAATCGGGAGCAACATCATCAAGTACGCATGGGCAGACGCGGGCCCGCACGAGTTCTCGGTCCGGCTCACGGCAGCCAATAACTTCATCGAACTCGAGCTGATCGATGACGGGTGCGCGTTCAACCCGCTCAGTGCTCCAGCGCCGCCGGCGCATGCGGACCGCAGACCAGAACCGGGGGGCGTCGGAATTCACATGGTCAGACAACTCGTGGACAGCATCGAATATGTCAGAATCGATGGCCGCAACCATGTGATCATGAAGAAGCGGTGCGCGGTCGCCCCGCATAAATGAGGACATTCGCATGAGCACAGGGAATTCTCTTACGATCGCCGAGTCGCACATAGACGCGGTTTGCGTCGTTTCACTGAGTGGTCGCATTGACAGTACCAACGCCGAACAGCTTATGACGCGGCTGAAGGAGCTTCTTTCCGGTGGAGAAAAAACCGTCCTCGTCGACTTGAGCGGGGTGCTGTATTTGACCAGTGCCGCCTTCCGTGCGCTGCTGGTCGCGACCGATGAAGCGGAGCGGGCCACCGCTCGTTTCGTACTGTGCAGCGTGCAGGGGCAGGTGCGGGAGCTGTTCGAGATGGGCGGGCTGCTTGATGCGTTCACCATTCATGGTTCGCGTGAAGAAGCATTAGCGTGTCTCGGCTGACCTCGCCGGCAGCCGTATGACGCGCCCGGCGGGATTGCTCTATAGCACGGAGGAGTCCCCGCCTCCCGCGATGCTGGCCTTCTCCGCCTTGCAGCATGTGGCGGTGATGTCGATCACGCTGGTGTTTCCCATGATCGTCGCACGAGAGGCCGGCCTTTCGGCTGCCCAGCTTCTCGATTTCATGTCGCTTTCGATGTTCGCGCTCGGCGTAGCCACGGTGCTGCTGTGCATGCGCTCCCGGTTCTTCGGCTCCGGTTACCTTTGTCCCGCCGGATATACGGGAATTTATTCGGGACCTTCGCTATTCGCGTTGCAACACGGTGGTCTTGCGCTGGTGTTCGGCATGACACTCATCGCCGGCGTGGCGCAGGCCGGGATTGCGCCGCTCCTGCGACGCCTGCGACCGCTGCTACCGCCCGAGATTGCGGGTCTCGTCATCGCGATTATCGGAATCTCCCTTGCCGTGTTGGGCGTGCGCTATAGCCTCGGCATCACGTCTACCCGCGGAGTACAGTCCGCGTACGTCGCAATCGCTGCGATCTCACTGCTGACCATGGTCGTGTTGAACGTCTGGACCAAGGGCTACACGCGGATGTTCTGCGCGTTGATCGGCATGGCGATAGGATTCGCTGCGAGCGCAGCGCTCGGCGTGCTTGATGTGACGAGCGCCATGCCGGAGCACGGTATGGCTCTTGTGCGGCTGCCCGGTCTCGAGCACATTGCCTGGCGATTTGACGCCGCGAGCCTCGCGCCTTTCATGGTTGCCGCGATCGCCGCCACGCTGCGCGCCATGGGCGACGTTTCAAACGCGCAACGCCTGAACGACGCCGAGTGGGTGCGCCCCGACTTTCGCTCTTTGACCGGAGGGGTCGCAGCGAACGGCGCCGGCTCGGTGTTCTGCGGCATAGTCGGCAGCTTGGGCATCAACAGCTATAGCGCCTGCATCGGTTTGTCCGACGCGACCGGGATTACGAGCCGCAATGTCGGCTATGCCGCTGGTATTGCTTTTGGCGTACTCGCGTTCGTGCCGGCGGCAGCTGCCGTGTTCGCAGCCATGCCCGCTCCGGTGATGGGCGCGGTGCTGTTTTTTCTTGCTGCATTCATATTCAGCAGCGGATTGCAGATCATCACCGCACGCATGCTCGATTCGCGCAAGATCATCGTGATCGGATTTTCTTTCGCGATGGCGGTGATGGCGGATATCTATCGCGACGTGTTTGCAACCGTGCCCGCGGCATTACAGCCCGTATTCGGGAACTCGCTGGTACTCGGCACTGCGTGTGCAGTGCTGCTGAACCTGATCATGCGTATCGGCGTGCGCCAGAGCGTCTCGCTGCGGCTTGAGGCGGGACGGGTCGACCGTGAGGCGGTCGAGCAATTTCTGTTGGAGCATGGATCGCGCTGGGCGGCACGCCGCGACATCATGAGCCGCGCAACATTCGGTGTAGTGCAACTGCTCGAAATGCTCGGCGATCCGCCCGGCGGCATCGAGATCGAAGCGAGCTTCGACGAGTTCAACCTCGACGTGCGCCTGCGCTATGCCGGCGCGCCCGTCGTGATCCCCGAGCACAAGCCCACCCCGCGTGAGATTGTCGCGAGTGACGCCGGCGAGCGCCTGCTTGCAGGCTATCTCCTGCGCCGCAGCGCAGACCGTATCAGCAGCCGCGCGATGGGCGAGAGCGCCGAAATCCTTCTGCACTATGACCACTGAAAGCTGGCCGACTCCGAGGAATGCAACATGGCGCGTCCGGTAGGACTGCTCTACGGAGTCGACCAATCGCCGCCACCAGGGGTCCTCGCCTTCTCCACCCTGCAGCATGTGGCGTTGATCGCCAATTCGCTGCTCTATCCGGTCATCCTGGCAACCGAGGCCGGGCTTTCTCCCGAACGCGTGATCGATTTCGTATCTCTTGCGATCCTCGCACTGGGAGTTTCGACGTTGCTGTTGTGCGCACGATCCCGCTTCGTGGGCTCCGGCTATCTTTGCCCGGCGAGCTATTCGCTGATTTATCTGGCGCCTTCCCTTTACGCGTTGCAGCAAGGTGGGCTCGCGGCCGTGTTCGGAATGACATTGATCGCGGGCCTGGTGCAGGTCGGAATCGCACCGCTATTGCGGCGCCTGCGCGCGCTCCTCCCGCCGGAGATCGGCGGGCTCGTAGTCGCCATCACGGGACTGTCGCTCGCAGTCCTCGGCGCGCGCTACAGTCTCGGGATCAGCGCCGATAGCGGAGTTAAGCCGGCCTATCTCGCCGTCGCGCTCTGCGCCCTTGTCACGATGATCGCGCTGAACGTATGGACCAAGGGTTATACCAGGATGCTGTGCGGGTTGATCGGAGCAACGGTGGGAAGCTGCGCCAGTTTTCTACTCGGGGTCCCCGATCTTATCGATGTGCCGATGGCGGGCCTGGATTTTCTCCGCTTTCCTGTCTTTGGAGAGTTCGGGTGGCGGTTTGACGTCACCCTGCTGCCGGCTTTCATGATAGCCGCCATCGCAAGCACGGTACACCTGATGGGCAACATATCCACCGCGCAAAAAATCAACGACACCGACTGGGTGCGCCCAGACCTCCAGTCCTTGCGCGGCGGGCTTGCCGGCAGCGGCTTGGGATCCGCATTCTGCGGACTGGTGGGAAGCCTCGGCATCGTCAGCTCCAGCCCGTCTATCGGGCTCTCGAACGCAGCCGGCATCACCAGCCGCAGCCTGGGCTATTGCATAGGGGCCGCTGTCATCGTGCTTTCATTCGTGCCCGTAGCAGCAGTGTTGCTCGTGATCACCACCGCGCCGGTCCTGGGAGCCTCCCTGTTTTTCACGGCCCTGTTCATATTCGCGAACGGACTGGAAATGATCACCGCGCGCATGCTCGATACGCGCAAGATCCTCGTCATCGGCTTTTCGTTCACCATGGCGGTGATGGCGGATATTTACCGGGACGTGTTCGCAACGATGCCGGCCATGATTCAGCCCGTCTTCAGCAATTCGCTGGTGCTCGGCACGGCGTGCGCAGTGCTCTTGAACCTCATCATGCGCATCGGCGTGCATCAGCGCGAGTCACTGCGGCTCGAATCGGGAAGTCTTAACCGGGAAGCGGTAGAGCAATTTATTTCTCAGCAAGGCGCGCGCTGGGCGGCGCGGCGCGAGATCGTGAGCCGCGCGATCTTCGGCGTGGTGCAGGTGCTCGAGGTGCTTGGCGACAAAAGCGCCGGCGCGGAGGTCGAGGTAAGCTTCGACGAATTCAACCTGGATGCCCGCATTCGCCATACCGGCGCGCCACTCGTCGTTCCTGACCGCAAGCCTACACCGCGCGAGATAGTCGCGAGCGAGGATGGCGAGCGGCTGTTGGCCGGCTACCTGCTCCGCCGCAGCGCCGATGAGATCGACTGCCGTGCCTCAGGCGATCGGGCTGAAGTGCATCTCCATTACGACCATTAGCTGCCCCGCGATCGCTTCAGGGACTCGGCGTGGGGCCGAGACGCTAAAAACATGAAAAAACCCGCCAATCTCATCTATGGAGTCGAGGAGTCGCCTCCGCCACTGGTCACCGTACTCAACGGTGTGCAGCATGTGGGGCTGATCGCCATCAACCTGGTTTATCCACTGATCGTATTCCGCGCGGCGGATATCCCGACGCCGCTCGTTCTCAACCTGCTCGCGATCGGAATGATCGTGCTGGGGGTGGCGACGTTCCTCCAGGCGCTGCGGCTGGGCCCGGTGGGATCCGGATATATGTGTCCGGCGACATTCACTGCCGCTTACCTCGGACCCTCGCTGCTGGCAGTCAAGACCGGAGGCCTGCCAATGCTGTTCGGCATGACCCTCTTTGCCGGGGCGCTCGAGGCGGCGCTATCCAAGCTCCTTCACCGCATGCGCTCGATCTTCCCGCCCGAGCTCTCTGGGCTCGTCATATTCATGATCGGCTGGGGCGCGGGCATCGCGGGGCTGCGCTTGCTGCTCGGCGGCCAGGCCGCTCCGGTGAGCGACTCCGAATGGGCCGTGGCGGGCGTCACCGTGTCCACCATGGCAGCGCTCAATGTGTGGGGCAAAGGGATCGCGCGGATACTGTGTGCGCTCATTGGCCTCGTGATCGGTTACATCGCCGCCGCCACCACCGGGCTGCTCGAGGGCAGGCAGTATGCCCTCGTCGGCGAAGCACCCTGGATCGGTTTGCCTGACTTTACGCATCTGTCGTGGTCATTCGACGCAGCATTGGCCGTGCCTTTTGCAGTGGCTTCGATCGCGGTCACCATGAAAGCGGTCGGGACGATCACGATGTGTCAGCGCATGAACGATGCCGACTGGGTGCGGCCCGATATGCGCTCGGCAACCCGCGGGGTGCTCGCCGATGGCGCATCGACTGTGTTTGCCGGCGCCATGGGCGCCGTGGGAACCAACACGTCGACCCCTTCGGTCGGGCTCGCTTCGGCAACCGGGGTGGCGAGCCGCAAAGTCGCATTGGCCGCCGGCGCGATCTTTCTCATGCTCGGGCTCGCGCCCAAGCTCGCCGCGCTGCTCGCGGTGATGCCGCGCGCCGTGATGGTGGCTGCTTTGCTGTTCGCAGTGAGCTTCATCATCATCAACGGGCTGCAGATAATGGCCTCCCGGCTGCTCGATGCGCGCCGCACACTGGTCATCGGCATTTCGGTGGTTGTTGGCAGCGCCGCCGAAGTGTTCCCCCTGATCGCCTCGGCCGCGCCCAAGGCACTCGCGCCGCTGGTCGGCTCATCGCTTGCGCTCTCCACGCTCATTGCGCTCGTGCTCAATCTGATCTTTCGCCTCGGCGTGAAGAAGACAGTCACGATCACAATGGAGCGCGAGCAGATCGAGCCGCAGAAGATCGAGAACTTCTTCAAGCTGCATGGTGCTGCATGGGGCGCGCGTCCGGACGTCATGAACCGCGCGACATTCAGCGTCATCCAGCTGCTTGACGCCGTACGGGAGAACTGCTGGCGTAGTGGGACAATCGAGGTCGCGGCGAGCTTCGACGAGTTCAACCTCGACGTTGTCGTTTCCTACGAGGGAGACGCGCTGGAGTTTCCGGAGCAGCGCCCCTCCAACCGCGAGATCGTCGCAAACGAGAACGGAGCGCGTCTCCTCGCGGGGTTCATGCTGCGCCGGTGCGCGGACAGCCTGCGCTCGCAATGTATAGGCGGCAGGGCGAGCGTGCGCCTGCACTACGATCACTAAGAGCCTGCTGTAGGCTTAAAGTCCAGTCTCCGGCTGCCAGCGCAGGGCCAGCATTGTTACGTCGTCCGCTTTCGGCGATGCGCCCGTGAATTGATCAACGTGTTCCTTTATGCTCCGGATTATCGCTGCCGGCGCGGCCGTTCGGACTGCGCGCAGACCCGCATCCAGTCGCGAGTCGGTGTAAAGCTCCTCGCTGGCGTTCATCGCTTCCGATACGCCGTCGCTACAGACGAACACGGCATCCCCGGGCTGGAGCGTCAGCGCATGGCTTTCATAGGCCGTGTTCCCCCGCACGCCCAACGGCGCCTGAGGCTTTCCCGCGATGCGTTCGGTGGTGCCCGCGGCACGCAGGACATAGGGTGGGGGATGGCCGGCATTGAGATACGCCAGCACGCCTGTCTTCATGTCGAGGAAACCGAGAAACAATGTCACGAACATGTGCTCGCGATTGTCCTGGCATAGCTCCCGGTTGACCGCCGCGGCAATGCTTGCCGGCGAAGTGTCTTGAGCGCCCAGATAAAGAAATAGCTCGATCGAAATCCGCACCAGGCTCCGCGTGCGCGCCATGAACATCGCCGCCGGGGCGCCTTTGCCCGATACGTCGGCGACGAGGAAGCACAGCACGCCCGCCGGCGCGAAGAAAAAATCGTATAAATCGCCCCCGACCTCACGCGCCGGCTCCATGATGGCGTGTATTTGCACCGGCTTCTCCCGCGACGACTCGGGAAATTGCCGCGGCAACATGCCGAGTTGAAGGCTGCGCGCAGCGTCGAGCTCGCGCTCCAGCCGCTTCAAGCTCGCGCGCACCTCGTCGCGCAGCCGCTTTTTCTCCAGGCTCGCGCTCACCCGCGCGCGCAGGAGCGTCGGATTGAAGGGCTTCGGAAGGTAATCCTCGGCGCCAAGCTCGATGCAGCGAATCACGCTTTCTACCTGATCGACGGCCGAAATCATGATGACCGGGAGGTCGCGCAGGCGCTCATCGGCCTTGAGATGCTCGAGCGTCTCGTAGCCGTTCATCTCGGGCATCATCACGTCGAGCAGGACGAGATCGAACGGGCTTTCGCGCAAGCGCGCGAGCGCCTCGCGCCCGTTCACCGCCGTTTCGACACGGGTGTATCCCAGGCGCTTCAGCCGTTGAATCAGAGTGTAGCGATTGTCCTCGTTGTCATCGACAACGAGGAGAGTCGCCTCAACCGCGGGCAATCGGTCCGTCACCGGGCAGCAGCGCGTGTATCTTGCCGCGCAATCGATCAAAGTCGATGGGCTTGGTTTCGTAGTCCTCGCAACCCGCCTGAAGGGCCTTCTCGCGATCGCCTGCCATCGCGTGGGCTGAAAGCGCGATGATGGGGATGTGCCGGGTCTCCTCAGCCGCTTTGAGCCGCCGCGTGGCCTCCCAACCGTCGAGCACCGGAAGCCTCAGGTCCATCAGGATGAGGTCCGGTTTCTCGGCGATCGCGACTGCCACGCCTTGTGCTCCGTCCGTCGCTATCATTACCGTGAACCCGGCGCGCCCGAGGCGATTCTTCACGACATAAATGTTGTCGTCGTTGTCTTCGACATAGAGGATTTTCATATCACAGCCCGCTTTTTATCCGGTTCGTGAGTGCGCTGCATGAATGCGGCGAGCGTCGAGCTGACCTCGCTCAGCAGCTGCTCGCGGGCCTGCCCGCTTTTCTGGATCACGCGCTCGACGTCGCCATTCAGCCGTCGCCGGTCCTCCTCGCTCAAATCGAGGGCGGTGACCACGATGACCGGAATCTCCGACCACTCGGGATGGTTGCGCAGTTCCGCGAGGAACTCAAACCCATCCATCTCCGGCATCATGAGATCCAGCACAATGGCATCCGGACGCATCGTCCCCAAGCACTCGAGTGCAACCCGACCATTGCCAGCCTCGGTTACGTGCCATCCCTCCCGTTCGGCCCCTTGCCGGACTATTGCACGTGCGGTGTCGTCGTCTTCGATTAAGAGGAGGCGGCCCGGCGTCCGGCCGCACAGCGAGCGCAGCGTGAGGGCGAGCCGGTCGCGGTCCACCGGTTTGATCATGTACTCGGTGGCGCCGAGGCTGTAGCCGCGCTGCTTCTCGTCGACGATAGTCACGAGAACGACGGGTATGGCCGCCAGATCGGGGTCACCTTTCAGCGCCGCCAGCACCGTCCATCCGTCGATGCCGGACATTATCACGTCAAGTGTGATGGCAGCGGGCTGTATTTCGCGCGCGCGCGCGAGTCCCACCAGGCCGTTTTCCGCAGTGACGACGGCAAAGCCTTCGCGCACCAGGTAGCGCTCCATCAGCTCCCGTACTGTTTGATCATCGTCGATCACGAGGACCACGGGCTTCTCATGAAGCGCGTGAGCTCCTGATGAGATCGCGGCCGGGATGCTATCGCGCGGGATCTCGTCGACGCCTTCCGCACCCCGCGCCGGCAGGCTGATGGTAAATGTCGAGCCCCGCCCCAGCGCGCTCGTCACCGTGATGTCACCGCCCATCATACGGCAGAAGCGTCGGCTGATAGCGAGCCCGAGGCCGGTACCGCCGTACTTGCGCGTGGTCGTCGAGTCCGCCTGAACGAAGTCCTGAAACAGCCGGTCGGACTGCTCCTGCGTCATTCCAATTCCGGTGTCGGCGACCCGCAGCGCGATCCAGTCTTGTCCGGCCTCGGATCGGCGAGCGCCGGCGATCGTAACGGTCCCGTTCTCGGTAAATTTTGCAGCGTTGCTCGCTAAGTTAAGTAAAGCCTGTCGGACACGCATCGGATCGCCGAGCACGAACCCCAGATCGGGAGCGCACTCTATCTGCAGGCGATTGCCGTTCTTCTCGGCCATTGGACGAATGGTGGCGGCGACGTCCTCGATGAGGGGTGCAATGGCAAAGGATTCGAGGTTCACCTCCATCTTGCCGGCCTCGATCTTCGACAGATCGAGGATATCGTTGATGAGCGCGAGGAGATGCTGTGCCGCGCGCAGAATGCGTTCCAGCGGCTCGCACTCGTCTTCGCGCTTGAGATCACGAGCGTCCTCGAGCAGCATCTCGGAGATGCCGATGATCGCGTTCATGGGCGTGCGCAGCTCGTGCGACATGTTGGCGAGGAACTGCGACTTGTGCTGGCTCGCCGTTCTCAACTCCTCGCTCGCAGCCTGTATTTGCTTGAACAGGCGCGCATTCTCGATAGCGAGCACCGATTGGGAGGCGAAAGTCTGAAGCAGCGCCACGACAGAGGGTGTGAACTCTCCGGCGGTGCGCCGCCGAATAGACAGTGCTCCGATCACGCGCTCCTCCCGCAGCAACGGCACCGCGAGCACGGCGCGTATCCCGGCACTGAGCAGGAGTTCCCGCAGGCGCGAATCGCCGTCCCGCATGACGTCCGAGATCTGCATGGGAACGCGCTGCACGACAGACTTGCCCACGATCGTATCGCCGAGCCCGAGACGGGATTCCCGCAGTGCGTCTACCATCTCTTCGCTCACGCCGTAATTGGCACGCGGCTCGAACACCGCAGCGGCCTCGTTGTACTCGTAGATCGTTCCGGCGTCGGCCCCGGAGATCTCTACCGCGTGGGCGACGACAGTCGAGAGGACCGTGTCGAGATCGAGCGTCGAATTGACTGCCTGACCCACCTTGCCCAATGCCTGCAGCTCGGCGACGGATCGGGTGAGCTCCGCGGTTCGATCCGCCACCTTGCGCTCGAGACTCTGATATGAATCCTCGAGCTGCGCCGCGGTGCGATTGAACTCATCGGCGAGCGCCTCGAGCTCGTCGCCGGTGCGGATGTCGATACGATGATCGAGCTCGCCCTGCCCGACGCGCGCCGCACCTTCCTGAAGGCGGCGGATCGGCGCCACCATGCGCCGCGCGAGGACGACGCTCGCCAGCACCGACAACGCGAGGCCAAACGCGACGATCATCGCGCCCCACAGCATCGCAAGCCTGAGCGGGGCGAACACTTCGCCAAGCGGCTGCTCGACGAACACGAACCACCCGAGTGACGGGATCGCGGCGTGAGTGATCAGCGCCTGAGTGCCGTCGAGTCCGGGAGTAATCATGGCGAATGCTTCCTCTCCCGAAGCCGATGCGCGTGGCTCGCGCGCTGCTTTCACATGCGCCAGCTCCGAGAGATTTCGCATTTGAAGCACGAGACTCACGTCCGGATGCGCAATGAGGTGGCCGCGCGAGTCGACTACGTAGGCGTAACCCAAACGCCCGATCCGGATCTGGGAAGCCACGTCCCATACGGCTTTGAGACTGACCTCCGCCATGGTCACTTCGATCGCCGGATCCCCTGAAGGCACGGCGATGGTCATGTAGGGCTCGGATTCGTTCCGAAAGTACACGGGGCCGAAGTAGGGGGTGCGCGACTTCGCTCTCAAAAACGCCGGGGTTTGGGAGAAGTCCTCTCCACTGCCGGCCGCATCCAGTGCAAAGCGCGAGACGCGCAGCTGCTCCTTGCCCGCGACATCGAGATGTCTTAGCTCCATGATCACTGGCATATTGCGAAGGAGCCGTAGAAAATCGAGCTCCCGTTGTTGCGCAATGACACGTGTTGCAATATCGATCCGCATATCGGTAGCAGCGTGCGTAGTGCCTTTTATGTGACGCTCGATCTCCTTGATGAATTGCTCGATGCGTTCCGCCGCCGCGACCGCCTTCTCACGTTCCACGCTGATTACGGCGCGCTTCGTTTCCTTGTACGCGAGATAGAGTTCTACCAGCCCGCTTGCAATGAGTACACCGCCCACGAGAGCAACCAGCACGACGACATACTTGCGAAAAAGTCGCCCTTGATGCCGCGCGGCACTCATTGTCTGATGCCATCTGCCCGGAGCAGGACTTTGGGAGGGACAGACAAGCCGAAGTGGACCG
The DNA here is from genome assembly GCA_046715035.1 of Burkholderiales bacterium. Classification (GTDB taxonomy): domain Bacteria; phylum Pseudomonadota; class Gammaproteobacteria; order Burkholderiales; family SG8-41; genus PALSA-1004. Next base: position 4,310 of record JBKJZR010000065.1, on the reverse strand, counting down.
CCGTCTTGACGTTGAGCGTGAGATAAACCCGATCGGCGCTTTCCACAGGAAGATCGGCGGGACGCGTTCCACGCAGGATTTTTGCGACGAGCCGCGCCGCTTGCAAGCCTTGCGCGTAGTAGTCGGGGCCGTACGACACCAACCCGCCGTGCTCGGTCCACAGCGACGAAGGAAACACCGCCGGAATCCGCTCCTCGAGGGACTTCTCCAGAATCGAGGCACCGATATCAAACCCGTCCTGGTCGGGCGCGAGTAGAGCATCTCCACGCTGAACCGTCTTCAGCACCGCCGCCACGTGCGGAGCGTCTACAACGCCGATGGGTGTCAGCTCGAGTTGAAGCTGCTGCGCCGCCTCCAATCCTTTCTTGAGCGCCGCCGCGCCGGTGGGATCGGTCGCATCGTGTATGAACCACACGCGCCGAACGGAGGGATAAAGCGTTTTCAGAATCTCCAGGCGCTTTGGCATCAGGTCGGATGCGAGACTCGAAATGCCGGTGACGTTGCCCCCGGGTCGCGCGAGCTGCTTGACGACGCCCGCCGTGATCGGGTCACCCACCAGCGTGAATACGATCGGGATAGTCCGTGTTGCGGCCTGGGCCGCGCGCGTCGCAGCCTCATTGCTGGTGAACAGGAGGTCGACGCCTTCCTTTACGAGAGCCTGCGCCGCGGGCGGTATCGATTTGGGATTGCCTTTGCTGAAGCGGATGTCGAAGACGACGTCGCGGCCCTCCTGGTATCCCAGCTCGCGCAGCCCTGCCTTCAGCCCGTCGACGGTCGGATGATTGGCTGCAAAAGCCTCGTTGAGCACGCCGATCCGGTACGGGCGCGAAGCCACTTCCTCGCCCGCAAAGGCCGTTTGTATGAAAACAAGGCCGGTCGCGATGAACGCGCTCCACTTCCGGGACTTCGTTCGAACCACCGCCATCACTTGCGCTGGGTCCAAGGCGGCGTCGGAAAGCGAGGCGTCCCCGGCGCGAGCTCGTCGGGCCAGACGATAACCTTTTTGCCGTCCTGCCACTGGAACAGGACCATCTTGTGAGTAAGCTGCAGACCGTCCTGATCCACTTTGAATGCGCCGAAGGCAGTGTTCAGGTCCATCTTCAGTATCGTCTCCCGAATCCTTTCCCCGTCCAGAGCGCCGACGCGCCTGATGGCTTCCAGGAGCACCTGGCAGCCCGCATATCCCTGGGCAGTCTGATAGGAGAGCTCCGCGCCCGGAAACTCATTCCGGTAGGCCTCGACGAATTCTCGTGCGCCGGGGTACTGCCGCGCGATCGGCACGAGACCACCCGCCCGCAAGGTCACCAATTCGGGCTCCCACTGCGATGCGCCATAGACGAACTCCGCAGTCTTGCCGAGCGTCTCGTAGAACTTCGGAAAATCCCCGCCGACCGTGACAGCAAACATCTTCGCGTTTATGGTGAGATCTTTCATCTGGCTCGCGATCGCAATCGAGTCGTCGAAGTAGGTGGCCGCGGCGATGATATCCGGATTGGCCGCTTTCACCCGCCCGAGGATGGCGGAAAAGTCCTTGGTCTTCGCCGGATAGGCCTCGACCGCGGTCACCTGAAGTCCGCGCTTCTTCGCGAGCTCCACCGTTCCCTGCGCGATCGTCTTCGGAAAAATCGTATCCTCGTGAATGACCGCGATGGTTTTCAACCCACGCTTGGCCGCTATGTCGACCAACCCCTCGAGGTACACGTCTCCTGGGGAAAGCAGCATGAAGATGAATCGCTTGCCTTTCTTGAAAATGGCAGTCGACGCAGCACAGCAGCCGACCATCGGCAACTTGTGTTTCTCGGTCACAGCCGCCACGGCTTCCGTAATCGGAGAGGAGTACGGCGAAAAGACCGCGTCGACCTTATCTTGCGCGATCAGCTTCTCGTAAATGCGAACGGCGGTCGCGGGCTGAGACTGGTCGTCCTCGGAGAGGAGCTCCAGACGTCGACCGAGCACGCCTCCGCGTTCATTCGCCTGCTTGACGCACAGAGACTGGCCGCGGTGAACGGTTTGCCCGAGCTCGGCGTAAGCACCGGTCCGTGAGACTGAAACACCGATCTTGATCGGCGCCTGCTGCGCCTGCACCGGTGCAATCGTGGCAACCACGACGAGTGCCATGAACGCAACGGTAAAAATAACTGCTCGGGGCTGCATTTGCGTGTTTCCTTATTTCAGTAGTCCTACTGTGTTAATGAACATGAAATCCTCAACGCCGCAGTGCCAGCCGCCAGCGGTGCGCTTCGCCGCCGCCGATCACTTCCGCTGACTCCAGGGCGGCGTCGGAAAGCGAGGCGTCCCCGGCGCGAGCTCGTCGGGCCAGACGATAACCTTCTTGCCGTCCTGCCACTGGAACGTGATCATTTTGTGCGTGATCTGTAACCCGTCCGGGTCGACCTTGAATCCGCCGTAAACATTGTGGTAATCGAGCTTCAGCATGGCCCCGCGCACCTTTTCGCCTTCGAGAGAGCCGGCGAGCCGGAGGGCCTCCAGCAGCACCTGGCAGCCGCCGTAACCTGCGGCGGAGTGATAGGACAGATCGGCGCCCGGGAACTCCCGCCGGTGTGCCTCGACGAATTCCTTGGCACCGGGATATTGGCGCGCGATCGGCACCAAGCCGCCGGCGCGGAGCGTCACCAACTCCGCCTCCCACTGCGAAGCGCCGTAGACGAGTTCCGCGTCTCGCCCCAGCGTCTCGTAGAACTTGGGGAGGTCTCCGCCCACAGTGACGCCGAAGAGCTTCGGGTTGACGTCAAGCGCTTTGAGAGCACGCGTAATGGCGACTGCGTCGTCGAAGTATGTCGCCGCGGCCACGACATCCGGGTTCGCCGCGCGAAGCTTGCGCACGAGCGCCGTGAAGTCGGTTGTGCCCTTCGGATAAGCCTCGGCCAGCACCACCTGGAGGCCCTTCTTTTTCGCCAACTCCACGGCGCCCTGAGCCGATGCATTCGTGAAAAGCGTGTCTTCGCTGATGACCGCCACGGTTTTCAGTCCCCGCTTGGCGGCTATGTCAATGAGGCCTTCGAGATAGACCTCGGCAGGGGAAGTCGCCATGAAGACGAACTTGCGTCCCTTCTTGAATATCGCGGTCGCGGAAGCGTTTGGCGCGACCATGGGCAGCCGGTACTTCTCGCTTACGTCGGCCACGGCCTCCGTGATAGGCGAGGAGTACGGGCCGAGGATCGCATTGACCTTGTCTTGCGTGATGAGCTTCTCGTAGATCTTCACGGCCGTGGCAGCCTGCGACTGATCGTCCTCTACAACGAGTTCCACTTTGCGCCCTAGAACGCCTGCCTTCTCGTTGGCGTGCTTGATGCAAAGCTGGTAGCCGCGGAGCTGATTCTGTCCGAGATTGGCGAACGAACCCGTCTGGGAAAGAGAGGCGCCGATCCGTATAGGCGCCTGGGCATGAGAGGGAGTCGCCGTGCCGATCGAAAGCGCCAAGCACGAGCTGATGAACACAGCGGCCAGAGGTTGCATGTTTTTTTCCCTGTCGTTCCATCGGGCGGGTGCCCATTACCGGTCAACGAGCGCGCAGGGTGAATATCCCCGGCAAAGCCGGGGGCTTTAGACGTGAGCCTCTCAAAGCGGCTAAAGGGCCACTAACGCGGCACCAAAATTCGGGGGCAAGTTCATTCCCCATAGGATGACCGAATGCCCAAACCCCTTGCGTCTCAACTTCGCATACCTGCTTCGCTCATCACTTCCGAGAAATGCAACTTGGCACACGCATTCCCGGCCCAATCTTGCTTTCCGATCTATTTTTCTATCGCCGTCGCATCCACTACTGTCGACTCGCGATGCCGTTACCGCCACGGCGACTTCCGGAAAAGCAAAACGCCTATCGCCACCCGGTAGAGCCGGGGGGGGTCTCTTGGTGGTCTAGAGCGTGCACGCCATTATATAGAATAGAAGATTAGGCGCTACACATTCAGCGTGTGTTTCGTCGTTCTTGCAGCTCATTCACTCAAGATAAGCGAACAGCTTCGGATCGAGTTCCTCGCGGTACTTGGCGATTACAGGCTGCACGGCATCGACGAATGCAGCATGCTCGGCGTCCGTGAGACGTATCAGTTCGTTTTCGCGGGGGTCGAGCCGGGCCAGGATCTCCGCGTCCTCGGCAGCGGCCAGCCGCCGCTGCTCGGCTGAGGCGGCGCGCGCCGCCTCGTCGACGGCGTCGCGCAAGTCGCGCGGCCAGCCCTGGTAATGCGACTCGTTGCATACCATCACCGTGCCGCCGAAAAGATGCCCGCTGAGCGTGATATGGCGATGGTGATGGTGCACGCCGAAGTTGTAGATGTTGGTGAGCGGAT